>CAZCPB010000007.1:30719-36537 GCA_964500365.1 uncultured Phycisphaeraceae bacterium
GCGCGAGCGGATGCCCGACCTGTGCGTGGTGAGCCCGGACGTGGGCAACGTCAAGGTGGGGGAGAGCATCGCGAACCTGCTGGGCGGGGACCTGGCGATCATCAACAAGCGGCGGGTTTCGGGGTCGAAGGTGACGATCGGGAACCTGATCGGCTCGGTCGAGGGGAAGACCGTGCTGATGTTCGACGACATGATCTCGACCGGCGGCACGGTGTGCGAGGCGGCGGCGCTGCTGGCCGACAAGGGGGCGAAGCAGATCGTCGCCGCGGCGACGCACCCGGTGCTCGTCGGGCCCGCGGTCGAGCGGCTGGCGGCCAGCCCGATCGGCAAGGTGGTCGTGTGCGACACGATCCCGATCAGCGAGCGGTGCGACCCGATCCGGCACAAGCTCGTCGAGCTGTCGGTCGGCAAGCTGCTCGGCGAGGCGATTTTCAGGATCCACAACAACCAGTCGGTGTCGGCGCTGTTCAAGGACACCGCGGGGACGAAGCGATAGGCGGAGACGGGCCCCATGGGGCCACTGCAACCCATAGGACTCGTACCACAGCACCCAGCACCCAGCACTCAGCACCAGTGAGGTAAGCCATGCACGAGAAGTCACCCGTCCTTCAGGCCAGCAAGCGAGAGAAGATCGGCACCCGCTACAACAACCGCGTCCGCGACGCGGGCGGCCTGCCGGCCGTGGTGTACGGGCGCGGCAGCGAGCCGGTGTCGGTCACCGTCGACGCCAAGGAGGCTGGGCGCCACATCCACAAGGGCGAGAAGATCTTCCGCATCACGCTCCCGGGCGTGATGGAGAACCAGACCGTCCTGCTCAAGGACCTGCAGTTCGATCACCTGGGGTCGAACATCGTGCACGCCGATTTCGCGCGCGTGGCGCTGACCGACCGCATCCGCACGAAGGTGCCCGTGCACCTGATCGGCGAGGCGGTGGGCCTGAAGCAGGCCGGCGCGATCCTGATGCACCCGGTTTCCGAGGTCGAGGTCGAGTGCGTGGTGACCGAGTTGCCTGACTTCCTCGAGGTGGACATTGCGGCCCTCGACGTGGGGCACGCGATCACCGCCGCGGACGTGAAGCTGCCGGCGCCGGGCATGAAGATGATCACCGACAAGCACGCGATGGTCGCGCAGATCGTGATCCAGCAGGAGATCGTGGTGGACGAGGCGGCGGCGGTCGAGGCGGCGCCGGGCGAGCCCGAGGTCATCACCGCCAAGAAGCCCGCCGAGGGCGAGGAGGCGGCGGCGGGCGCCAAGCCGGGCGCTGCACCGGCCAAGGGCGCGGCTCCGGCCGCGGGGGCCAAGGCCGCCGCGGGCGGGGAGAAGAAGAAGTAACGCCGCCGGCGTCACGGAGCCATGAAGCTGATCATCGGCCTGGGCAATCCCGACCCGCAGTACGCCAGGACCCGCCACAACGCGGGGTTCATGGTCGTCGACCGGCTCGCGGAGCGTTTCGCGAGGGGCCAGGTGCCCAAGGGCCGCTTCAGCGCGCTCACCGTCGAGGGGACGGTGGGGCAGGAGCGGTGCCTTTTCGTGAAGCCCACGACGTACATGAACCGCTCGGGGTACTCGGTGGGCGAGGCGGTGAACTTCTACAAGGCCGACGCGGCACGCGATGTCCTGGTGATCACCGACGACATTGCGCTGCCGGTGGGGGCGCTGCGGATCCGCCCGGCGGGGGGCTCGGGCGGGCACAACGGGCTCGAGGACATCCGACGGGCGCTCGGCGGCGATGCGTGGCCGCGCTTGCGCATCGGCGTCGGGGCCAAACCGCCGTTCATGGACCAGGCCGACTATGTCCTCAGCCGCTTCACGCCCGACGAGTGGGCGCTCGTTGAGCCCGCGATCGAGAAGGGCGCGCAGGCGTGCGAGGTCTTCGCGACCAAGGGGCTCGACGCGGCGATGAACTTTGCCAACGCGCCGCCGCCGGACCCGAACCGGCCCAAGCGGCCGCGGCCGGCTGAACTGCCGCGGAAGGAACGGCCCGACGAGCCCGGCGATACGGGCCCGGCGGGCGCAGGCTCATAGGACTCATAGGACTCACAGGACCAAGACGACCCAGCACTCAGCACTCAGCACTTCTCAAAGGACCACCGATGCCCCCGATGACCCGTCAGTACCACTACGAAGGCATGTTCCTCTTCGGTCAGGCCGCCGTCGCCGACCTCGGCGGGGCTGTCGATCACGTCAAGGAGATCCTCGCCCGCGGGCACGCCGAGATCGTGGCGCTGCGCAAGTGGGACGAGCGGCGCCTGGCGTACGAGATCGGGGGGCAGAAGCGCGGCCTGTACGTGCTCGCGTACTTCAAGGCGCCGAACGACCAGCTTTCGCACATCGAGCGCGACTGCAACCTCTCGGAGAAGATCCTTCGGTCGATGATCCTGCGGGCCGACCACCTCACGGTGGAGGAGATGCAGGCGGCCGACGGGCGGAAGGAACTGGAGACGGAGATCAAGCTGCGGTCGGAGCGGCCGGCGCCCGCGGCTGCGGGCGCGCCCGCTGCCGCGCCTGTGGCGGAGGCGCCCGCGCCGGCCGAGGGCTGAGCGTCGCGCGCTCGGTGAGCCGTTCTCGCGCGCTTGAGCTTCGCGCGGCGTGGCAACGTCCGCTCAAGGTGCTCCGACGACCGGCTTCTGCGAAGGTCGTCGAGCGCGGCGCGCCGGGGCCGTTCGGCGCAAACGCTTGTGCCGCAGGAGAATGTGCGCGTTCGGGTTTTGGTATATGATTGAAGGCATCGCGGGGACCATTTCGCAACCGCCCCGCGACACAGGAGACCGCGCATGGCCGGAAGCTTCAACAAGGTGATCCTGCTCGGCAACCTCACCCGCGACATCGAGCTTCGCCACACCGCCGGCAACAACGCCGTGGCGAACTTCGGCATCGCCGTGAACCGGACGTGGAAGACCCCCGAGGGGGAGAAGCGCGAAGAGGTCACGTTCGTGGACTGCGAGGCGTGGGGGCGCACCGGGGAGGTGATGAGCCAGTATCTCCGCAAGGGGCGGCCCGTGTTCATCGAGGGCCGCCTCAAGCTGGACACGTGGGAGGACAAGGAGACGCACAAGAAGCAGTCCAAGCTGCGCGTCGTGGTCGAGTCCTTCCAGTTCGTGGACAGCCGTCAGGACGGGGGCGGGGGCGGTGGGGGTGGGGGTGGAGAGGGCGCTCGCTCGGGCTCGCGGGGCTCGCCCGTGGGAGCGGGCGGTCCGTCGCCCGAGACGATCGAGGACAAGGACATTCCGTTCTGACGCGACCGGGTCGTCGGCCGGTCCTATGCTTTCCGCCCTGCTGGGGTCGCCCGGGCGTGTTCGCCCGTGACGGCTCCTAACTTCTTTGGCCCGGGCCCGAGGCCCGACGCGCCGGAAAGGACAGCAATGCCCCGCAACGTCAAGCTGCTGCTCACGGATAATGTCGAAAGCCTCGGCATCGTCGGCGACGTGGTGAACGTCCGCACGGGCTATGCCCGCAACTTCCTCCTGCCGCGGAACCTCGCGACCCAGCCCAGCGAGGAGAAGATCAAGGCCCTTGCCGCGAAGCGAGCCGACGCCGAGAAGATGCTGGCCGAGCTGCGCACGCAGCGGGAGGAGACGTCGACGAAGCTGCAGGGGGTCGAGATCACGCTGACGCGTTCGTGCAACGACCAGGGGCACCTGTACGCGAGCATTACGCAGCAGGACATCGCCGGGGCCCTGACCGAGCAGGGGTACGCGGTCAAGCCGCGCGACGTGCGCATCAACCAGGTGATGAAGCGGATCGACCACTACGACGTGCACGTGAAGCTCGACAGCGACCTCGACGCGACGATCAAGGTGCACGTGCAGGCCGACCGCAAGCTCGACCTCGACCACCGTGCCGACGAGGCTGCGGCCGAGGGTGGCGAGAAGGGCGGCGAGAAGGGCCGTGAGGCGGGCGGAGACGAGGGAGACGGGCCTCGGGGCGATCGCCGGGAGCGCAAGCCACGGCCCGAGCGGGCCAAGCCCGAGGAGCGGCCGGAGCCCGTGAAGGGATCGTTCACGAAGGTCGTGAGCAAGTCAGACTCCGGCGCGGCGAAGGCCGACAAGGCCGAGAAGCCCGCCAAGGACAAGGCCGAGAAGGCCGACAAGCCGGCCAAGGGCGAGAAGGCCAAGGCGAAGGCCTGAGGCCTCCGCTCCGCGGTCCCGGCGCCAGCGGAATGGTCATGTGAGCGCGAGGATCCGTGACGAGCCGCCGCTCGCGGGCGACGGTCGCGCCGCCGCTCAGTTGGACAGCGTCTTGATGGGCGGGTCGAACACCACGAGTTCCTTGGGGCCGAGGTTGAAGCTCTTGAGCTCGACGCCCTTGCTGGGCGTGAAGAGCAGGATGAGCTTCTGGTCGCCGCGGCTGATCGTGGGAGCGACGCCGTCGCTCTCGAGTTCGGAGAGGCCGCGGATCGGCTGCCCGATCGTGTAGCGCAGGGCGACCTTGGTGTCGTCCTCGTAGTAGTAGCCGACCGCCTCGAAGGCCTGCCCGTCGGTCGAGACCAGCTGGGGCGGGAGGACGCGCTCGGCCGAGTCGATGCTCTTGCCCAGGAAGCTGAGGCGCTGGCCCTTCGACACGTCGACCTGGACCATCAGCACGGTTTCGGAGATGGTGAACTGGCGGACCTGGAGCTCCGGGGGCACATCGCGCCGGATCTTGACATCGTTGAGCGGGTACTGGCCCCGGCCGTCGACGATGCGCTTGTTCGAGATCTCGAGGTTCGGGCCCTGCGTGCCGTCCTGGATGATGGTGGCCTCGGGGATCGATGACGAGAGCGACACGCCCCAGTACTCGGGGGTGTTGGGGTTGCGCGGCGCGTTGGGGTCTGCCTTGCGCTCGGTGGGCTGCCACTCGTCCACGCGGTCGCGGACGAGCGAGCCGTCCTTGATCGCGGCGTCGCGCTGCGCCGGGGTCGCGTAGATATCGGCCTTGGCGGCGGGGACGTCGAAGCGGGTGCTCTTAATGTGAAGGGCCGCCGGCTTGAAGCCCCTCGGCACCACGAACTCGAAGGCCATGGTCGTGTTGGCGTCGCCGCCGACCGAGGGGATGTACAGCTCGCGGGCGTCGAAGCGGAAGCGGGCGTAGTTCTTGCGGGCCGGGTTGTCGGTGCGCGACACGGCGGCGATCGGGTGGAGGGGGAGGGACTCGGTCCCGTCCTCGTTGATCGCGACCAGGCGGACCTGGCTGGCGCCGATGATGACCTGCCCGCCCTTCTCCTTGGCGCCGGACTTGAACGTCACGACGATGCCCTCGACGCGCGCGTCCTGCGGGAACGGCTCGCCGGAAAGATCGGCGACTTCCTGCGCCGAGCCGGGGTTGAACTCGTCGGTCAGGAGCGAGGGGAGGCGGGCGTTCTCGCCGCCGAGCGTGTACCTGCCGGTGATCGAGCACTCGTCGGGCTTGAGGGTGTTGCGCGAGGCGCCCTCGCCGAAGTTGATGCGCTGGAGCGAGGGGAGGTCCTCGACGTGGGGCTGCCACACGGCCAGGGGCGTGTCGGTCGCGAGGGCGTGGAGGGACATGTGGTCGTACAGGCGGCCGACGACCTTGTCGACCGGCACGAGGAGGCTGTTCTCGCGCTTGAGGCTCGAGCCGGGGCCGTACTCCATCGCCTGGAAGCCCATGAACTCGGTGCCCACGCGGAGCATGCCGAGGCTGATGATGACGATCCCCGCGGTGACGGCCCCGGACGCGGCGCCGCAGACCGCGCCGCCGATGTAGTTGAGGGCGTCGGGCACCTTCACGTTGGCGCGGAGGAGCTTGTCGCTGATGAACCGGGTGACGGCGAGGGTGCCCGCGAAGGGGAGCGCCAGGCCGATGGCCCACGCGCTGCCGG
>CAZCPB010000008.1:0-33252 GCA_964500365.1 uncultured Phycisphaeraceae bacterium
ACGGTGCCGCGGCGAGCCACACGCTCGACGGGCGCGCGCCGAACTCACCGACGAGATCGATCGTCCCTTCGAGCACGCCGCCGTTGGCGCCCGTCGGCGCCTTCACCGCCCCCGAGGCGTCGGACCATCCCTCGTAGTCGTTGGAGTTCTCGTCGGCGAGGAACGCACTCCAGTCGGCCACCTGCCCGGCCTTCGCCCAGGGCGCGGCGCGGAGCGCGCCCGGCGGGCTTGCCACGAAGATGAAGTGGTCGTTCCCTTCCCCGGCGTCGTTGCACGCAATGTACAGCACGTCTCCCTTGAGCCCGGCCCACAGGTTCATGCCGTTGTTGCTCGCGACCAGCGTCGATTCTGCATCGCGCACGCCGTCCATCGTCCACTGGTCGCTTGTGCCGCCGGTGACGGAGAAATGCCAGTCCTGCCCCGAGTTGTTGTCCCACGTCGAGCCGCCGTCGTTGAAGACCATGTCGATCTGGGTGGCGCTGCTCTGGACGGGGACTGTAATGGTCCACTTGCCGCTGACCAGCGTCATCGCCGGGTCGGGGCTGATCACCGGGCTCCAGTTGTTGAAGCCGTAGTGCAGCTTCACTGTGCCCGCCCCGGCCAGGGAGCGGCCCGCGGGGTCGTACGTGATCGTCACGCTCTGGCCCGCCACGGGAGGCACGGGATCGACGGTGACCACGTCCCCACCGCCGCCCGTGGAACCCGAGCCGTCGCCCACGTAGACGTGCTGGATCGGCGACCTGGTCGTGAACCCCTTCGCGTCGGTCGCCTCGATGTAGAAATCGACCAGCGTCGAGCGGATCCCCGTGAGCTGGGCGTGGTACTGGTCGGCGATGTACTGGGGCATCTCGAAGAAGTCGATGGTCGGGTCGTTGAGCACGTTCCCGGCCGGGAAGGTGCGATTCGTCATCGTGACCGACTGCCACGCGCCGACCTCACTCCCGCCCGCGTAGGTCTCGTTGTGCACGCTCGACGTCGCGTTCACGCCGTCGTTGTCGAGGCGGTACTTGAGGGTGACCGCGCCGGCGGGGATGCCCGACGTGTCGTACGCGAACGTCCAGACCCAGAAGTCGCCGTTGTTCACGACCTGCTGGTACCCGTGGGCCGGGCCGAAGTTGGTCGAGCCCGGGTTCCACGGCCAGCGCTGCGGGACCCACACCGTCGGCGGCGTCGCGTCGAGCGCGCCCGTGCCGATGGCGACGTTGGCGTGCTGCACCGCCTCGTTGCACGCGATCGTCGGCTTCACCTCCATGTCGAGCGAGGTGCCGTAGTACATGTACCCCGAGTTGAGCGACGCCAGGAAGTAGTGCCACGCCAGCTCGGCCCGCGTCGAGGCGCCGCCGGGGTAGAGCACGCGCGAGAGCACAACGGGCGAGCCCTGGGCCGTCGAGACCTGCTCGGCCGTGTCCACGCGGTTCTGCGCGGCGGTGATCACGGCCCAGTTGCGAATGTCCTCCGCCCAGCCGCCGGCGATATCGACCTGGCCCGATGAGTTCACGGGCGGCCAGTTCCAGTTCAGGAACTGCGGCGCGCCGAAGTCGCCGTCGGCGTTGACCCACGCGCCGTCCTCGACGTGCACGATGTCGTTCGCCGGCACGGGGTGATCCGCGAGATACTGCTCGACGGTGCTCGCCACGTACCCCGCGCCCTGCGCCTGCGACACCAGGTTCGGCGTCGACTCCATGTAGTACGTAAACCCGCCGCCCCAGTTGTTGTCCCCGTCGTGCGCGAGGACCACGAGCATCGGGCGGCTCGGGTTGTTGAGC
This sequence comes from uncultured Phycisphaeraceae bacterium, assembly GCA_964500365.1. Classification (GTDB taxonomy): domain Bacteria; phylum Planctomycetota; class Phycisphaerae; order Phycisphaerales; family UBA1924; genus CAZCPB01. The sequence goes on from CAZCPB010000008.1 coordinate 1,767, forward strand.
GTCTGGAGCGTGTTGAACGCCGAGAGCCCGATCGGGGCGTAGCCGTCCTGCCACCCGAGGCTCTGCGAGCACGGCACCACGATGACGCTCGACGCCGCGCCGGTGTCCGGATTGATGTACTGCGCGTAGTGGGGGGTGAACGCGAAGGGGTACGCCTCGGCCGGGCCGCAGCCGCGCGAGATCGACTGGCGGAAGTAGTTCCCCTGGGCCGGGTTGGTCTGGTCGGCCTTGTTCGGCGGGTCGCAGTTCACGCCCCCCGAGCCGTACACCACCGGGAAATCGGCGCAGGCGCGGCTGAGTTTCTCGCCGCTCACGAAGCACCACGCCACGCCCTCGCCCGCCAGCACCGGGATCAGCCGCTCGCTGAAGGCCATCTCCGAGGGGAAGAACCCGCGAGACATGGCGGGCGCGCCGCCCCAGGCGTCGGCGTACACGGTCTTGTAAAGCTGGATGCTCTTGCGGACCGTGCTGGCATCGCACAGGGGCAGCAGCGGGTGATGGAACGCAAAGAGCACGATGTCGAGGCGCGGCTTGGCGTCGGGCGCGGTTGTCCATCCGCGGGCCTCTCGGTACCCGCCGTACCACGAGGGCGAGTACCCGAGCTGGTTTGCCGCGCCGAGGCTCATGAGGTTCTCGATGAGCCCGCCCGAATACGACGCCTGCGCGCCGGCCTCGGGCGCCCAGCGGATGGCGTTGATCGAGTCGCGGACGCGGTGCTGGTACGCCGCGACGCGGTCGGCGTTTGAAAAGATGTCGCGGAGGTTGTTGGCGGGGTGCTGTGCGCCGACATCGGTGCGCTGGATCGACTGCCACGCCCGCTCGGAGCGGTCGCCCGCCACCGTCTGCTGGTCGGGCCAGTAGATCGGCTGCTCCATGTGCCAGAGGTACGTGAAGTGGAGCTTCTCGTTCTGCGCCCGCGCCGAAGGCGCCGCGGCACACGCCAGCGTCAGCGCGATCGCCGGTCCGAGGTGCGCGTGCGAGCGAATGAACGGCTTCGTCATCGTCCCAGTATCACGGATGGTGTGGACGCGGGCAAGATACGTGATTGAGAGAGGGCCAGCGCCGCCGTCGAGGTGGAGCCCGCAGTGCGGAACAAAAACGAAAACACCAGCCGCCTTCTCTCTCTCCTAAGGGAGCGGGGCTGGTGCTTTCGACCCGTCATCAAGCCGCGGGCGCGGCGTGTCGGGATCGGGCGGAAACAGTGAAGTTGGAACGTAGCAAATGGCCACCGCGCGGGGCAAGCCTTTCTGCGCAAGGATCGCGCGAAGCCTACGAGAATTGAGGCGTTTACCTAGAACTGAGGCCGTGGACGCAGTTTTTATCGGTCTTACTGATTCGGCGGGACGCTGGTTATTGCCCGTTCCAGAACGACAAACGTGTATTTGTAAACGCTCCCGGCGAAGACCTGGCGCCCCGCACCGGTAACGCCCCGAACCCCGGGCCGAGCCAGCTCGTTGCCCGCGGCGTCGGTCCGGGCCGCAATGAGCGTGCCTGCTTCGGTCGGCGGAATAAACGATTCCAGATCGACCCACCGCACGCGGACCGTCTTGCCGCGTGCGGCTGCCTCGACCCGGGCGTAGTGAAGGACCTCGGGGCGCGCTTCGACGAGCCAGTCGGCGTACACGGTGCAGCCGTCGGGGAGTGCCGCGCCGAGTTCAAGCCCGATCTGCTTGCCGCTGATCTCCGCGCGCCGCGGCTCCATGAACACGAAGATGTAGATGGGGATGAGCACGAGCGCGACGGCGGGCCACGCCCAAAGCCGCCCGAGCGTGCACCACGTTGCCAGCCGTCGCCGCCAGCCGTCGAAGAGGCCGAGCCGGCCGACCCACGCCCATCCGGCCAGCGGCGCCAGCGGGGAGAGCGCGGGCAGCGCGTAGCGCGGGTTGCCGACGCCCGAGAGCATCAGGCACGCGACCGCGAGCAGGTACGCGAGCGCGAGCGCGCGGGCGGTCTCTGCCGTGCCGGGCGGGCTGCCGACGCTCGCGGCACGGGCCTCATCGCGCACCTCGCCCTGCGGCCAGAACGCCAGCGCGACGGCGCCGGTGACCGGCAGGCCCTGCACGAGCGCGGCCGGGAGCAGGTTGAGGATCTTCGGCAGGCGGGCCAGCGACGGGGCGAACTCGCTGGGGTCCTGGAGCACGGGGACCAGCGCGGAGGCTTCGAGGCGCGCGCGGATCGCGGCGAAGGCGCCGACGAGTACCGCCCCCGCGAGGATCACGGCTCCGGCCAGCGCCGGCCGGAGAACGACGCGCGCCGACCGCGTCGCGATCATGACCGCCACGAGCACCGGCAGCACAACCGGGGCGCCCGCGGGCCCCTTCAGCAGCCCCGCGCCGGCCAGCGCCGCACTCAGCACGAGGGCGCGGAGCGGCGCGGGCCCGCGCGGGCGGGCCGCAAGGTCCACGATGGTCAGCACCGCGATCTGGCAGGCCAGGACGTGGAGCGACTCGATCTCGGCGCTGCGCGCAAAGACGAACCACACCGGCATGAGCGCCTGCGCGAGCCCCGCGGTGAGCCCCGCGCGGGGGCCGAACCAGCGGCGGGCGAAGACGAGCGCGACGACCGCCGAGAGCGTCGCGGCGGCGGCGGAGACCGCCCGTGCCGCGAACTCGGTGCGGCCGAACACCGACGAAGAGGCCGCGATCGCCCACATCATGCCCGGCGGCTTGCGGAGGTAGGCGCGGTCGAACATGGTGGGGAGCCACCGATCGCCCGAGTCGAGCATCTCCCACGCCGGGATCGCGCGGTGGCCCTCGGTCGCGACGAGGCCCGCGCGCCCGAGGCCGAGCCAGTAGATGGGGATGCACGCGGCGAGAACGAGCGCGACCGAGAGCCAGAGCCGGTCGGGGCGCGGCAGTGGCGCCGCTGGATCTGGCGCGGGGTGGGTGGCCGGGGGGGTCAAGGCCGTGCTTTGTAGCAGGGGCGGGGGGCGTTCGGGGGCGGCGGCCGTCCGTTTTCTTGTATTGACAATCATTGTTGCAACGACTATTCTGCACGGCGATGGGAAAGTCGCCGTCCAGCCTGGCCCGCGAGATCGGCAAGAAGAAACCGTTCGACAGCGCCGAGCAGGAGGCCCACCTGAGCATCCAGCGGACCGCCGCGGTGCTGGGGGCGCCCTTCGCGGAGTTGTTCAGGAGTCACGGCCTGACCTCGCCCACGTACAACGTCCTGAGGATCCTGCGCGGCGCGGCGACAACCGGGCCGGGCCGGAGGTCCTGCCACGAGATCGGTGAGCAGTTGATCGCGCAGGGCCCGGACGTGACGCGCCTGGTGGACCGCCTCGAGGCCCAGGGCCTTGCGGAGCGCTGCCGCTGCGAGGAGGACCGGCGGGTGGTCTATGTCCAGATCACGCGAAAAGGGCTCGACGTGCTCGCCAGGCTCGACGAACCGACGATGCGCCTGCATCGCGAGCAGCTCGGGCACATGAGCAAGGGCGACCTGGCGGCGCTGATCCGGCTGCTGGCGGTGGGGCGAAAGGGAATAGCGTAACTCTCTCCGGGCCCGGCGCGGCGAAGGCCGCGGGGGCCCATTGATCGGCGGCCCGGCGCGTGCCGGGCGCGGAACCTGGTGAGCACGGATTGGAGTGAACGGCCATGAAGTTTGGAAAGATTCGCGCGGCGTCGGCAATGGGCGTGGTCATCGCGGCGGGGGCGATCGGAGCGGCGGGGCTGATGGGCGGCGCCGGCGTCCGCGAGGCGGCGCCGGGCGCGGCGGTCAACGCCTTCACCGTCGATGCCGTCCACTCGAGCGTCGTCTTCCGGGTCAAGCACATGAACGCGGCGTACTTCTACGGCGCGTTCAAGGAGGTCGAGGGCTCGTTCCTGCTCGACCCGGCCAACCCGTCGGCGAGCTCGATCTCGGTGACCGTCGCCGCCGATTCCATCGACACGCGGAACGAGGGACGCGACAAGCACCTCAAGAGCCAGGACTTCTTCTCCGCGGCCGAGCACCCGAAGATCACCTTCACGGGCAAGTCCTTCGAGAAGACCGGCGAAGAGAACGGCGAGACGGCCTTCAAGGTGACGGGCGACCTCACGATGCTCGGGAAGACCCGCGAAATCGTCGCCACCGTTCGCCACACCGGCCAGGGCCAGGGTCGCGGCGGCAAGGAAGTCGGCGGCATGGAGACCAAGGTGACGATCAAGCGGTCGGACTTCGGCATGGACTACATGGTCGGGAAGGGCCTCGGCGACGAAGTGACCTTCATCGCGTCGCTCGAAGGCGGCCGCTAAGCGGCGCGGGTCGTTCGAAGAGAACGAAGAGGGGGGCCCGGCGCGGAACGGGTTCGCGCCGGCCCCCGCGCGGCGGCGCGCGCAGAAGACATGGGTCGCGCTTCGAGGTGAACGATGGACCCCGCACTTGCGAAACAGGTGGCTCTCGGCGCCGCGCCCCCGCTGGGTGCGATGTTCCTCACCACGGCCGCGCTGTGGCGGCTCGGCCGCCGCTCGAGCGCGGAGGAGCGAGGCTGGAGACTCGCGGCGCTGCCCTGCCTCATGAGCGCCGTTTACATCGGCACGCACCTGCTCGCGCTCGGCGTTCCCGATTGGCCCGTGCGGCGCGCGCTGCACACGCTCGTCTTTGCCGCGTTGATCGCCGGCGCCGCCGGTGTGATCCTCGCGCTGCGCCGATGGCCGGCGGCGGTCGTCGTGGCGATCGGGGCCCTCGCGGCGGGGCTCGCGGCGCTGCTCGGCGTGCGCGGCGCGATGTCATCGTGGGACCCAGGTCAGACGGCGCTGCGGCTGGGCGCCGTGACGGCCGCGGGCGGGCTGAACGTGCTTGCCGCGGAGCGGATCGTCCGCGATCTCGCCGGGCGTGCCGGCCCCGTCGCCGTGTTGCTCGCCGTCGGCGGCGCCGCGCAGGTGCTGGCGACGGGCTTCTTCAGCCTGACGCTCGGGCAGGCGGCGGGGATCGGCGCGGCCACGCTGACCGGGGCGATCGCGGCATCATTCATCGCACCGGGGCGCGCGGCGTGGAGCGCGGTCCCGACGGTGCCCGTCGTGATGGCGGTCGTGTGCTTGTTTCAAGGGGCGCTGTTCGGCGGTTCGGAGCGCCCGTGGGTGCTGTTCGGGCTGTGCGCCGCGGCGCTGCCCCTCGGTGGCGCGGTGCTGATGTTCCTGCCGCGCGCCTGGTCGAGTGTCCGGCGCGCCGCGTGCGTCATGCTCGGGATCGTGCTGCCGCTGGGCACGGCGGTCGTGCTTGGCCTGCTGGCGTGGCTGAGCGCGAGCCAGGAGTATTGAGGCTGGGGTTGGACCGGATCGCGAGGAGCTGAGTTCAGGATGCAGATGCCGGATACACGCGTCGAGCGGGGATCATCAAGGAGCGCCGTCATGCTGACCGTTCGCAAGAGTGCAGACCGCGGGCACCTCAACTTCGGGTGGCTCGACACGTACCACACCTTCAGCTTCGGGGAGTACCACGACCCGGCCCACATGGGGTTCCGCTCGTTGCGCGTGATCAACGACGACCGCGTGGCCCCGGGCATGGGCTTCGACACGCACCCGCACAAGGACATGGAAATCATCACCTACGTGCTCGAGGGCGAGCTCGCGCACCGGGACTCGCTCGGGAGCGAGGGGACCATCAAGCCGGGCGAGGTGCAGGTCATGACGGCGGGGCGCGGCATACGGCACAGCGAGTTCAACGCATCAAAGACCAACCAGGTCCACCTGCTTCAGATCTGGATCAAGCCCGGCGCGCCGGGTCTGCCGCCGGCGTACGCGCAGAAGGAGTTCCCCCGCGAGAAGCGGCTCAACCGGCTCCAGGCGGTCGCGTCTCCGGACGAGCGCGACGGGTCGCTCAAGATCAACCAGGACGCGGTGGTGTACGCGGCAGTGCTGGAAGAGGGGACGAGCGTGAACCTGGAGCTGAAGCCGGGGCGGCATGCGTGGGTGCAGGTGGGGAGGGGCGAGGTTGAGGTGAACGGAGTGAGATTGGGGACGGGGGACGGCGTGAGTGTGAGCGACGAGAAGGCGCTGAAGATCGCGGGAAACTCGGACAGCGAACTGCTGGTGTTTGATCTGGCGTGAAGCGCGGGGCGTCGAGCTGAGATTCGCTGGCACTCCGGGCCGCGGCGCGAACTGAAGACGCGCTGCGCTTCCGGCAGCGCCCGCGCGCCGTCCGGGCGAGGGCGGGGGGCTGAATCTCGATCGCGCTACGGTGACGGGCACGAACTGGCGGAGGCGCTCATGGCTCACTCGTCGAATGGTCCGCCGCGGAAGCAGAACCGCCTCGCAACCCAGTCGAGCCCGTATCTACTTCAGCACGCGTTCAACCCGGTGGACTGGTGGCCGTGGGGCGAGGAGGCCTTCACAGAGGCGCGCAGGCGCGACGTGCCCATCCTCCTCAGCGTCGGCTACTCGACCTGCTACTGGTGCCACGTGATGGAGCGCGAGTGCTTCGAGGACGAGGTGATCGGCCGACTCATGTCGGAACGGTTCGTCTGCATCAAGCTCGACCGCGAGGAGCGGCCCGACGTCGACGAGATCTACATGACGGCGCTCCAGATGCTCGCGGGACGCGCCGGGTGGCCGATGAACATGTTCCTCGACCCCGTCTCGCTTCGGCCCTTCTGGGGCGGGACGTACTTCCCGCCCGAGCCGCACCCCGGGATGGCGGCGTGGCCGGCCGTGCTCGAGGCCATGAGCCGGGCTTGGCGCGAGAGGCGCGAGGACGCCATGAAGCAAGGCGAGGCCGTCGGCGCGGCCGTGCGCGAGCACCTGGGGAGCGGGCGCGACGCCGCGGCGGTGGGGGAAGCGCAGGTCACCGACGCGCTCAGCCGCGTCCTGCGGATGTTCGACCGCGCCGAGGGCGGCTTCGGGAGCGCGCCGAAGTTCCCACAGCCGTCGTTCATCGAGTTCCTGCTCGACGTGCGCGACAGCGCCGGCGACGACGCGACCCGCGACGCGGTCGACGAGGCGGTCCGGCGCACGCTCAACAGGATGATGTGCGGCGGGATCTTCGACCACGTCGGCGGCGGGTTCCACCGCTACAGCGTGGACGCGACATGGACCGTGCCGCACTTCGAGAAGATGCTCTACGACAACGCGCAGCTCGCGCACGTGTACGCGCGGGCGGCGCGGGCCTACAGCGACGGGGAGTTCGCACGCGCCGCCCGCTGCACCGCGGAGTATGTGCTCCGCGAGATGACGCACGAATCGGGTGCGTTCTTCAGCGCCCAGGACGCGGAGGTGGACGGGCGCGAGGGGCTCAACTACCTGTGGACCGAGGCCGAGGTGCGAGCCGCGCTCGCGCCGGAGGACGCGGACCTCGCCGTGCGAGTCTACGGACTCGACCGCGGCCCGAACTTCCGCGACCCGCACCACCCCGAGGCCCCGCCGTCGAGCGTGCTCCGCATGAGCGACCGACTCGACCGCGTCGCGGCGTCGATGAGCATGCCGGCGCCGGCGCTCGCGGCACGGCTGGAGCGGATCAACGCCGCGCTCCTCGCGGCCCGGGCGCGCCGGGAGCAGCCGCGCCTCGACGACAAGGTCCTTGCCTCGTGGAACGGGCTGATGATCGGCGCGCTGGCGCGGTGCGCGGCAGCGCTCGACGAGCCCCGCTTTTTCCATGCGGCGGAGCGGGCGGCGGACGCCGTGCTCGAGCGGCTTTCGAACCAGGACGGGACGCTTCGGCGCTCGTGGCGCGCCGGCGTGCCGGGCCCGGAAGGGGTGCTGGAGGACTACGCGTACATGATCGCGGGCCTGATCGCGCTCGCGCGCGGGGGGCGGGATTCCGGGAATGTCGAGAACGGCGGCAGAAGGTTTCTCGATCACGCCGAGCGGCTCGCGGAATCCGCGGCGAGAGACTTCCGCGAACCTTCCGGCGCGTGGTTCGACACGACGGCGGGGCGGCCGGACCTGTTCGTCCGCACCTCATCGACGAGCGACGGCGCCCTGCCGAGCGCGTCGTCAGTGATGCTCCACAACCTGCTCGACCTCTTCGCGCTCACGGGGAAGGAAAGCCACCGAGACCATGCCGCGGGGCTGCTGGCGTCGCTCAGCGGCGCGATCGCGGCATCGCCCGTCGGCACCATCAACGCGACGCGCGCCCTGTTCCGCGTACTGACCGACGAGCACTTGCGCGGCCTGGCGCCGGCGGGCGCGCCCGCGGCGGTTGCCGCGGAGCCCGACCCCGGCGAGCCGTTCCTGCCGGTCGAGATTTACTCGGACGCCGAGCGCATCTCGGTGACTCCCGAGAAGCCGGCGGTCGTCAGGCTGGTGCTCCGGATCGCGCCCGGGTACCACATCATCGCGGCCGATCCCGGGGTGGAGGGCCAGGAATCGCCGGACGGTCTTTCCGCGCTGCGCATCGGGGTGCACGGAGGGACTGGCCTGCGCGTCTTCGCCGAGTACCCGCGAGGCACGGCGCACGGGCCCGACGGCTCGGGCATCATGATCCACGAGGGCGAAATCGAGTTCCGGGCGATCCTGGAGCGCGAGGGCGCGTGGAGGGGGCGGCCGATGCTCACCGTCACGTACCAGGCGTGCACGGAGACGGAGTGCCTGGCGGCGCGGACAGTGGAACTGGACGTCGCGATCGACGCGGGGTGATACGCAGCCCAGCCGTCCGGGTCCGTCTCACGCGATCAGCACGATGTCCTTCTGCGAGCAGCTCGTGACGACCGGCCCTTCCTCCGGATCGACGTACACGTTGATCTCGTTCCGCACGCCGAACGAGCCGTCGATGTAGATCCCCGGCTCGATTGTGAACCCGGTGCCCGGCATCATCCGGCGGGTGTCGTGCGTCTCCATGTTGTCGAGGTTCATGCCGATGCCATGGGCGCCCGCGGTGCCGGGGCTCAGCGAGTGGCCCGTGCGATGCTTGATGTGCTTCTCGAAGCCCGCGTCGATGATGACCCGGCGCGCGGCATCGTCGAGCTGCCACCCCTCGATCGGCGCGCCCGCCTTCCACGCACTCTGCGCTGCGCCGACCGCCGCGTCGCGCGCGGCCCGCACGGTCTCGAACACGCGGCGTTTTTCCTCCGGCACGTCCCTGCCGCAGAAGCCCGTCCACGTGATGTCGGCGTACACCGTGTCCTCGCCGGGCGCCTTAGCCCAGAGATCGATGAGTACCCAGTCGCCCTTGTTGATGGGCTTGTGCGTGGAGTCGTCGGGCGAGTAGTGGCAGTCCGCGGCGTTGGCGTTGACGCCGACGATGGGGTCGCTGTCGGTGACCAGCCCCGCGCTCTTGAAGCGGTCGAGAATGAAGAGCTGCGCGGTGCGCTCGGTCACGGGCGAGCCGGCCCTGAGCTTGTCCCCGATGAACGCGAACGCTTCCTCCATGATCTTCGCGCACTTCGCCGAGGCGTCCCGGTGCGACGCCAGCCCGCGCTCTCCCCACGCCGCGGCATGGATCTGGATGAGGTCCGCGCTGCTCACGACCTCCACGCCCAGCGACCGCACGAACTCGATCGTCCCGCAATCAACGATCCCCGCCGTCGGCAGCGCGCCGCCCGGCGAGTACTCCATCGCCACCCGGCGTGAGTTCCCGAGCAGCGCCGAGACCTTCTGCTGCATGTCGTGCCACCCGGAGTACGTGGTGTACGGCCAACCGAGCTTCTTGAACGCCGCGTCGTCGATGGTCTGGCACAGGCACTTGGGCTCGCCGGTGGCCGGGAGCATCCAGAAGAGCCGGCGCGTGACGTGGAACTTGCCCGCGCCCATCAGGCGCGCCAGCACGGGGTTGTTGAGCCTGAAGTCGAAGACCAGCCACGCGTCGATCTTCTGGTCGCGCATGAACTCCTGGACGCGGGCGTACGACATGGCATTCTCCGTGGTCGAGCGGGATTGTTGGCGTCGCTACGAGCGCCGGCGGGCGGTAGCCAGCAGATGCTTCTCGAACTCCGCGGCGGCGGGGCTGAGATCGCGGTCGCGCCTGCGGATGATCGCGAGTTGGCGCGTGAGTTTGCCGTCCTGGCACCGCAGGCCCTCGTCATCGTCGAGCGCAAAGCGGCTGACCAGCGCCACGCCGATCCCCGCGCTCACCATGTGTTTGATGCTCTCGATCGAGCGGAGCTCCATGACCACGTCGAGGTGCACGCCCGCGTTCGCCGCGCCGCGGTCGATCGTGTCGCGCACCGCAGAGCCGGCTTCGAACGCGACGACGGGCTCGCCGGAGAGGTCGCGCCAGCGGAAGGAACCGGCCAACCCGGAGCGTGAGCGACGGGCTGCGGTCGTTTCCGATACAGCAGCGCTCGACGGAGCGCCCGTGGTGGCCCGTCGCTGACGCTCCGGGTTCGCCAGCGCATGCCCGGGCGGCACGATCAGGCGAAGTTCGTCCTCAACCAGAGGGATGCGGACAAGGTCGTCGGCCCCGGCGATGACAACCGGGAGCGTGACGATGCCGAGGTCGAGCGTCCCCGCCAGCACCGCCTCTCCGACCGCCGAACTCCCCGCCTCGCGCACGTAGAACTTCAGCCCCGGGTGGGTCCGCCGCACGGCGCTCACGACCGGCGGCAGCAGGTACGTGATCGCCGTCGCGCCCCCGCCGACACGGATGGTCCCGCGCTCGAGGCCCAGCAACTCCCGCACCGCTCTCGCCGCCGCGTCGGCCGACCGCACCGATTCGTCGGCGTGCTGCAGGAACACCCGCCCCGCCTCGGTCAGTTGCACGCCCCGCCCGGTGCGGTGCAAGAGCGCCGTGCCCACCTCGGCCTCGAGCTTCTTCATCATCGCCGAGAGCGCGGGCTGGGTGACGCCCAGCGACTGCGCGGCACGGGTCAGGTGGCCGGTCGCGGCGATGGCCCGGAAGTAGCGGAGGGGAGTCAGTTCCACGCGGGGCACAGCATACGAGCGCGCCGCTCGGACGATCGTGGCCGCGGCGCTACCATCCCGCCCTTCACGCCCACCGGAGCACCCCATGGAAGCCGGCATCGTCGGCCTGCCGAATGTCGGCAAGTCCACCCTCTTCAATGCACTCACGAACGCCGGCGCTCTTGCCGCGAACTACCCCTTCGCGACCATCGAGCCTAACGTGGGGATCGTGCCGATCCCGGACCCGCGCCTGGCGACGATCAACAAGCACATCGACACGCAGAAGGTCGTCCCCGCCGCCCTTCGGCTCGTGGACATCGCCGGCATCGTGAAGGGCGCGAGCGAGGGCGAGGGACTGGGCAACAAGTTCCTCAGCCACATCCGCGAGGTGGACGCGATCCTGCAGGTCGTCCGCTGCTTCACCAAGGCCCCGGGCGGCGAGGACATCGTCCACGTCTCCGGCTCGGTCGACCCGATCCGCGACATCGAGGTGATCGCGACCGAACTGGTGCTCGCCGACCTGCAGGCTGTGGATGGGGCGCTCTCGAAGGCCGAGCGGGCCGCCAAGAGCCGCGAGCCCGAGGCCGTCGCCCGCTACGAGGCCCTGAAGAAGATCCAGCCCGTCCTCCAGGCCGGCAAGCCCGCGCGGTCGCTCAGGATCGACGACCCCGAGCAGGCCAGGCAGCTCAAGAGCATGGGGCTCATCACCGCCCGCAAGACGCTCTACGTCATGAACGTGGACGAGGACGACCTCCTCGGCACGTCCGAGCCCTGCAAGAAAGTCCGCGCCCACGCCGCGGCGGAGGGCTCCGAGTGCATCGCCGTTTGCGCGAAGATCGAGAGCGAACTCGGCGAACTCCCCGAGGCCGAGCGGGCCGAGATGCTCGCCAGCCTGGGGCTCGATGAGCCGGCCCTGGCCAAGCTCGCCCGCGCCACGTACAAGCTGCTGGGGCTGCAGAGCTTCTACACCGCCGGCCCCAAGGAGATCCGCGCCTGGACCGTGCCCGTCGGCGCGACCGCGCCGCAGGCCGCGGGCGTGATCCACACCGACTTCGAGCGCGGCTTCATCCGCGCCGAGATCTTCTCGATCGCGGACCTCGAGCAGTTCAAAAGCGAGAAGGCGATCAAGGAAGCAGGCCGCATGCGGATCGAGGGCAAGGACTACGTCATGCGCGACGCGGACGTGTGCCACTTCCTGTTCAACGTCTGAACCCGGGCGCGGCCCCGATCGCGCGGGGAGCGGGCGGCGCCGCTCCTAAGATTCCGCGTGAACGGCTCGAAGCCCAAGGTCCTGGTCGCGATGTCGGGCGGCGTCGATTCTTCGGTCGCCGCGGCGCTGCTGCTCGAACGTGGTTACGACGCCGTGGGCTGCTTCATGCGCCTGGGCTCGCCCGGCGAAACCCTCGACGAGTTGATCCCTGATCGCGACGGCGACCCCGTTGGCGCCTGCGGACCGGGCGGCGGAGGCTCGGCGGCGCCGGCGGAAGCGCGGGCGTCACGCCCCATCAAGATCGGCCACCAGGGCTGCTGCTCGATCAACGACGCCGCGGACGCCCGCCTCGTCGCGTCGAAGCTCGGCATTCCCTTCTACGTCTGCAACTTCAAGAAGGACTTCGGGCGCATCATCGAGTATTTCGCCGACGAGTACCTCGCGGGGCGCACTCCCAACCCCTGCGTCCGCTGCAACGACTGGCTGAAGTTCGGCAAGCTCCACGAGTACGCGCGGCAGATCGGCGCCGAGTACGTCGCGTCGGGGCACTACGCGAGGATCGGGCGGGGGCCCTCGTCGGCTCGGGGCGTCTGCCTTCGGCGCGCCGTGGACCACGCCAAGGACCAGTCGTACGTCCTGTTCGGGATGCCCCGCGGACAACTCGCCCGGACGCTTCTTCCGATCGGCGAGTTCGAGAAGCCACGCGTCCGCGAGATGGCACGCGAGCGCGGTCTGCCGGTCTTCGACAAGCCCGACTCGCAGGAGATCTGCTTCGTCCCCGACAACGACTACGCCGGGCTCGTCGAGCGCCGCCGGCCGGACGCGGCCCGGGCGGGGCCCATCCTCGACCTCGGCGGGCGCGAGATCGGCGCTCACGAAGGCCAGCACCGCTTCACCGTCGGCCAGCGCCGCGGCCTGGCGCTGAGCGCCGGCGTCCCGCTGTACGTCATCGCCCGCAGCGCCGCCGACAACTCGATCACCGTCGGCCCGCGCGAGGCCCTCGACGTCGGCGCGTGCATCGCCCGCGAGGCCAACTGGCTCGCCGACGTCCCGCACGAGTTCGATGCTCTCGCCCGCTACCGCTCCAACGGCCGCTGTGTCCCGGCGCGCGTGCGGCTGCTCGACGACGGTGACGACGCCACGCCCTCCGGCCGGTGCGCCCGATTCGCCGTGGACTTCGCGGACCCCCAGCCCGCCGTTGCCGCGGGACAGGCGATCGTCCTGTACGATGCACGCGACCCCGACGCCGTACTCGGCGGCGGCTGGATCGCCTCGACCACGCCCGGGCGGCCCGTCGAGCAGGCTCGCGGTGCCAAACCGGCGCGCGGCCCGGGCTGATCGCTGCGGCCTCCGTCCCGGGACGCGAAGCGGCACAACCCGGAAGCCGTCCCGCGCGCAATAGCAGCCGTCTAGTCTCGGTCGGCACCAGTTCTCGTCGTCTCCTTCTCTCCTGTTCTCCTGCTCTCCAGCACGTATCCTGCCTGTTCCACCTGGCACCTTCCCAGGTTCAAACTCTCCGGCTCTCTCACCCATGCGTCCTCGCACATCCCCTCTCTGGTTCGATGACGACGCGGAATTCGCTCGCTTCCGCGATGTGCTGACGCGCCTGGAGTTCCGTGACGACGCCATCAGCCGCCTGCTCAACGCCGCGCCGGGCACGAGCATCTACGCCAAGGGCGCGGGCGTCCTCCACACGCGCACGGAGGGCTCGGACCTGGGCACGATGGTCCGCGTGATGCTCATGGGCGTGCCGGTCCGTGCATCCGACCTTGCCCGCGCGGCCGCGCCCCTCACGCCCGAAGCGCTCGATCGCGCCGGGCTCGTTCGGCTCGAGGGCGATCTCGCCCGCCCGGCGGTGCAGTTGCTGCCCTTGCCCGCGGGCCGCTGGCTGGCGTCCGACGTGCCGCGCCGGGGCGGCGAGACGTTCGACCTCCCCGAGGACTTCGTGATGAGCATCGGCCGCTCGACGACGATGCTCGGCGACTCGACGGTGCGCCGGCGAAGCCGCGCCACGCTCGACCTCGGCTGCGGCTCGGGCTATCAGGCCATCCTCGCCGCGTCCCACAGCGACGGCGTTCTGGCGATCGACCGCAACCCGCGCGCGGTGGGCTTCGCGCGATTCAACGCCCGCCTCAACGGCCTCGCGAACATCGAAGCGCACGAGGGCCACCTCTTTGAGCCCGCCGCGCGCCGCCGCTTCGACCTGATCGTCACCAACCCACCCTTCGTGATCACGCCCGGCAAGCAGTTCATTTACCGCGACAGCGGCATGTCGGGCGACGCCGTCGTCGAGACCATCTGCCGCGGCGCGCCCGCGCACCTCGAGGAGGGCGGGTTCTGCCAGATGATCTGCAACTGGGCGCACCTCAGAGGGCGCGACTGGAAGGACCGCCTGCGGTCCTGGTTCGCGGGCTCGGCGCGCGGGGAAGCGGCGGGGTGCGACGTGTGGGTCATGCGCTCGGAGACGCTCGATGCGCCGTCGTACGCCTCGTTCTGGATCCGCCACACCGTGGGCCCCGAGGCCGACCGGCCCGAGGCCGGCGTTTATCACTCGTGGCTCGCCGAGTACGCGCGTCTGGGCATCGAGGCGGTCAGCATGGGCATGATCTTCATGCGGCGCCGCGAGGCCGGCGGCCGCAACTGGCTGCGCATCGACGATGAGCCGCCCCGCATCGCCGGCCCCTTCGGTCACCACGTGGAGCGGGCCTTCATCAACGCCGATTTTCTCGGCGCGCTGCGGTCCGACGACGACCTCCTCGACGCCCGGCTGCGCCTCGCGCCCGATGCCCGCGCCACGACCGAACTCGAGCCAGCGCCCCGCGAGTGGAAGCCGCGCGAGACGACCCTCTCCCTCGCCTCGGGCCTCTGCTACACCGGCGAGGCGGACGGGCACGTGCTCAAGTTGCTGGCCGACTGCGACGGGACGCGACCTCTGCGGGAACTCGTCGCCCGAATGGCCCGCTCGCTCATGCGCGATCTGTCCGAGGTTACACCCCCCGCGCTGGGCATCGTGCGAACGATGCTCGAACAAGGGATCCTTCTTCCGCCGTCCCGGACCTGAGCCGCCGGCAGTTTCCGCGCCCTCGTCATCGTCACGCTCGGCGAATGCACAATCCGTGCACAGTGCTGGCGGATCGTGCCGTTGTTCTTTAGGATGTTGGTGACGCGCCGGCCCGCGAAGGACTCGGTTCTCGGGCCCGTCAGGGAGAGGACAAGATGCGGACTGCGTGTGTTCCCGTCACGCTCGCGGGTCTCTGCGCGGGGGTTGCCGCGCTCACCACGCCCGCCGCGGCGTCGGTCACGTTCTCAACCTTCGGCCCGAACTCGCGAGTGAACGCAATCTCCGCGGACGGCTCGACCTCCGTGGGAAGGATCGGCGGTCGGGCCACGCGCTGGGCGGGGCTGGTCGCGCAGGATCTCAACACCTTCGGCGATGGATCGATCAGTACCGCGAACGCGGTTTCGGCCGACGGCTCGGTCGTGGTCGGCAACGCGTTCAACGGGAGCATCTTCAGCCCCGACACGGTCGCCTATCGATGGACCGCCGGCGGCGGCGCCGTCGGCCTCGGCGCCACGGGCGGCTCGTACGAGGGTTGGGGCTCGCTCGGCGTTTCGGCCGACGGATCGAGCGTCGTTGGCAGGACCGGCTTCGGGCTGGCCGCCCGAGCGTTCGGCGCTTCCTTCGGCCCGCCCGTGTCCAGCAGCCCGAGCAGCGCCCGGGGCATTTCTTCCAGCGGCAGCGTGATCGTCGGCCAGACCAGGAATCTCGCGGGCACCGCCGACGTGGCGTTCCGCTTCACCACGGCCGAAAGCGTCCAGGAACTCGGCGCGCTCGGCGGCGGAACCAACAGCGCCGCCAACGCCGTCTCCGGCGACGGCGCGGCGACGTTCGGGTGGAGCGAGTCGGCGCAGGGGCGGCAAGCGTTCTCGTGGACGCTCGCGGGAGGCCTTGTCGGCCTCGGCGATCTCGCCGGTGGAGCGTTCGACTCCGAGGCCTTGGCCGCGAACTCCGACGGTTCGGTCGTGGTCGGCACCGGCACGGATTCGATCGGCGCTGCCGCCGTCCGATGGACCGCGTCGGGCCCCGTGTCGATCCAGGCGCTGCTCGAAGGCGCCGGCCTCGATCTCTCGGGATGGCGCCTGACCGGCGCGACCGGCGTCAGCGCGGACGGGCTCACGTTCGTCGGCAACGGCGTCGCACCCGGCGGCGAAAGCCAGGGCTGGATCGCCACCATCCCCTCGCCCGGAGTTGCCGCCGCGGCCGGGGTTCTCGGCCTTTTCTGCTGCCGTCGCCGGCGCAGGGCGGCCCGATAGCCGCGAGAAACCCGGGGGTTAGCCTCCCCAACCCGCACCAACCGCCGCGCGAAGGCGGTGTGCCTGAACGTCCGCGAACGTCATCTGCCGGTCCTGCCGAAGTATCACCCGATGGACCTGCCGTGGTTCAACCTGACCAAGCGAGCCGGCGCGCCCACGCGCCCGCGCGGCCACGACCGCGTCAACGCGGTCGGTCTGTCGTGCCATCTGGGCGACGTGCTGGACATGTCCGCCGGGGGCATGCGCATTTCGCGCGAGGGCAGGCCCGACGTCGAGCGCGGCACGGTGCTGCAGATCGCCCTGAAATCGTCGAGCCAGAAGGTCCAGGTCGGCGCCCGAGTCGTCTGGGTGCGCCGAGTCTCCTGGAAGCGCTGGGAGCTCGGGCTGCAGTTCGTGGGAGTCGCGCCCGCGGTCGCCGAAGCGCTCGTGGACCTTGCCAAGTTCGGGTACGTGGCGCCGCGGTCCAAGCGCGGCGCGACGGCGGGCGACCCCGGCCCCGCCAGCGCCGAGCGGGAGAGCAACGCGGCCGGCATCAGCGCCAGCGTGGTCGAAGTCGAAGACCTGTACGCGGCCCTGTGCATCGCATCCGACGCGAGCCCGGAGGACATCCACCGCGCGTACCGCAAGCTCGCCCGTGAGCTTCACCCCGACGTCAACACGTCTCCCGATGCGCCGGCGAAATTCACGTTCGTGAGCAAGGCGTACTCGGTGCTCCGCGACCCGGACAAGCGACGGCGGTACGACGCCCTGCTCGCGGGCTGCGCCGGTACGCGCTCGAACGCGGCGTGACCCCGGGAGATCGTTAGCAGCCGGCCGCGAAGGCGTTCAGGTACGCCTCCCAGTCGTTGGGGGTCACGAACCCGTCGTGGTCGAGGTCCGCGTCCGGGTCGCTGGCGTTGTACATCAGGGTGAAGAGTTCGAAGTCAACCCCGTCGAGGTACCCGTCGTGGTTGACGTCCGCCGGGCCGCAGTCAGTGACCAGGCGGGCGGACTCGAGTTCAATCGGGCCCGCGCGGCCTTCGGTGATCAGGAAGGACCAGCGCAGTTCGCCGCCGCGCTGGTCCGCCCGGCTCGTTCCTTCCCACGAGATCGATTCCCCGACCGCGTACGGCCGCCACATGTCGCGGACGCGGCCCAGCGAAGGCCCGTTGTTGTACCCCGCTGTTTCGTGGAACCGGGCCCAGGGGCCCCACACGAGAGACGAGATGTCGCCCTCGAAATCCGCGAGCGGGCTCGGCTGGCCGGCTCCGTCGCCAAAGACCAGCCACCCGAAGCTCTGACCGTGGGCCCAGGAATGGTCCTGGTTGGTCAGCTCCAGCGTAAATCGATAGTGAAACCTCCCGTCGGCCAGCGGAGTCACCTTGTACGTAAGCGAAATCGGGCTTGATGCCAACGTGGCCGACGAGAACGCAAGTCCCGCGGCCGCCCCCAATAGGCGGTTCGTCAATTCGCACTCCAGTGCGTTCGGGTTCTACGCGGACTTGCTGCCCGCGATTTTCGCGAACTGGCGCTGGCCAATCCCGCCCTTCACGTTCGGAACGAAAACCACGCGGTTCCCTGTGCGAGCGAAGGGACGCGCAACATAAGGAGGTATCCCGGGTACGTCAATAGACAGAATGCGCAGATTTCGCCCAAATCTTGCGGGGTTGCGTGTCAGTTGACAACGAGACGAACTCTCGTTGTCGCGTACAGTGGACCCATTCGACCGGGCGTTGCCGGTTGCGCCCGCGTGCGGAGGGTCCGGCGTGCGAGTGACGTGGCTTGCTTCCTACCCCAAGTGCGGCAACACCTGGGCAAGATTCCTCATCTACCAGTACTTCCACGGCGAGGTGGGCGAGACCGGGGCGATCTCCCGGTTCATCCCAGACCAGCACGTCGAGGGCCAGGTCGCGCAGGCGGCGGTGGGACGGGATTCGATCATCGTCAAGACGCACTCGATGTGGACGCCGCAGACGCGCGGCGAGCGGTACATCTACGTCATCCGGAACCCTCGCGACGTGCTGCTCTCGTGCGCCCACTACATGAGGGTGCAGTCCCCGGGAAAGCTGAACAAGAACGTTCCGGACGAGCAGTACGCGCGTCTGTTCCTCCAGCTGCAGGGCGACCCGCTGTACCTCAAGAGCCGGTTCGGCACGGTCGAACAGAACTGGCGGTCGTGGCTGGGGCAGCGGGCGATGCCCGGCATCGTGGTCCGCTACGAAGACATGAAGGCCGACGCGGCGGGCGAGCTGCGGCGGATGATCGAAAGCATGGGCGAAGACTTTGACGAGGAGAGGGGCCGGCGGGCTGTCGAACTCTCGACGTTCGAGCGGATGCGCGCCCTGGAAGTGCGCGAGAAATCGGCCGGCGTGACCGGGACGGTGTTCTACGGCTCGAAGCAGAGGCTCCGCGAGGGGCTTCTGTTCATGAACAAGGGGCAGTCGAACCGCTCGCTCGAGTCGATCGCCCGGGGCCTGGACGCCGAGTTCGACGCGGTGTTCCGGACGACGCTGGAGAAGTTCGGCTACGCGCCCGGCGCTCCGCGCTCGTGAGCGGCGCGCTCCTTCTTGAAGATCAGCAGGTAGTTGAACCCGCGGAGGAAGAAGTTGCCCTCCTCGGCGGACTTGTGCCAGTTGCCGCGCTGGAGCTTGGCGTTGTGGCGGACGACGCAGACGGTGTCGACGGGCGTGAAGAGTTGCCGCGCGCGGGCGAAGAGCTCGAAGCCGATGGGCATGAACCCCTCGCTGGCGCGCTTCCCGGAGCGCTTCTTGAACGAGTCGCTGACGTAGATCGCGGCGTAACGACGGTCCCGGAGCACGCGGTGCATCTCGGCGATGACGCGTTCCATGGCCGCGTAGTACGCGTCGCCGCCGTCTTCTCCGCCCGCGTCGAGCCGGCCGATGCACGCGGGGTCGTCGGAGTATCGGACGTGCGTCGAGTAGGGCGGATCGACGAAGACGAAGTCGGCCTTGGCGTCCTCCAGCGGCAGCCGGCGGGCATCGGCGCGGAAGATGTCGGGCCGTGAAGGGGCGAGGTCGTAACCGAGCGCTCGCCTGCCGAGATCGCGGGCGACGTCGATGGTCGTGCCGCTGCCGCACATGGGATCGACGACGAGGTCCCCCTCACGGGTGTACCGCTGGAGGAGCTGCCAGATGACCCACGAGGGCGTGGCCCCGACATACTCCTTGTCGCCCTGCATCGTGGCGCCGGAGGCGGAGGTGTAGTGCTGGCTGGGGTACTCCCAGAGCGTTGTGGTGAACAACCGCAGCGGCGGGCGCTTGACGAGGGGACGGGGCATCGCTCGATCGTAGTGCCCGCCTGTGAACATGCACGCCGCGCGGTCATCGCGCGAATCGCTCCTGCTCCGGTCCGTGGGTGTACGAATATCCGTCCGAGTCCCTCGGCAGTCCGAACAGCGCCAGATACCTCAGGCACGCGCCGTCTTCAACGACGCTTTAAATCAGGATTGACATGCGCGGAAGGACTCGGTCGCTGACCGAGGCCAGGTGTCGCCGGAGGCGGCCCCACCGTCCTGCGTCGTACGAGCCGATGAAGCAGCCGGTCTCGGCGCAGCAATACCAGCACCCGGAACGGAATCGAAGCTCGATCTCGAAGCGGTGTCCTGCCGGACTGACCGAGAGCACCCGAACCGTCGGCCGTTGGATCGAGCCGTCTTCGGGCGTTCCGACCGTCATCGAAAGGGCGTACTGCAGCGCCTCCATCCAGGCGCGGTCCGCGGCGAAGTAATGCTGCGCTCTATGCCTGTCCTTCATTCACCGCGAGCGGCTACCGCCCGTACCGCCGCACCACGCCCTTCACGATCCCCTGCACCTGGCAGAACTTGACGCGGATCGGGTCGAAGGTGGGGTTGGCGGGCTGGAGACGGATGTGGTCGTCTTCCTTGAAGAAAGTCTTGAGCGTGGTCGAGCCGTCGGGCAGCAGCGCGACAACCTTGTCGCCGGTCGGGGCGACCTGCGTGCGCTCGTTCAGGACGAAGTCGCCGTCGAGAATCCCCTCGTCGCGCATGCTCTCGCCCTCGACCTTCAGGGCGAACGTCGACTCGTCGCGCCCCGCCGCCGAGCCCAGAAAGTCGACAAGGTCGATCTCGTCCATGTCGGCGACCTTCTCGATCGGGTTCCCCGCGGCGATCTTCCCGACCAGCGGGAAGCGCAGGGGGCGGGCCTCGTCCGGGACGGCGATCCCCTCAGCGATCGACAAAGAGCGAGCCTTGTTGGGCTCGCGGACGAGCGCGCCCTTGCGGATGAGCGCCTCCACGTGCTCGAACACGGTGACCTTGCTGACGCCGATCTCGTCGGCGAGCTCCTGCATCGTCGGCGAATAGCCCCGACGGACGCGCCAGTCCCTGATGAGCTGGAGGATCCGAAGCTGCTTGGGCGTGAGATTCATGTGCGTTCTCCCTGACAAGTGCGTTCACGCGGCCCGGGGCTGCGCCCCGTGACCGATCGATGTTCCGGAATACGACCTCGGCCTGATCCTCGGGGCGTGCCGCGAACTCCCCGCCTGTTGCGCCGCCCGAACTGACCGTCAGGCTCAACCGCGCGCTCGAACCTGCCCCCGCCGCCGGCCACGCCACCGCGTCCCACAACTTCCCCAGCCCGCGGCGCACCGCCGCGCTCGCCCCGGCCTGGACCTCCAGCAGCCGACCCGCCGCGGCACACTCGCCCAGGTCCATCCCGCCCGTACCGCGAAGGCTCGAATCCATCACGGTCAACCCCGACTCGATCTTGGGACCCATCCCGCCACCGACCGTCGAGAGCGAACCGTCCGAACCTCCCATCACTTCCGAACAGAAGTCCCCGCCCGGACCTAACCGAACCAGGGGGGCGTGAGAATCCGAATCGAAGCGATCCATTCCGACCTCCGTTGTCGATGTGCCGCAAGCCATCCTTCGCCCACTGCCCGGGGCACTGAGTCGGGCCGGCCTCGCACTCGGCGAGCAGGCCCGAATCTGTGCTTGTCGTGCGTCGAGTCCTGTTCATGGCTCCGCCATCGCGTCGAAGGTTTCGTCGGTTGTCCGGGTCGACTCCGATCAAATTTCGTTCCACAAGTTCGGTATAAGATAGCCAGCCAACAACCATACGGCAAGAGTATTTGACAGATTATTTTGGAAGGCCTCTGGGGGCCAACGACCCGGCGGACGCGTGGTCAGCCCGAACGTCCGGTTCGCTGTAAGTGCCTTCGTAAAAAGATTTTAGAGTCACGTACCGCGGTCGTGCCGTTCAATGAGGCTCCCCACCCGCCTGATTCGCTGGTGGATTTCGAGAACCGTGATTTCCGCCCGAATGGTGCCGGCGGGAAGCCCGGTCTCCGCGGCAAGCTGATCCATCGTGAGTGGTTCAGCCAAGGCGGCCAGGATTTTCGACTGAGTCTCAGTCACCTTCGCGACGTGGACGGGGCTCGTCGCGCCGGTGCCGACGTCGCCCGACGTGAACAGCCCGGAGGTGGTCGCGAAGTCGGCTGCGCGGCCAGCGGTGACCGGGGTGAAGCGGGCCGCGTGCGTTCCTCCGTGCGTGTGACGCGCCGGCGATTCCAGGAGGGCGAGCACATCGCCGGGATCGGTGATGAGCGCGGCCCCCCCGTCCTTGATGAGCTTGAGCGTGCCGCGGCTGGCCGGGGCATCGACCCGACCGGGGAGGGCCATGACCTCCCTCCCGTAGTCCTCGGCGGCCAGCCTGGCAGTGATCAGCGCTCCAGAGCGCTCGCCCGCTTCCACCACGATGGTTCCGAGCGACATTCCCGCGATGATGCGGTTCCGGGCAGGGAAGTTCTCGGCTCGGGGAGAGGTATCGAGGGGGAGTTCGGACACCACCGCCCCGTGGCGTGCCGCGACCTCGTCGAAGAGCTCCTTGTTTTCCGGCGGGTACGCGTGCGCCAGGCCGCACCCCAGGACGCAGACGGTCCGTCCGCGGTTGAGCATCGCCCCGCGGTGCGCGGCGCTGTCGATGCCCCGGGCGCCACCGGAAATGATCGTCAGGCCGGCGCCGGCGAGCACCCCGGCGAAACGCCGTGCCTGCTCGATCCCGTACGCGGAGCACTCCCGGGAGCCGACGATGGCCACCGGGTACTTGTCCGCTTCGGCGGGGTCGAGCGTGCCGCGGCAGTACAGAACCGGCGGCGCATCGGGGATCTGGGCCAGCAGCGGGGGATAGTCCGGATCTCCCGGGCCGAGGATTTGAGCGCCGAGGGTTGCGGCGCGTTCGAGTTCAGGGCCGACGCGCGCGGCGGCCTCGTCCATCCCGCGGCGGATGTCGATCGAACTGTTTTTGCCGACCCCTTTGACGCGCTCGAGCTGCGCGGCGGCGGCACCGAGGACCGCATCGGCGGACCCGAAGACTTCGAGGAGTCGGCGGATGAGGATCGGGCCGCACCCCGGGGTCAGGGTGAGGTGCAGGAGGCCGCGGGTCTGGTCGCTCATTCCGGCCATGCTCGGCGGCCAGTGTACCGAGGGCCCGGACCGAACCCGAGCCGATCCGGCATGCCCGTTGCCCGGGGGTGGGGCCGCGCGGTATGCTGCGATCCGCGGCGCGTTCGCGCCGGGATCGGAGCCGGGAACATGAAGCGCCTCAGTCACCGTCGGGGATGCCGCGCGTTCACGCTCATCGAACTGCTCGTCGTCATCGCGATCATCTCGCTCCTGGTCTCGATGCTGATGACGGCGGTGGTCTCGGCCCGGAAGACCTCGCGGATGCTGACGTGCATGAACAACATGTCCGTCATGGGCAAGACGCTCGAGACGTACGCGAGCGTGTTCGAGGACCGGATCTACACGTTCAGCTGGCGGGCGGGCACAAAGCAGTCGCAGTGGAAGGAGCTGAACGACCACCAGGGCAACGATCTCGTCGCGGCGGCGAACCAGGCGGTGGACATCCTCCGGAGGCGGTCGGACAACGAGAAGTTCCCCAAGCTCACGAACTGGCTGCCCCACATCGCCAACGCGCACCTGGTCCTGCTGGACTTTTTGAACGCGAGGCTCCCGGACCCGCAGGTGCTGTGCCCGGAGGACCGCTACCGGATCGCGTGGGGGCGCGACCCGGACCTGTTCCAGAAGAAGATGGTCGTCCCCTACCCCGGCGGTCCGTACGGCGCCGGCACGACGTTCGGGAACGTCTGGCCGTTCAGCGCCACGTACAACAACGTGCTCGCTTCGTCCGAGCGTTCGACCGGCGGCATCTTCCAGGGGACGCAGCTCCTGTATTACTACTACCCCGGCGTCATCAAGATGGGCGGGAACAAGCTGAGCGACGTGCAGTTTCCCTCCCAGAAGGTGCTGACGCACGACCCGGTGCAGCGCCACTACGGCACGCACGCGACGTACTGGGGCTACGACGACGTCCGCGCGCCGTTGACTTTCTTCGACGCGTCGGTGCGCGTGATGTCCGTGGGCGACGCCAACCTCGGCTGGAACCCGACCAAGCCCTCGAGCAACAAGCCGCTGATCTTCGACTACAAGCCCGACCGCGACCCGCCGCCGACGGTGTGGGAGCCTCCCACGCGCTCGGGGAACAACAAGGACCCGATCTTCGGCCGTTACCTGTGGACGCGCGGCGGGCTGAAGGGGGTTGATTTCGGCGGCGGGGAGATCGGAACGGGCCAGCCGTTGCAGTAGGTCCGGCGGTCCCGGCGCCGAGTATCGCCGATCGAAGGACCGCCACGCGCAGCCCGAGCCGCCGGGTACGATTGCCCCTTCGACCGGTCCGGCCAGGGAGCGCATCATGCCCGAATCCGCGGCGTACACGGAGCTGTGCTCGCACCTTTACAGCGCGGGAACGATGCAGGCGGTGTCGTTCCTGCTGTCGTGGGACCAGGAGACGTACATGCCGCCGCGTGCGGCGCCGGCGCGGGCGGAGCAACTCGCGGACATCGCGGGGATCCTCCACCAGCGCCGCACCGATCCGCGCCTGGGCGAGCTGATCGCGCGGTGCGAGGCCGACGCGACGCTGGCCGGCGACGAGCGGATCGCCGCCAATCTCCGCGAGGCGCGCCGGGACTACGACCTGGCGACGCGGCTCCCGGCGGAGCTGGTCTCCGAGCTGGCGCGGGTCACGAGCCGCGCCCAGGACGTGTGGAAGCGGGCAAAGGCGGCGAGCGACTTCAAGTCTTTTGTGCCGTGGCTCGAGCAGGTGATCGCCCTCAGCCGCCGGAAGGCCGAGTGCTACGGCGTCGCGCCCGGCGGCGAGCTCTACGACACGCTGATCGACGAGTACGAGCCGGGAATGACGGCGCGCGAGATCGAGCAGGTCTTCACGCCGCTCCGCGGGCGCCTGAGCGACCTGATCGCGCGCGTCAGACGGTCGAAGACGAAGGTTGACACCTCGTGCCTGAAGGCCAGGCTCGACCCCGCGGCCCAGCACCGGTTCGGGCTCGGCGTGATCCGGGCGCTGGGCTTCGACCTCGAGGCCGGCCGGCTCGACACCACGGCGCACCCCTTCTGCACCGACATCGGCCCGGGGGACACGCGCCTCACCACGCGCTACCGCGAGCAGTCGTTCACCGACGCGCTGTACTCGACGATGCACGAGTGCGGGCACGGCATGTACGACCAGGGGCTGCCCAAGGAGCCCGGCGAAGGAGCGAAGAACGGCGAGGCCCGCGGCCTGTTCGGCCAGCCGCTGGCGCAGGCGATCAGCCTCGGCATCCACGAGAGCCAGTCGCGGATGTGGGAGAACTTCGTGGGCCGCTCGCGCGAGTTCTGGACCTGGGCGCACCCGCTCGCGAAGAAGACCTTCGGGCCGAAGCTGGGGCGCGCGGGCGCGGACAAGTTCTTTGCCGCGGTCAACACCGTCACGCCCAGCCTGATCCGCGTCGAGGCCGACGAGGCGACGTACAACCTGCACGTGATGATCCGGTTCGAACTCGAGCGGGCGCTGATCTCGGGCGACCTGGCGCCGCGCGACGTGCCCGGGGAGTGGAACGCGCGCTACAAGGAGTACCTGGGGATCAAGGTCCCCGACGACCGGCGCGGCTGCCTGCAGGACGTGCACTGGTCGGCCGGGCTGCTCGGATACTTCCCGACGTACACCCTCGGGAACCTGTACGCGGCGCAGTTCTGGGAGACGATCCTCGAGCGGATCCCCGCGCTGCCGAAGCAGATCGCCAAGGGCAAGTTCGGCGCGCTCAAGTCGTGGCTCAACGAGAACATCCACCGGCACGGCCGCCGGTATCGCGCGGCGGAACTGTGCGAGCGGATCACGGGCAAGCCGCTGTCGTCGGACCCGTTGCTGCGGCACCTCTCGGCGCGTGCCGGGGCGGTCTACGGGGTCTGAGCGCCCGATCGGGCCTCGGTTCAGGGGGGGGTCAGGGCTGGGGGTCAGGGCTGGGCGGCCGCCGAGCCTCCTGCCGCACCGCCTCGCGGGCCGTCATCTTCGCCTCGGGCTCGATCGCGGGCGCGCGGGTCGAGGACGCGAGAAAGTCCTGCAGGATCGACGCCGCGGCAAGGGCGTCGCGCTTTTCCTTCTTCTGCTGGTGGGTCATGCCGCTGCGGTTCAGCGTCCACTCCGCCGCGGCGCTGCTGAGGCGCTCGTCCTGGTAGTGGAACGCGCGGCCCGTGCGCTGGGCGACGCGCCGGGCGAACGCCCGGACGAGCTTCGCCCGGGGTCCCTCGGTGCCGTCCATGTTCAGGGGCAGGCCGATGACCAGTTCGCCGGGCGAGTCGAGGCGCGCACCGGGCGTCCCGGGCCGACGCGCCGGGCCGAGCTGCTCCTCGGATGCGCGGGCGATCGCTTCGAGCAGCAGGTCGCCCTGTGCGACGTTCAGCGAGACCTCGAGCACCGTGAGCGGCGAGACCACTCCGGTCTCGGAATCGCCGACCGCCAGGCCGGTGCGTTTGTCGCCGAGATCGATGGAGAGGAAGCGCACTTGGGGGGGTGAACGGTGAGCGGTGAGCGATCCGGAGCGCGAAAAACCTACTTGAGCGCGTCGGCGACGAGGGCGTGGAGGTCCTTGAGTTCCTCGGCGCGGGCGCGGGGCATGACGAGCGTCGCGTCGGGCGTGTGGATCACGATCATGTCCTCGCACCCCAGGAGCGCGACCGTGTGCGATTTGTCGGGGTTGACCACCAGCGAGTTCTTGCACTTGACCGTCAGCACGTTCCCGGGCCCCGCGCCGCGGTTGCCCGCGCTGTCGCCGGGGATGGTCTGGGCGTACGCCGGCCAGCTCCCCACGTCGAGCCACTCCAGGTCCATCTGCACGGTGCAGATCGTGAACGGGCTCTTCTTGTCCTTGGAGGCCGGCTCCATCACGCCGTAATCGACGCTGGTCTTGGGCAGCTTCGGGTACACCTCTTCGAGAACGGATTTCTGCTTCCTGGTCCCCCAGGCGGCGGCGATCTCGGACAGGCCCTCGTGGTTCTTCGGCTGGTACTTCTCGAGCGCCTCGAGAAAGGTCGCGGCCTTCCACACGAACATCCCGCTGTTCCAGCCGAAGTGCCCGCTCTGCACGTAGGCCTGGGCGCGGGGGAGGTCGGGCTTCTCGACGAAGCGCTCGACGTGGAACGCGAGGTGGTGCGACTTGCCGTCGCGTCCCTTGGACTCGGAGTTCTTCACGGCCCGGATCGGCGAGCCGCGCTCGACGTAGCCGAACCCCGTCGCCGGGTACGTCGGCTTGATCGAGAACGTCACGAGCCGCCTGGGGTCGTCCTCGACGAGGCGGAAGCCCAGGTCCATGCGTTCGCGGAAAACCTCGCGCGGCTCGATGATGTGGTCGGCGGTGAGGACCGCGAAGACGGCGTCCTTGTCGAGCTTGTGCAGGACCGCCGCGCCGAAGCCGACGGCGTTCACGGTGTCGCGTGCCGCGGGCTCGCCGAGGACCCGGTCGTTGCCGGCCTTGTCGGAGAAGCCGTCGAGCTCGGCGCGGATGGCGTCGCGGTAGGCCTCGGCGGTGCAGATGTAGCGGCGCCTGGGGTCGATGAGGCCCTCGAGGCGCTCGGCGGCGAGGTCGAGGAGGCTGCGGGCCTCGGCCGGCTTGCCCCCCCCGGCGTGGATGAACTTGAGGAGCTGCTTGGGGCGGTCGCGCCGGCTCATGGGCCACAGTCGCGTCCCGGCTCCGCCGGCCATGATCATGGCGTACCGCATGGGCTAGGAGGATATCGGCCCGCGGGGGGCGCGGCGTCGATTCCGCGCTCATCGCGCCGAGAGGCCGGGGTCCTCGGGCTCGAGGGCGTAGGTCTCGCGGACGGGGCCGCCCGGCTGGCCCGTCGCACCGGCGCCCTGCACTGGGTTCACGGGCGGCGGGGCCGGGTTCGCCCCGGCCCTGGCGGAGCGGTCGGCCAGGCGCTCGGCGAACTCGTGGCGCCGCTCGGCGATGCGGCGGTCGGACTCGGCCCGGGTCTCGGCGTTGCTGATCGCCCAGAGGCTCATCCCCGCGAGCTGCGCGAGCGAGAAGAGCAGGAAGAGCATCCCCGTCAGGAACGAGAGAAATCCCAGCACGAAGATCGTGTAGACGATGAACGCCGCCGGCCCGAAGAGCCCCGCCCCGCGCGCCAGCACCACCGGCAGCGACAGCGCCGTCGCCACCGTCCCCATCGTGAGCAGGTAGGCCGAGGCGCGGCAGCGGCCCGCGAGCGAATCGTGCCCGGCCCAGTCCGCCAGGCCCGCGAGCACGAGGCACAGCGGGATGATGCCGATCAGCCCCGCGAAGTTCCCGAGGTAGGCCAGCGATTCGAAGGAGCGCACGGCCGGGGTCGGCGCGTAGGGCAGCACGTTCATGATCGCGGCGGTCATCGCGGCCCGGGTCGCGAAGATCAGCCCGCACATGGCCACGCCCGCGACGGCCCAGCCGATCTGCGTGAGGCGGGCGAACCAGCGGCAGCGGAGCCACTCTTGTTCGAGTTCGGCGCGAGGGACGGCGGCGGTCTGGCGCGGGCGGGTCACGATCCAGACGCCGGCCCACCAGAAGAGCCCCGAAACCCCTGCCGCGGCGGCGGGGTACGGGTTGAACGTCGCCCGCGCGAGCATGAGGCACGCGCCCGTGACCAGGGCCCCGCCGAACATGAGCCAGCAGCCGACGGCGAGGGTCTTCAGGTAGCTGGGGAACGCGTCGGTGAGGTGGTCGTCGAGGCGGTGGCGGCGGCGACGAAAGGCGATGGGCGTGCCGCACTCGGGGCGGCGCCCGCCCGCGCGCAGGCCGCGGAGGCTGTACTTGCAGTGGGAGCACGCGGCATCGTCGGGGAGGGTGTCGCCGAGGGGCGCCTTGCGGGGCGGTGAAGGCGCGGGCCTGCCCTTGGGCGTAGAGATCGGGCGCGAGGCCGGCGCCGGCTGCGGGATTTTCCTGCCGCACTCGGGGCACGGGCCGCCGACGCGGAGGCCCTTGAGGTTGTAGGAGCAGTTGGCGCAGGCGATGTCTTCGGCGATGAGGTCGCCGGGGGGCGGGGGGGGCGGGGTGTTCCTCGCTGTCGGCGGTCCGGGTCGCGCGGGCATCCGTTCATTATGACCGGCGAGCGTGGGGGAAGGTTGCGACGTCGTGCGTACCGGAGGCTTTTCAGGGAGAAGGCCGGTCCGGTGCGGTGGTCGCGAAAGGATCATCCGCGAGGGCGAGGGCTACCTCGACCGTCTCGCGGCCAGCAGGGCCGCGGCGCCGAAGGGGAGCATGGCGCCCGGGGTCGCGATGGTGACGGTGTAGACGGCGGTGTCGTAACTGACGGGGGGCTGGTGCTGGGGGGTGAAGGTGACGGTGAAGGCCAGGGTGTTGCCGTCGCGGCCCGCGTGGGAGAAGCCGACGCTGCCGACGAACTTGCCGCCAAGCATGTCGCCCGGGCCGACGATGCGCTGCACCGTGCCGCCGAGGTTGGTGTACAGGACGGAGTTCGTGGAGTCCAAGAAGACGGCGGTGCTGCCCTCCAGCGAGAGGGAGTCGATGAAGCCGTAGTTGCCGCCGCCGGGGGCGGGGTCGCCCGTCGAGAAGAGCTTGGTGATCTGGCCGTCGATGCGGGTGAACAGGCCGCTGGCGACGGGGCTGCCCGACTCGGTGGTCGCGATGAAGAGGACGTCGTCGCCGTCGACGCCGAAGTTGCCGAAGCCCGTGAACTTGCCCTGTCCCGGGGGCGCGTCGGTGCCGGTGTCGAGCACGGCCTGGAGGGCGCCGCCGGAGGGCCGCTTGTAGATGCCGGACTTGGTGCTGCCGGCGGAGACGCCGTTGAACCACGCCGCGCCCGAGTCAACGCGGACCGATCGCGCCACGAAGTCGTTAAACTTCCCGGTCCCTCCCGGCACGTTGGTGTTGGTGTCGGCGACGGTGGTGATCGTGCCGGAGTCCCAGCGGTAGACGGCGGGTTTGGGTCCCTGAAGCGTGGTGTGCGCGCCGAAGAAGGCGATGGAAGAACCCTCAACGCTCGCGTTTGCGGCGTTGGCGAAGGCGCCGCCGTTGGGCGCGTTCATGAGCGTGTCGGCGATGCGCGACACGACTCCACCCGATCGCTGGTACACCCCACCGTTGGTGCCGTTGTTTCCGACGATCACGATCCGCTCGCCGTCGTTGTCGCTTGGCCCCGCGTTCACGAATGACCCGCCCGTCTGGGGGATCATGGTGGTGGAGTCGACGACTCGAACGAGCGTCCCCGCGTTCCATTCGTACACGCCGGACACGGGCGAACTGACAGCGCCGAAGGCAATGCGTCCTTCCGACAGGCTTGGAGCTCCAAACAGCTGGAAGTTCGCGGCAGGCGAGGTATTGGGGACCACGGTGCTGTTATCGGCGATCTTGGTGAAAACGAAGGGCTGGCCGTACACAGTCGGCGAAAAGCCCGCCGCGGTGAATAAGGCGACGGCGACGCTTGAGGGCAGCGGTTTCATGGGAGAACTCCTCTTGCGATGGTCATGGGCCGGCGACCCATGAAAGGTCCGGGTCGATGAACGCGGCTTGAATCTGCTCGGACGTGACGAACGCGGCGTCGGCGCCGGTGAGGAACTCGCCGCCGAACCAGCGCATGGTGACAACCTCGTTGGCGCGGACGCACTGTGTTAAGTCCTGCTTCGGCCCCGCGCGGAAGCGCAGTTGCCCGACCGTCGCGGTGCTGGCGATCAGCGTGGTCGGGATCGGCGTGCCCAGGACCGCCACCGGGCCGCCGCCCAGGCTCGCGCCCACGTGCAAACTGTTCTGCCCGCTCACGCGCTTGAAACTGATGACCGAGAAGAACTGAGAGTTTGCGACCCAGAGTTGGCGGCCGCTGCCGAACTCGTGGAACGCTTCCACGTCGGCGATGACCGACTTGATGCGGAAAGCGCGGATGGGCGTGCCTTGGACGTCGCTCGCGCACACGGCCTGAAACTCAAAAAAGTTGGAGTCGTTGATCCAGAGCGTGTACAGCGGCCAGTAGCGCCGATCGCTTGGCAACGTTGGATGGTCTGGTACGCGCTCCGCGTACTGGTCCCAGTCACCCTCGGGGAGCATCCCCGCGATTCTGACCGACCACTCGCTGCTCGCCGTGAACCCCAGCACCGGCCCGCCCGCGCCCACGGTGACCGCCAGCCGCTCGTCCGGCCCGTTCACCGGCACGTTCGTCGTGTGATCGATCGGGTACGGCATCGACCCGAACGACTCCATCGCGCTGTCCACGACGAGGTAGAAATCGTTGTCGTCGGGCTGGATGCCACCGCTCCAACTGGAGCGGAGGATCATGCCCAGCGCGTCCGCGGGCGAGGTCGGCGTCAACTGGGTGAAATCGTGATACCCCGTCAGCGTCAGCGGCCACCAGCGATCGCCGCACGATACTTCCGTGCGCGCCGCGTCGTTGGGCAGCCGAGGCGACCCATCTGCGCCGAGAACGACGTTGGCGTACTGCAGCGAGCCCTGCAAGGTCTTGTTCGGCGTCACGTTTCCGAACGTGTTGTCCAGGACGAGAATGCGATGGCGCCGGACCTGCGGGCCGACCGCCCACTTGTCGTTGAGGTCGTTCCAGGTCGTCCCCGAGTTCGACGAGACGTGCACGCGCGTGATGTAGTTCGGGCCCCCCAGCGTCGTGTCGTCGGCGCGGCTGGTCCTCACCCGGTACGCCGTCTTGGCCATCGTGGGGCACGCCGGCAAAGTCTTGCTCTGCCCATCGGAAGTATCGAGGAAGACGCCGGGGACCGACGCCGAAGCCAGACCCATCTGATTCAGGGTCGCGCCCTGGCCCCCCGCATCCCCCGCGGCGTTGTAGGTCTCGTGAACCAGATTCTTCCCGCCTGGGCTCACGATGATGGGCTGGAACTCGCCCGCGTCGGCGTGGATATCGACCCTG
>CAZCPB010000008.1:33262-36071 GCA_964500365.1 uncultured Phycisphaeraceae bacterium
ACAACCCCGGCGCGGGCGAGGTCACGCCCGGAGCGTTGCCCCATTGGGTGTACCACACCTTGCCGAAACACACGGCCGCGCTGGCGACGTTGGATCCGCGCACGGCGGCGACCTGGCGCCACGCGGTCACATCCGGCTCGGAGGCGCCGGGGTGGTACAGCACGCGGGCCATGAGGTCGCCCAGGCCGGGGTCGGAGGTGTCGTAGATGACGGCGACGATCGGCCCGCCGGATTCGGGCCGGACCTCGTTGATCGTCGCGCTCAGGTAGTACGGGCGATTGAGGAAGCCCGACGAGCGCGAGCCGAAGCCGGTCTGAGCGCCGTAGGCATTCTGGAATTTCGCCTGCCCTTGGCCCGGGCGGGGCAGGATGCACTGGGCGCACCACTGCGACTGCACGTCGTCGCCCCATATCAGGTAGGGCTTGTGGTACGTGACGCCCCCGTCGCCCGGCTCGGTCGCGTAGAAGCCCGCGACGCCGACGGGCTGCATTGAGCGCGTGCCCCGGTCGGCGCGGGCGGTGGAGGTGCTGCGCCGGCCGTGGAAGTTGTCGGCGTCGGTTTCTAAGGTCCAGCCGTTCAGGAAGTTGCCGTCGGTGTTATTCCAGATGAAGCGCGCGAGGCGGCTGTTGGGCTGGCCGTCCCCCATCGACACGATTAACTGCACCCTGGGCTCGTCGTCGTTGGTTGCCTCGTACTCGAGGATGTAGGCGGAGTGCGCGTGACAACCGACGTTGGGAAGAACCGGCGGCACGGGCGGAGGGCCCGGGTCGCCGGGATCGACCGTGCCGCGGGGCAGGTCGAATACCCTGAACCTCGGCGTCGTGCCGGCGGGCACGTCGATCTGCCAGTCGTTGGAGGACGCGCTGGGGCGCTTCATGCGGGCGATGTAGATGCGTCCGCCGTCGGGCATGACCTCGGGCGGCGGGTTCTGCCCGCTCGGCTGGGAACGGTAGTCGGTGCAGGCGAGCCAAAACTCGGTGGGGTTCGCGGTGCGTTGCTCATGGACGGGGCACGCCTTGAGGCACCACAACCAGCCGCGGTTCCAGTTGATCTGCCTGGGATTGTCGGCAAGGTCGTCCCACAGAAGATGCCATCCGGTAGATGCGCCTTCGTCGCGGTTGATGGCAAAGCCCCAGCCGCCGTACGTCCACTTGTCGGTTTGCCCGCCCGCGGTATCCGGGATCAGGACCGGTCCCGCAAGAACGATGGCGCCGTGGAAGACGATCGCGCTGCGTGGATGGAACTTGCGTTGGGCGGGGTCGTATTCGGGCAGGTCTAGACATGGAGGCCGACTATCAAACGAGTTCACCGCGGACGTGCCGATGAACGGGTTGTTCAGGTTCGTAGAAACCATGGTGAACGGGTCGTCGTCGGTGATGACGTGGAGTTTGCTCGCGCCGTCGGGCTCGAGGTACACCATCATCTCGCCGTTGCCGTCGGCGGTCGGGCCGGAGGCCATGAGGTAACTGACGGCGTCGGCGTAAACAGGCGACGCGGGCGCGGGCACGGACGTCAATCGCTGCTGCGAGACGTCGAAGCGGGCTTTGTGCACCTCGGTCGTCCCGCTGGTGGGGTCACACTTGACGCCGGTGGGGTCGATCGTGGTCTGAGCGCGCGTGAAAGTGATCGTCAAGCCGTCGGAAGCGTCCACGTCCCCGCGCTGGAACCGGAACTTCAACGAATCGGGCATCTGCCTCGCCATCCCCACCTCAGTACCCGGCCCCCCCCTAACTGGAGGGACGTTCCCGCGATGAGAAGGGCCATGACGACGCTCCAGCCCCGTATGATCCACCCCCCTTTCCCCGCGCGGCACCGGCGAGCGGCCGCTCTGAAAGAAATACACCAGGTTTTGGGGAGAGGTCCGAAAAACCGATCGAGAACACAAAATGATTGCGGCATGTCCGCGAAATTGCGCATAGCCGCGGACACGCCGATCAGGCCGGCGCCGGCGGCCTACTTCGCGACCGCCGCGCGGGCCGCTTCCACGGCGTTCCGGAACACGAGCAGCCCCGGCGTGTCGCCGTGGCGCATCGCCGGCGCCAGGCGCGTCCAGTACGGGTGCCGGTTCCAATCGAGGTAGCGCTCGGGGTGAGGCATGAGCCCGAAGATGCGGCCGGAAGAGTCGCACACTCCCGCGATCGCATCGGCCGAGCCGTTGTAGTTGTCGGTGTAGCGCAGGGCGATCTGGCCGTGGGCGGCGAGGTCGCGGAGGATTTCGGGCGAGCGGGCGACGAGGCGGCCTTCGCCGTGGGCCACGGGCAGTTGCATCGCGTCGCGCCGGTCGGCGGGACGGTCGGCGAGGTACGACTCGAGGCCCCGAGTCCACAGGCACACCGACGCCGCGACGGGCTCGATGCCCACCCAGCGATCCACGAAGCGGGCGCCGATGTTGTCGCTGAGCGAGAGCGTCTGCTCCGGCGGGCGGTCCGCCGGCCAGGCTTCGCCCGCGCCCGGGCCGGGGAGGAGGCCGACCTGCACGAGGACCTGGAAGCCGTTGCAGACGCCGATCATGAGCACGCCGCGCTCCGCCGCGGCACGGAGGGCGGGGTAGAGACGCTCGCGGAGTTTCATGGCGAGGATGCGTCCGGAGGCGATGTCGTCGCCGTAGGAGAAGCCGCCGGGGAAGCCGACGAGGTCGAAGTCTTCGAGGCGCTGCGGCTCGGCGATGAGGCGGTCCACGTGGACGAGCTCGGGCTCGGCCCCGGCAAGGGTGAAGGCGCGGACCATCTCGCCGTCGCAGTTGGTTCCCGCGGTTCGGAGGACGAGGGCGCGGGGCATGAGGGGAGGGTAGTGGAGGTGGGGAGGGGAG
>CAZCPB010000009.1:0-35344 GCA_964500365.1 uncultured Phycisphaeraceae bacterium
CCCGACGTGCGCGCACAACAACCATACGATCTTGATGGGACTCGAACCCACAACCGTCGGACAGACAATCAGCTGCTTTCAGCCGATTGAGCTACGGGATCTCATCACCTGCATGCACGAGCCTCGCTTCTCTGGCGCCGCTTGGGCGCGAACTTACATTGCTTGCGCGCGGCATCCTCGCCGCCGCGAACACGCGGAACACACACGAACGTGCGGGCCTCGCAGCCGCGGCACATCGCCAGCTCGGGAACTCTCGGGTTTCGCGTGAAAGAGACTGTCTTTCGTCGCGTCGGCCCGGGAATCCCCGCCGACGCGTGCCGTGAAGGCTTACGACGCCGGCGATTTCCGCCAATCCAGCTTCCGATCGCTCAGACCCGCGGCAAGCGCCACGGACATCCGGCGAGCGGGGCATCCTTCGATGCCGCGCTGGAATCGCATGGAGTTGGAATACGTCCGGGTCATTGAAAACAGTACCTCGCGAATGAGTATTACTTCTACTCTCGGCGATTCAAGCGGTTCCCTTGAATTTCGCGTATTTCCGGGCACATGAGAACCGGTTGCAACGACGTTCAGCGCTCGGCGAAGCGTGACAGCGAGCCCGCGTCCAGCCCCGCCAGCGACGCGACAGTCAGGCTCGCCCCCGCGCTGCGCAGTTCTTCTTCCGGGTGCGTCGTCGCGACCCCGACCGCCTTCATCCCTGCCGCGAGCGCCGCCCGGATTCCGACCGGCGCGTCCTCGATCACCACGCACGTCTCCGGCCGAACGCCCGCGGTGTGGGCCGCGAGCATGAAGACGTCCGGCGCCGGCTTGCCGCGCGTCACCATCGAGCCGTCCACGATCGACGCGAAGAACACGCGGATCCCCGCCGCGTCCACGATCGCGTCGAGGTTCTCGCGCGGCGCCGACGACCCGATCGAGAGCGTGAACCCGTCCTCGGCCAGCGCCACCAGCAGCTCGCGCGCCCCCGGCGCCAGCTCGACGCCCCGCTCCAGCATGCCGCGGAACGTCCGCTCCTTGAAGTCCGCGATCTCGGCCGCGCGTGCCGCGCTCACCGGGCCCGAAGCCCCCTTCAGCCCGCTCGCGCTGTTCCAGATCATCGCGATCGTGTCCGGGTTCGTCCGCCCGAAGGTGTGCGTGAAGAAGTTGTGGGTCAGTTCGATCCCGTCGCGCGCCGCGGCCTGCCGCCACGCCTCAAAGTGCAGCGGTCCGCTCAGGATCAGGACGCCGTCCATGTCGAAGATCACGCCGCGCATATGAGCCGCAAGCGTACGCCTCGGCCCTCTTTGCCGTGCGGGCACCCGCTCTGGCGCTCCCACGCCTGTCGCCCGATCGTTATGATCGCGCCCGGGACCTTCACAGGAGCCCGACCATGGCCGTCATCACCGAGATAGCACCCGGCGTCCACCGCATCAGCATCCTGTTCAAAGAGATAAACCTGCAATTCAACCACTTCCTGATCGTCGACGACGAGCCGCTGCTCTATCACACCGGCATGCGCCGCATGTTCCCGGAGGTGCTCGAGAGCGTCCGGCACATCATCGACCCCGCGACGCTCCGCTGGATCGGTTTCAGCCATTTCGAGGTCGACGAGTGCGGCTCACTCAACCAATGGCTCGCCGCCGCGCCGCACGCCCAGGCCGTCGCCGGCGCCATCGGGTCACTCGTGAACCTGAGCGATTTCGCGGACCGCCCCCCCCGTGCCCTTGCGGCGCACGAGACCTTCTCGACCGGCAAGTACCGCTTCCGCTACGTCCCCACGCCGCACCTCCCCCACGGCTGGGACGCGGGCGTGCTCTTCGAGGAAACGCAGCGCACGCTCCTCTGCTCCGATCTTTTCCACCACGACGGTGACGTTGAGCCGCTCTTCGAGGGCGACATCGTCGGACGCACTCGCGCCGCCATGAGGAACATGCAGCTGGGGCCATTGATGGATTACATGCCCTACTCGCCCAAGACGCGCCCCTTGCTCGAGACCCTCGCCGCGCTGCGGCCCGCGACGCTCGCCACCATGCACGGCAGCTCGTTCCGCGGCGACGGCGCCAAGGCGCTGCTCGAACTGGACGGGGTCATCAAGGAAGTGCTCGGCTCGCCCGCGCCCAGCAGGGCCTCCTGACTTGCAATGCCGGGCGGACGGCGATTCACACCCGCGGCGAAGAATCCCCGAGCTTGGCGATCGCCTCCCCGTACTGCTCGCGCAGCGGCTCGACCACTTCCCTGATGAACCGTTCGGTCTGCTCCACGCTGCGCCCGATGTACTTCATCGGGTCCATGAGCTGATCCCAGTCGATGTCGGCCGCCAGCGGCCCGCCGCGTGATGTGGACCAGAACGCCCTGTCGCTCTTCAGCCGCTCTATCAGGTCGTTGTCGAGCCCCTCGTGCTTCACTCGCCACCCCGCGGCCTGGGCGTGCACGCGGATCTTCTCGTGGTACTCCTGCCGGTCGCCGCCCGCCTTCACGCACGCCATCAGGATGTTCTCGGTGGCCAGGAACGGCAGCTCGGCCATGAGGTTCTTCGTCACCATCGCCTCGTGGACGATGAGGCCCGACGCCACGTTGTGCATCAGATCCAGTGCCCCGTCGAGCGCCAGGAACGCCTCGGGGAGCGACAGCCGCCGGTTCGACGAATCGTCCAGCGTCCGCTCCAGCCACTGCGTCGCGGCGGTGTCGTACGCGTTGCCGACGAGGTTCATCACGAAGCGAGTGAGGCCGCAGATCCGCTCGCAGCGCATCGGGTTGCGCTTGTACGGCATGGCCGAGGAGCCGATCTGCTTGTCCTCGAAGGGCTCGTCGAGCTCCTTGCGGTTACAGAGGAGGCGGATGTCGGTGGCGATTTTGTGGAGGACGGAGGCGGTGGCGGCGAGGTCGGAGAGGACCATGGCGTCCACGACTCGCGGGTATGTTTGTGATACGACAGAGAACGTGTAGCTCGCAACAAGTCCGCGGGCCTGAGAGTCTCTCAAATCACTGTTGGTTTTCGCGTCTAGCTCGGACATGGCCCGGGCGGCAGCAAGTGGCCCTCCGGGCGTGTGATGCGCCGTGAATCGACTTTGCTCGGTCAGCAGCCACGCTCGCGTCTTCTCCGCCTTTGCTTTGAGAGCTTCGTCGGTCCATTGAGGTTGCACGGCCCACCCTGCCATAAGAGGAATGGCTCGGGCCTCAAGTTCATCCACGAGATGGCCCTTCCCGGATAGAAGCTCTAGGTAGGAAGCTTGGGTTCCAGTCGCGCCTCTGAGGCCACGCCAGCGCCCGGTGAATTGCTCGCGGCGGGCCGGGAGAAGTCGGATGCTGCACTCTAAGTCCGATGCCCACTGGGCAAAGCGTCGTCCTACTGTGGTTGGTTGCGCCGCCTGATAGTGAGTGAACGCCAGGGCCGGTGTTCGAGCATTGGTGTGGGCAAGCTGCGCGAGCGATGAAATGCAGCGGATACTCTTGGTCAGTATCAGATTGATCGATGCATCCAGTAGCATCAATTCGGCATTATCGTTCACATCCTGGCTCGTCATCCCCAGGTGAATGATCGGCCGCGCCTTCGGGCACGAGTCTCCCAGCGCGTGCACGTGCGCCATCACATCGTGCCGCAGCTCTCGCTCGTACTCCTCGGCGTTCTGGATCTCCTCGTCGGTGATTCCGACCGTGCCGTCCGCGCTCTTCCGCTCAACAACCGCCCGCAACTCCTCGACCTGCTCCTTGGTCACGAGCGGCGCGCCGACCCACGCTTTGGTGGAGCCGCCCACGGGAGTGGGCGGGCTGGAAGTGCCGGACGCTTGGGGTTGCCCGACCCCCCGACTTCCGTCGGGGGCTCCACTGGTCAGTTCGTGCTGCGCCTCCGCCACCGCAAGCCAGATCCGCCGCCACGTGTTGAACTTGTGCCGCGCCGACCACAGCCGCAGCATCTCCGGCGAAGCGTTCCGCTCGGCGAGGGGGCTGGTGTAGGTGTCGTATTTGCTCATCGTCACGCCGACCGCCGACGTCGATGACCGTTCCCGGGAGCATCCTGAACGGACTCGATCAGGAGCACGTCCAGATCGACCGCTCGTTCCTCAGAAACCCACAGGATCATCCGGCGGCCGCCCGGGGACAATGAAACGAGTTCAGGGTGCTTCACAACAAAGCGATCGCCGCTGCCCAGTCTGAGCACAAAGGGCTTGAAAGGCGAAGAGCTCAGTCTCTCCCTGATAGCTTCGGGAATCATGTTGAACTCATTTTAGCGGTACGCGCACGCCGCATCACACCCTGAATATCGACCCCAGCTTCTTCCCAAGCAGCCCCGACGCCCCCACCAGCGTCACCGCCAGGAGCGCCATCCCCCACACCCCCAGCGCGCTGGCGATGTACTGCCCATCGCCCAATCGCTCCGTGAACGCCAGGATCGCCTTGGTGATCGGGTAGTCCTTGCTCTGCTGCGCCAGGATGATCGAGTCGCTCACCTCGAGCATCGAGAAGCTGAACACGAGCAGCCCGCCCGCGATCAGGTTCGCCGCGATCAAGGGCACGATCACCCGCCTCACCGCCGTGAAGCGCGACGCCCCCAGGTTTACCGCCGCCTCTTCCAGCTCGCCCGACGTCTGCTCCAGACCCGCCACCGTCGAACGAACGATGTACGGCAGGCGCCTCACCGCGTACGCCGCGACCAGCAGCGGCACCGGGTTCGGGTCCGCGCCGATCACCGACGCCCAGCCTTCAAGAATGTCCCCCTTCCCGAACGGCCAGTTCATGCTCATGGCGACGAACCCGAACGCCATCACCAGCCCGGGCACCGCCAGGGGCAGCATGCACAGGGCGTCCAGCACGCCCCGCCCGCGCACCTGCGTCCGCACCAGCACGTACCCGATCAGGACGCCGAGGATGACGTCGATCAGCATCGCCGCGCTCGCCAGGCGCAGGCTGTTCACGATCGCGCCGAACGAATCCGCCGCGGTCATCGCCTCGCGGTAGTGATCGACCGTGAGCGCCGTCGGCAGCACAGACCCGTACCACTGCCCCGGCGAGGTCAGGCTGAAGAGGATCACGCCCGCGTGCGGCGTCATGGCCACCAGCGCGACCAGCGCGAACGCCCCCGTCGCCATCCACCCCTTCCACCCCGCCAGGTCCTTCTCCCCCCCGGCGCGCGACGCCTTCGAGTACATCGCGTACGCCCTGCCGCCGAAGAGGAACCGCCCGAGCACGTACATCCCGATCGCCGTCGTGAGCATCACGATCGTGAGCGCGTAGGGCGTGGCCGAGGCCTCCACCTCCTTCAGCCCGTAGAAGATCTGCACCGGCGTCACGCGGTAGTAGTCGAACATCAGGGGCGTGCCGAGTTCGGTGAAGCTCCAGATGAAGACGATCGTCGCCCCCGCGAACAGACCCGGCCGCACCAGGGGAAGCGTGATCCGCGTGAACCGCCGCCACCAGCCGGCGCCGAGGTTCTCCGCCGCCTCGTCGAGCGCGGGGTCGAGGTTCGCCAGCGCCGCCGTCGCGTTCAGGAAGATGATCGGGTACAGCGCCAGCGACTGCAGCCCCACCACCCCCCAGAACTTGGCCTCGCCCAGCACGTCCCACTCGGTCCCCAGGAGCGCGTTGAGCGCCCCCATCTTGCCCAGGATCGCCCGCACCCCGATCGCCCCGACGAAGGGCGGCAGGATCATCGGCACCAGCACCAGCGCGTTGAAGATCCCCTTCCCCGGGAACCGGTACCCCGCCGCGAGCACGGCCAGGGGCAGCGCGATCACGATCGTCCCCGTCGTCGTGCACGCCGCAAGCTTGAGGGAGTTCCACAGCCCCTCGCGGAGCACGGGGTCCTTGAAAACGCGCGCCACGTGCTCGGTCGTCCACCCCGTGCCGCGCACGATGTCCGACGCCACCCCGCCCCGGACCGTGAGCAGGATCGGGTACACCAGGAAGACCACGAGCAGCGCGATCAGAATCGCGAGCAGCCCGTAGTGCCACGCGTTCCTCGTCAACCTCGCGACCGTCGCCCCGCGCATGGCCGGGAGTGTACGCCCGAGCGCCCCACCATCCCGACCCCGAATTACTCCGCTTCTCCTCTTCTCTTCTTCTCCTGCTCTCCTGCCCACCTCCCCACCTCTTCATTTCCCCACCGCTACTTCCCCCCTCCCCCCTCCTTCGGCTTGAACAGGTTGTCGATCGCCCGCTCGATCACCCGGTCGGGCCTCAGGTTGCTCAACGTCTCCTTCACGAACAGTTCCATGTCCGGCTCGGTCTTCACCGCGCTGAACGGGCCGCGCGAGCGGATCGGCACCATCAGGGCGTTGTCCAGCCCCACCACGCCCAGGGCCCGCTGCGCCGCTGCCTGCGCCTGGAAGAGCCCCGCGACGTCCTCCGTCAGCGCCCCGAGCGGGACGTACGTCACGATGTCCACCCGCTCGTTCACGAGGTCCACCGTCCCCTTCGTCGCCAGCTTGTTCGGGCCGATCGGCACGGTCCAGCGGTCGTAGGTCGCCACGCCCTGCTTGATGTGGATGTTCAGGGGCTCGATTCGCTCTCCGAAGTTCGACTCGGACTTCTGCTGGATGGATTTCAGGATCTTCCCGAACGTGTCCCCCGACGTGAACCGCGCCACGCCCGGGTCGATCACCACCTCGCCCTCGAGCTTCCGCATGTCGTTGTCGAGCGGCACGCGCATCGCGCTGGCCGTGAACACCGCCGGGTCGTCCGTCGATCGCTTCTCCACGGTGCCGATCAGCGGCATGCGCTTGGCGAACCGCTGCGCGAGCGCCGCCGTGACCTCCGAGATCGACGCCTTGATCGGCTCGCTCGACACGAACACGCCCTCGCCGATCGACCCACGCACGTTCGCACTGGCGCGCTCGCTGCTGGCGACCAGGTCGATCGTGCCCCCGGTCGCCCCGAACTGCTCGGCCCTGAGGCGCGCCGAGGTCGTCGGGCCCAGCAGATCCAGCAAGAGCCCGTTCTGCTTCGCCAGCAGGTCCAGCACGGCCGTCGGCATGGCCGGGATGTCGCCGCTGGCGGTGACCCTCGCCGCGCGGGGCGTGAGGTTCCCCGCGTGGTCCGACAGCCCGTCCACGCGCCCGGTGAGCGTCATCGCCTTGGTGGGCTCTGCGTTCGCCCCCGGCCGGATGACCGTCACGTCGTCGACCTTCACCCAGAACGCCACTCCCGCGCTTTGAGCGCCGGCCGCGCCGCCGTCCGGGCCCGCCGTCGGCCCGCCCGGCGCCGATTCGACATCGATCTTCGAACTCGCGAGCCGCACCGTCGAGCCGTCGGGCATCGCCAGTTCGACCGTTGCGAGCGCGGCAACCGCGTCGAGGTCGAAGACCGACGCCGCGAGGGGGCCCCGCCCCTCGCCCGCAGAGATCGCGAACTTGCTCACCGTCAGCGTCGCGTTCACGGGAGCCGCGAGCGTCGCGGGCGGCTTCGTCGCGCCCGGCGCCGGCGCGAAGAGGTGCAAGTTCGCCCACGCCGGGTCCATGGTCCACGACACCTGCACGGGCCGATCCGCCGTGATCCGGTCCGGGAGCACGCTCACCCGCAATGGCTCGAGCATCTTCACCTTCGCCGACTGCACCGCGACCTCGGCGCTGGTCGCAAGCCCAGTCCCGCCGGGCGCCTGACGGACCTTGGCGTCCACGGTCACCGCCGCGGCATCCCCCACCGCACCCGCGATCAGCCCCGGCTTGCCAAGCAGCCGGTCGATCGACGCGACCTTGACGTCCGTCATCCTGAGGTTCGCGTCCGCGGCCCGGAGCCCCGCCCCGCCCACCTCACCGCCCACCGTCCCGGTCACGCGCAGCATCGCCGAACCCGGACCGTCGAGCACGCGTCCGGTCAGCGCGACATCGAACTTCTGCCCCGTCGCCGTCGCCGCGTCCAGCGCCGCCAGCGGAACCTTCGCCGTCAACTCCAGCCCCTCGACCCCGACCTGCCCGAGGTCGGTCGTCGAGCCGTCCTCCTTCTTGAGCACCATCTTCTCGAGCAGCGTCTGCTGCGGCAGGCTCACCCGCAGCGTCGCGATCCCCGCCCGCGCCAGGTCCAGGCGTGCCGCGCCGTCCTTGTCGCGCCCCACCGGGATGCTCACCGGCTCGGCGGCGACCGTCAGCTTCGACACCCCCGACAGGCGCGGTCGCGGCGAGAGGTTCGGGGCGTACGTCGCCAGCACCGTCTCCAGCGCGCTCGGCGCCACCGTCGCCTCGGCGCTC
Source organism: uncultured Phycisphaeraceae bacterium (assembly GCA_964500365.1). Classification (GTDB taxonomy): domain Bacteria; phylum Planctomycetota; class Phycisphaerae; order Phycisphaerales; family UBA1924; genus CAZCPB01. Next base: position 8,160 of record CAZCPB010000009.1, read on the forward strand.
ACGCGCTTCACGTCGATTGCCTGGTCGGAAAGCCCCGCCCGCACGTCGGCGACCAGCCGCTCGGCCCGCAGCGCGACCCCGAGCTCGACGCCCTGCGCATCGCGCCCTTCCGAGGTCACCTTCACGTCCACGCCCGGTCCGATCACGTCCGCGACGAATTTCCCCATGTCGAGCGCGGGCTCGCCGCCGCCCGGCGCGTCGGGCTTCCCGGCGGTGAAAAGGGACACCAGCCCGGTCGGCACGCCCTTGAGATCGATCGAACCTTTCGGACGCGCCCCCACGGGCGTCACCAGCGGCGAGCCGTCGGGCGCGAACGAGTAGAGCCCCGGCAGCTCCATGGCGCCGGCGAGAGAGAAGGGCTTGCCGCCGTAGGCCATCGAGCCGTTGACTTCGACCCGGGGGGCCGCGCCCGGAGCGGCGCCCACTCCGAGCACGAAGCTGGCAACGCTGAGCTTCTCGGGCGCGCCCGACGCGGGCACGACCTCGAGCCCTTCGACCTTGGCGCTGAGCGACGCCCCGGCGCGGTCGAGCTGCGCCTTGCCGAGCTGCCCGTCCTTGAACGGCACGCGCACGTCGGACACCGCGACGGCGAGCTTCCCGCCCGGCGCGATCGTGTACGGCGCCCCGGACGGAAGGAACCGCGCGATCAGCCCGCCGAGCGCGTCCGCGCTGAGCGTGAAGGGCCCGCCCTCGCTCGTGAGGGCCGAGTCGCGGAGCGCGAACCCGCCCTTGGCGTTCAGCTTCTGGCTCGCGACCGCGATCTCGGCGGTCATCGGCGGGATGTTCCCCACGCCGGTCGCGTCGCGCCCCGTGACGAGTTTCACTTCCGCGTCGAGCGCCGGCCCGATGTCGCGCGCCAGTTCCAGCCCTGCGCCCGCCACCAGCGGCTGCGCGATCGCCGTGGCGATCCCCTTCAGGCTCACCGCACCGCGGACCGATGGACCCGCCCCCTTCGTCGCGCCCGCGCCGGCAAACTCGAGCGGGTTGGTCGCGGTGAGATCCGCGCTCAGGGCCCCCGCGGGTTTACCGCCGATCGTCGCTTCTCCCGCTGCAACGAGCCTGACTTCGCCCGCCAGGCTCTCCGTGGACACGACCGCCTCGAGGGGAGACGTCCGGAACTCGCTCGGTCCCGCTTCGCCGGGGAGCGTGAGCGTTCCCGATGTGCCCGTCGTCCTCAGGGTTACCTTCCCGGCGGCGCCCGCGGGGTCGAACGCGCCGCCCGAGGCCGGCAGCGCCACCCGCAGCCCTTCCACGGTCACCGCGACCGACGGAGCCTCCTTGAGCGTCATGCCCGACGCCTTCAGCGCCCCCTCCAGCCCCGACAGCTCGCGGAACGCGTCGGCCGTCAGCGCCGCCTTGAGCGGCGCGCTCGTGGTCAGCACCGAGTCGGCCATCGCCAGTTCGCCCGCGACCGTGGCGCCGCGGCTTGTCACGCCGATGCTCGCGTTCGCGCTCTTCATCGAGCCGTTGGCCGTCACGTTGACCGTCAGCGCCGGACCGAGCGCCGCCGCGAGCTTCCCGCCCATGCCCGCGAGCGAATCGACCAGCGCGGTCGGCAGGCCGTTCACTTCGACCGTCGCCTCGACCTTCAGCTTCTCGGGCCTGACCACACCGTCGTCGCCGGCGATCGGGCCGGCCTTCACGTCCACGCGGAGCGTGCCCTCCGCGCCGTCCCCGGCCCCCGTGGCCTTGGCCGTGAGCTTGACGCGGGCCAGCGTGCCCGCATCTCCGGGCCCCAGGTACGCCTCGCCGCGCAGGTTCCTGATCGCCGCGCTCTGGCCCGCCGCGTCCTCGTACGTCACGTCCACGGCGTCGATGAGCACGAGCGCCTCGGTTCCTCGCTCGATCTTCGCGGGCCCCTTCGAACTCCCGCCGGAGCCCTTGGACCTCGCCAGCACGGGCTCGAGCGCGCGGTCCAGGTTCGTCGTGCCGTCGGGGTAGCGCACGATCCTCGCATCGCCCTTGACCCTGATCTCGCCCAGGTCAGGCGCCCCGCCCAGGGCCGCGCCGATGAGCCCGGCCAGGCCCCGGTCGATCTCGACGCTCACCGTCGCGACGTGGTTGCTCCCCGCCGGCTTGGTGGGGTCCACGATCGTCACCGGCCCGATCTTCTGCGTGCCCGTCCACGAGAAACTCGCCCGCGAGACGCTCACCGGGCCCTTCACGCTCTCCGCCGCGGCATCGGAAATGATCCCGGGCGCCACCGCCCCCGCGATGCTGGGCGCGAGCGCCACGAGCACCACGACCAGGAGCAGCAGCCCGCCGCCCCCGAAGAGCGCCGCTTTCTTCCACGTCTTCATCGGGGGCTTCGCGGGCGCGTCCGGCTTCTTCGGCGCATCCCAGAACTCCCCGCCTTTCCCTTTCTCACGTCCCATGCGCGATGGTAGGAACCGCGGCCCGCCGCTCGGTTCCGTCGAACGGGCGCCGAGCGCGGCGCGGCAACCGGTCACTATGAAGCGCGAATCACTCCGGCCCGCCGCTGCCTTCGGCGCCGCTCGTACGATCACCGCGGCGGAACGGGGTCGTACCCGCCGCGCGCGAAGGGATGACACCGCAGCACGCGCCCCGCCGCGAGCCAGGACCCGCGCCACGCCCCGTGCTCGCGCAGGGCTTCCACGGCGTACTTCGAGCATGTCGGCTCGTAGCGGCACTGCCGACCCAGGAACGGCGAGAGCGTCACCTGGTACACGCGCACGATCAGGATCAGCGGCCATGCCGCGAGGCGCGCCAGCGGCGATAGCGGCGGCCCGCTCACCGTTCCTCCTTGCGCGCGTCCCGCTCGAGGCGCGGCACGAGCATCGCGACCAAGTCACCCAACAGCCGCCGGTACTCGTCCGGTCTCAGTTCCTCGTGCGGGTGCACCGACACGACGAGATCGACGCTCGTCCCGCCCGCCCGGGGCAGCTCGTGCTGGATCAGCCTGAACGATTCGCGGATCAACCGCTTCATCCGGTTCCGCCGCACCGCCGGGCCCACACGCCGTCCCACCGACAGCCCGAGCCGGGGGTGCGGCAACTGGTTGCGAGCGGCAAAGACCACGAGCGGCCCCCGCGCGGCGCGGCAGCGGCGCGCATACACCGCCGCGAACTGGCGCGCGTGGGTCAGCCGGTGCCGCGCCCGGAAAGTGAAAGCCACTGACAAAGAGTACTGCGCGCTGGCCTCACGCACGGTCTGCGACGGCGAGCGTCCGTCGGTGCCGGTGAGCGTCCGACGCGTTCCGGAGGGCCCGCTCGGCATGTTCGCGGCGGCCGGGCCCCCGCGCCGGGGCCAAGCGGTCCGTCGCGGGCGGGTCCGGAGCCCGAGCGTGGCTTACGGCGGCCTCGGCCGGCTCCTCCGCGACCGCTCGCCTGTCCAGGAACCATGCCCCAACCGTGGCCACGGGCATAAGGAAAAGCCCCAGCACAACCATCATTTCAACGGTCGCTACCCGCGCCATCATCCCCGGACGCAGCAGGATCCAGATCATCAGAAGGCCGAACGCCCCGGAAGAACACGCCACGAGCATCATCGCCCCGCGCCGCGCCGCTCGAACCATCGCGTCCATCGATCTCTCCCGAGTCCCGCTCCCGTCGCACGCCGGACCGGAGCGGGGCAGAGCGTAGGGATGTCGCCCTAGCCCCGCAACCCCGTTCCCGTTCTCCGTTCTCCCCGCCCCCGGGGGGGTCGTATGTACGCGGAATTGCGCCGATCGGCGCACCTGAGGGCTCGCCCGCCCCCCCGCCCGGGGGGAATGGTTACCCCGGGGCGGTTTGTGATCCCCGCCCGGGACGGGTATCGTCCCCACCCTGTGAGCACGCGGGCCCAACCGAAAATCATGCTGACCGCCGCCGCGCTCGTCGCGCTGGGGGGTTCGACGGCCCGGGCTCAGCCCGTCCGCCCCGGAGAGGCGCCGATCCCCCGTCCCCCCGCGACGACGCCGGACCAGGGGACCAGCATCCAGCCGCCCGAGGAACTGCAGGCCTTTGAGGGCCGGCCCATCCGCAAGGTGATCCTGCAGCGTCCGATGCCGCGGAAGGAGCCGAGCGACCCGGTCACGTACGGGCCCCTGGGCGAGGAACTTGCCGGGCTCGTGATGAACCAGCTCCGCGCGATCCCCGGAACGCCGTACCGGCAGGAGACGGTGACCGAGGACATCACCCGCCTGACGCGCGTGAGCCGCTTCAAGCAGATCGAGAACCGCGTCCAGCTCCTCGACGACGGCTCGGTCAACCTGATCTACACGCTGGTGCCCCAGCCCATCGTGCTCGACGTGCAGGCGGTGGGGAACCGCCGGCTGACCGACCAGGACATCGCCAAGGAAGTGGACATCCTGAAGGGCACGAGCGTCGACCGCTACCAGCTCGACCGCGCCTGCCGCCGCATCGAGAACCTCTACCGCGAGAAGGGGTACTACCTCGCCCAGGTGACGGTCGACGAGCGGGCCCTCGAAGACTCCGGGATCGTGCTCTTCCGCGTGCGCGAAGGCGAGCGTCTGAAGGTGACGGACATCCGCTTCGAGGGCAACCGGAGCTTCTCGCCACGCGAGCTGCGCAGCGCGATCAAGACCACCGAGGCAAACCTGCTCGAAAAGGGCGCGCTCGACGACGACATGCTCGATCTCGACGTCGCGTCGCTCATCGAGTTCTACAAGGATCGCGGCTACCTCGACGCCCGCGTCGGCCGCACCTACCGCCCCAGCCTCAACGGACGCGAGGCGATCGTCACCTTCCAGATCGAGGAAGGCCGGCTGTACACGCTCCGCAACGTGACCCTCTACTACCCCGACCGGCGCCGGCCCGCGGAGTACCCGACCGCCGAGCAGGCCCGCGCCGCCGCGGGCCCCGGCGAGCACGTCATCCCCCGCGCCCAGGGCGTGTACCACGTCTACTCGATGGGCGTCTTCTCGCCCGAGCAGGTCGTCGGCCTCATGAAGCTCAAGCCCGGCGACGTCTACAGCCAGAACCTGATCCGCAGGAGCCTCCAGTCCGTGCGGTCGGCCTACGGCGAGATGGGCTACCTCGACGCCCGCGTCGTCCCGGTCGAGCTCCGCGATATCCAGGATCCCCGCGTCGACCTTCTGCTGGAGATCACCGAGGGCAACCGCTTCAGGACCGGCGAGGTCATCATCCGCGGCAACGACATCACCCGCGACCGCGTGATCCGCAAGCACGTGCTGCCGGTGCCCGACCGGCCCGCCAACTCGGTGGCGCTGGACGAATCACGCCGCCGCCTCAACGCGACGCGCCTCTTCGACATCCGCGAGACCGTCCGCCTCACCTACCAGGACCCCGACCCGCTCGACCCGACATACCGCGACCTGCTCGTCGAGGTGAAGGAGACCAACACCGGCCGCTTCCTGCTCGGCGCCTCGGTCGGCTCGGACCTCGGCGTCGCCGGACGCATCTCCCTGGAACAGGACAACTTCGACGTCTCCGACACGCCCGACTCCTTCGACGAGTTCTTCAGCGGCCGGGCGTTCCGCGGCGGGGCGCAGAAGTTCAAGATCGAGATCCTCCCGGGCAACGACTTCTCGACCTACCAGATCTCCCTCGGCGAGCCCTCGCTCTTCGAGAGCGACTACAGCGGCAACATCGCCGGCTACTACCGCATCGCCAACTACGACGAATTCTCCGAGGACCGTCTGGGCACGCGCTTCGGCTTCGGACGCGCGTTCGGCTCGCGCTGGACGATCAACTTCCCCTTCCGCATCGAGAACATCAACCTCCGCAACGTCGACCCCGACGAGGCCGTGGACATCCTCGAGTTCGAGGGCGACAACCTCCTCACCGGCATCGGCGTCGTCGTCGGACGCTCGACGCTCAACGACGCCTTCCGCCCGACCGCGGGACGCCAGATCGAGCTGGGCATCGAGCAGGTCGGGGCGATGGGCGGCGACTTCACCTTCACCTCGTTCCGCGCCGAGCACCGCCTCTACATCCCCATCCACGAGGACTTCCTCGGCCGCCGCACCGTCTTCAACTGGAAGAGCAAGATCGGCTACATCCCCCAGGACAAGGACGACGTGCCGGTGTACGAGCGGTTTTACCTCGGCGGGCAGTCGTTCCGCGGCTTTGACTTCCGGGCCGTCTCCCCCATCGGCCTCCGCTCCGACGGAACCTCCAGCGGCGACCCCGTCGGCGGGACGTGGATGTTCTTCACCGGCGTCGAGATCTCGCAGCCGGTCTACCAGGACGTGCTCTCGCTCGTCGGGTTCGTCGACACGGGCACGGTCTCGTACGACGCGGGGTTCGACGACTACCGCGTCAGCGTCGGCTTCGGGCTCCGCCTGTACTTCCCCGGCTTCAGCCCGGCGCCCCTGGCCTTCGACTTCGGCTTCCCCATCCTCCGCGAGAGCACCGACGACGAACGCGTCTTCACGTTCGCGATCGACATCCCCTTCAATTACTGAGGCGCTCCGCTGTGGGGCGGGCGGTCCGTCGCGCGTAATTCTGTCTGCGCCGATCAGCCCCGCGGGCAACCGCTATCCGGGGCCGGCGTCTTCTTCCCCCACCCGGCCAGCCGGGCCCGGGCGTGCTCGACGCAGCGGCCCGCTGCGCCCACTACCCGCTCGGCCGCGCCCCGAGCCGCCGCCGCGGCGTGCCCCGGAGCACCCCGCACGGCATCGGCCGCGCGCCCGGGAGCGCTGCGCACCGCGTTGACCGCGCGGAACGGCGCATCCTTGACCGCGCCGGCCGCCGCGCCCACCGCGCCCGCCGCCGCCGCGACCGCCCGGCGCGCCCTGGCCACGGGCGACGCCGATTCCCGGGCAGCTTCCTTCTTCCCGGTCTTCCGGAGCATCAGCACGCTCACCACCCACGACGCCGCGGCAAGCCACGCCAGGCCCATCCACGCCTGCCCATCGCTGACCCAGTTCAGGTCGTGCGCCACCGCGGCACCGTACGCCGCGGGGATCCACATCAGCGTCGAGGCCGTGAAGCCGAGCTTGAGCAGCCTGGCCCGGGTCTTCTCCGAAAGCGTCAGCTCCCCGTCAACCGGGGCGGCATCTGCGTGCGCCGGGACGGCCGCGCCTTCCCCCACGGGAACGACAGCGCGCGCCCTTGGCGCAGGGGGGCAGGGCGAATCAAACACCCACGCCAGGCCCTTGTAGCCGGCGTACAGGGTGTGAACCGGCAGCGTGGCAAGGGACCAGGCGACGCGAAGATTGGACAGCATGGGCGCACTCCCGCGGCTCCCACGTCTTTCGGGATTGCTCGCCGCCGATTCCGGCCCGCGCCGCCCTCCGTCCGTCGCCCGTTCGCCCTACATCGATGCAGCGACCGCGAGCGCCCCCGCGATGATGGCCCCGACACCCCAGAACAGCGCCCTGTCGGCCCGGTCCAGTCGAAGCTTTAGCGCCGCGTTCCGGAGCGCCGAGCGGCTGCGCGGCATCGGCTCGCCGCACTCCGGGCACACGGTTCCCCGCAGCCCCAGCGCCGGATAACCACACTTCGGGCACGCCGCGCGTCCCCCGCGGTCCGTACTGGCCATCACCAGGCCCGCCCCGATCAGACCTGCTCCCGCGAGAAAGAGTGCCAGCCCGACCAGCGCACCCAGGACCTTTAGGACTTGGTCTACGGTCACCGCGGATTGTTGCCGCGGCGGCGCACCTCATCCCCCCGGTCGCGCCACCATCGGAGAGAACGCGGGACGCAGCTCCCGGAACGGGAGTGTTCCATGAACACGTTGGAGCCCAAGATCGTGCGGATCGGGTGTGACGCGGCCTTGTCTGGTCAGCACCCGGCCATGAAACGCTCGACGTAGTAGTCGAAATCCTCCCCCGTCGTAAACCCGTCCAGGTTGATGTCCGCCGCCGCGGTGCCGAACTCGAACTCGGCGACGAAGGCATCGAAGTCGTCGCCCGAGACAAAGCCGTCGCAGTTGTAGTCGGCGGGGCAGATCGTCGCGGTGACCTCGTCGCTGGCGACACTCTCGCAGCCGTTCGAGACCACGCACCTCAGGTCGATGAACGGGATGAACGGCACGTCCTCGGGCGCATCGCCGAACCCCGACACCGAAACGTTCGCCGTGGTCACCCCCGACGCATTGAACATGCCGCCGTAGCCGTTGCCGCTGTCGTTGCTCCCTTCCGCCAGGTCGGTCCAGTCTCCACCTTTCACGCGGAACTGCCACTGGTACGCGTGAGGGCCCGCACCCGCGGCTTGCACTACCGCCGCGAACGGGGCCGACGGGCAGATCGTGACCGGGTACGGGTCGACCAGTGCGGCGCTCAGCGCTGTCGTGGCGCCGGTCACTTTGACCAGGCCGCCGGGCGCGGCGTGGACCTCGTAGTAGGCGATGTGCGGCCGGTCCTGGTTGTCGTACGCGACCTTGAGGCCGCCCGGCCCGGCGATGGGGCCGCTCGAGCCCACCTCGGCGTAGTGCGTCCACTGGCCGCAGCGGTTCTCGGCGAAGCGAAGTTCGAGACCTCCGTCCGGCGCGCAACACGCCCAGTACGCCACGCCGACCGCGCCGGTCGGCGAAGCGGCCACCGCGTAACTGCCGTTGTAGTGGAGGTAACTGAGCACGGTCTCCGGACCGCTCCACGTGGCGCCGTTGTCGTCCGATGTCCAGCGAGAGAGCGGCCCGCCGAGCCCCGTGCTCGATGAGTAGGGCGCGCCGAACACGTGGATGACGCCCGAGGCGTCCGTCACGACGCGCACGCTCCGGTCGCCGCCCGGATCTTCGGGCGGCGCGATCATGGTCCACGTGTGGATCGCCGGATCGCGGGCGAAGTGGAGCCCCGAGGGCCCCTGGCCGCACCAAGGCTTGAACTCAGCGACCAGCGTCGAAACCCCGTCCGGGCCGATGTCCATGTCGAACGAACGGGTGGACCACTCGTTGATGGTCAGGCCCAGGGGATGAATCTCAGTTCCGTTGTAGTAGAGCACCGCCCCGAAACTGCATCCGCTGCTCCCGTGCTCGGAACTGCCGAGCCACCAGACACCCCCTCCCGGGGCCGCTCTCGCCACCGCGCTTGCCGGGCGCGGCGGAGCCTGGTAGTTCCCGGTTGTCACGTACTCGCCGAGAAGCACAGGCCCGTTCAGCACCGAGTATTTCCTGAAGCCCAGGCATTCGAAACATAGCGAGTTTGCCAATCGCCCGCCGGCGATGCACTCCAGATCGCCGTTGGCCGTCACGGCAGTGCCCCCGGGCAGCAGCGGCCCGGCAAAGTGGCCCGACGCACTGAGTGGCGAAATTGTGTCCATGACGGACCACGTCCCCGGCCCGGTCGGCCTGGCCCAGAAGCACAGCCCGCCCCCGATCCCGCTCTGGAAGGTGCCGGCCACGTCGGGCTGTCCCGCGGCGTTGAACGACAGGTGGGTGAAACTGCCGTAGTCGATCGCGCCGTACCAGTTCCACAGGTTCCACCATGGCGTGGGAACCTGCCACAGAGTCTGGGTCTGCCACGTGACCTGCCCGATCGCGGGCACGCACAGACCGGCCGAACACGCAAGAGCCGCGGCGAACACGCTGAAACGATTGCGATTCATGGTGACAACCCTTCTTCTTGCATCAGGCGACGGGGGACTTTCTGCCCGTTCTAGAAGCGGGAGTCAGAGGCTCGTGTGCGCGCAATCGGGATTCGCTCCGGGCGATGCCGCCCGGGGATCGTCAACGGCCGGGCGACGGTTCAAGCCCCAGCACCTCGAGCGCCGCGCGACGAATCTCGTCTGCGCTGAATGACTTGGCTGGTTCCTTCCGGTCCGCCCATAGGTACGGCTGGAGCCTGTCGCCGACTTCGAGCAACGGGTGCTCGCGAAGGAGCGGCTTGAAGTCCGCGTACCGACGATCCCGCGAGGCGTGGTAGTGCAGCATCCAGTACGCCAGGGGCACCATCGTCTCGCCCCACGGGGTCCGCCGGCCGCCCGCCGAAATAACGGTTTCAACGAGCTCCTGTCGCCGGGACATGCTCTGAGCGTCCCACCACTCCTCCGCCAGCGGCAGCAACAGCGGGAACAACGGCCTGGGCGGCTTATCGCCGGATGCTGTGGCAAGCATCCCGACGGCGCGTTCGCGGTCGCCGTGAGCCAGGAGCCACCGCCCCACCTGGTACCCCGCGACGGAGTTGTGGCTGACGCCGTCGAAGTACCAGGCCTTGAACCCTTCGAGGGCGTCCTCGACGTCGCCCCGCGCTAGCTCGATCAGCGTGCCCACTCGAAGGATCTGCATGTCGTCGCGTCGCGGCAGCGCTCTGGCCTGTTCGAGCAGCAGCGCCGCCATGTCGATATCGCCGACTCCCCACGCCGCCTCCGCGTGCGCGGCGCGAAGAAAGCTCACGTTCCGGAAGGCGCGGTCGGCGTATTCAAGCCGCGGGTACGCACGCCCCGGCTCCTGCCCGTAGATGAAGAAAAGTCCCAGTCCGCCGCGCACGAACGGACCGGGTTCCCCGAGTTGCTCCAGGCGCTGCCACGCCTCGACCGCGGGGTTCATCTCGCGGGTGATGTAGCTCATCATCCCGATCGTGATGAGTTCCTCCGGCGCGAGCGTGCCGGAAGGGATCGCCGGGGGCAGGTCGTCCTCGCCCACCGCCGCCCATTGCTCCAGCCATCGGCACGCCCGGGGCGCTCTTTGGCGAAGGCCGATCGGGAACCGCGGGGCCGGGCGTCCGTCCTCGCCCATCGACAGCATCGCCGCCAGAACATCCCGCTCCAGCGTTGTCCGTTCGTCCCACGGCTGCCATCGCACCGCTCGCTCGTATTCCGCGAGCGCCGAGCGCGCACGCTCGCGCTGCACCCGCGGCGGACCCAGGAATGGCAACCGCCAGAACCCGGCGTTGGCGAAGTTCATCGTGTCCCGCGGGTCCAGCAGCGCGAGCCACGCCCGCTCGCGCGCCTCCTGCGCCCAGCGCGGCATCACCACCAGCCCCATCACCCCCACGGCCACCAGCACCAGCGCCCCGGCCGCGCCCCCCACCGTTCCCCAGAACGCCTGCCGGTTCCGGCGCATCAGCTTCACCGCTCGCGAAACCACGCCCGACCGTCGTGCCGCGATCGGCCGCACCGTGAGGAGCCGCTCCAGGTCCTCCGCGAGCTCCGCCGCGCCCGCGTACCGGTCGCGCGCGGACGGCGCCATCGCCTTGGCGATAATCGTGTCGAGATCCCGCGGCAGGCCGGGGCACACCGACCGCAGCGGCGCCGCTCCGCGCTCCGCGAACTTCAGCAGCTCCCCTGGCGCGTGCCCCGCGAACGGCGCCCGCAGCGTCAGCGCGTGGTAGAGCGTCGCCCCCAGCGCGTACACGTCGCTCCGCGCGTCCGCCGCGCCCAGCCCGCCGGCCAGTTGCTCCGGCGGCGCGTACGCAGGCGTGCCGATGAATCCCTCGCGTGTTACAAGCCCGGATTCGGGGTCGCGCACCAGCCCGAAGTCCGAGAGCAGCGGCGTCCCGTCGCGCCTCAGGAGGATGTTGGACGGCTTCACATCCCGGTGCAGCAGCCCCGCCCCGTGCACCGCCGCGAGCGCCCGCGCGATCGCAGCGCCGATCCGCGCGATCACCACCCAGTACGCCGATTCCCCCAGCGCCGACGACCCGACCCCCACGAACTCGCGGACGTCGTCCGCTCGCGGCTCGCGCCCCACTGAAGCGAGGTGATCGATCACGTCGTGCAGGCTCGGCCCGTCCACCGGCTCCATCGCGAAGGCGATGAGCGTCCCCTCGCGCACCACGTCGTACACCGTGACGATGTGGGGGTGGCGCAGGCGCGCGATCGCGTTGGCCTCGGCCTGGAACCGCCCCCTCGCTCGCGCCGACACCGCCGCGCCCGCCGGCAGCACCTTCAGGGCCACCGGCCTCCCTCCAAGCCGGTCCTGGTGTGCCAGGTAGACCGCGCCCATCGCTCCGCGCCCGAGCTCCGACACGATCGTGAACCCCGGCACGCAGGGGACGGGCGCCGACCTCGGCCCGGTGACCGCCACGTCCTGCACGAGCGCGATGACGCGCTCGGCGTGGTCGGCCAGGTCCGGCCGGTCCGGCAGCAGCTCCGACGCCGAAACTTCGTTCCCCTCCTCCCACGACGCCAGGGCGCGCTCGAACGCCTCGTCGAGCAGCCGCGCATCGGCCTCGGTCAGCGCCGACGATCCCGCGCGCTCGGATGCCGTCGCGGTGTTCATGCCTCTCACTCTCCAGAAGCGGATTCCCCGGCGCGCTCTGCGCGCGGCGAGACCGATCCCAGCGTGCTCCGCCCGATCCCCGCCGCGCGGAGCCGCTGTCGATACACCTCCGACCCCCGCCGCAGCGAGGTCCGCACCACCGCCAGCGAAATCCCCAACTGCTCGCCGACCTGGTTCAGCGTCATCTGGTGGAACAGCCGCAGCCGCACGACGTCGCGCCATTCGGGCGGGACGCCAGCCAGGGCCTCCAGCATCGCCGCGGCCTGCTCGCGGTGCACGGCAAGGCGGCTGGGGGTCGTCGAACCTGAGGGCTCAAACCCCGGCCCGTGACCGTCGGCGCTCTCGCCCGACTCGCCGCCCAGGCGCACCGGTGCGAGCCCCCCGCCCCGCTTCTTTGCCGCGCCGTGCTCCGCGGCGTCCCTGATCCGGTGGTCGATGATCGTCAAGAGCCACGCCCGGAACGCGCGCGGCGTCTCGAACCGGGCGGCCCCGCGGTCGCGCCACGCCTGCATCAGCGACTCTTGCAGGATGTCGTCGGGTTCCAGGCGCGCCCGCAGCGCGGGGCCGAGCCGCGACTCGATGACCACCAGCAGCGACGCGGAGTTGGCGGAGTCGATGAGCCGCTGCCACGCGGGGGCGTCGATGTCGCCCTCACGCGATGAACCGGGCGTCCCGTCCTCCGCCGGCGCTCCCATAGCGAGCCAGAATACCACACACGGACCGAGATCCGGGCCGACCTAATCGGCTTGCAAGCACAACGCCGATCTGAAAAATCCGCGGAACCCGACTCCGCTCACGCCACCTGCAGCAGCTCCATCGCCTTCTTCACGATCTCCTTGGCCGAGATCCCGCACATCGTCAGGAGCTCCTCGGGCGTCTTGGCGCTCTTGGGGATACACCTCACGTGCACCTGCGTGCACTTGAACGCATCGCCGCTTTCGGTGAGTGCGTCCGAGACCGCCGAGCCGATGCCGCCGCCGTCATTGTCCTCGAGGGTCATCACGTAAGCCTTTGTCGGCGCCGATGATGTCGAGCAGCGCGGGGGCGTCGAAGGAGAGCGAATAGAGGTCCACTAGCATCGACGATACCCGCCCTGACGTCGGATACGCACTCGTCGAAGTCATTCTCGTTGACGAAGGTATTGCGGTCGAAGTCCACGAAGCCCTGTGCCATCGCGCGATGCCGGACGACCAGGTCGTGCCGCTCGCGGCGGACGAACCGCCCGCATGGAAGCGCTGCCCAGAGCCGTCGTCAACCGCCGAGCGTCGTGTTGGCCTTGGCGATCTCCGCAAGCAGGTCGTCCACCGACTTTCGGGCTTTCGACAGCGGCGGAAAAAGGTCGCCGACCCCGGAGTCTGCGGCTTGCTGCTCCAGCGTCGCGAGGCGGGCGACACCGCCCGGCGCGTTCCAAGCCTTGGCAACGTCCGCGTACATTGCTTCCAGCTTTGCCGCCGCGGCATCGCGCTCAGCCTGACTCGCCGTGGTCCAGTTCCGTCCACCGACCGCGCCCAGGTCCAGCATCTTGCCCTCGCGGAGAGCCTTGACCATCGTCTCGGAGTCGCGCGCAATCACCGCTGAAGTTCGGGAAAGTTCCTGTTCCAGGTCCACGAGGGACTGCTGGATGTCGGTCTTCCACGGAGCGCCGGCCAGGGCCGCGTGCTCATTCACGAACCCGGCCCCCACGCGCGCGACCGCGGTCGCCACGAGCAGTTCGATGATCGAGTGCGCCGGACGCAGGACGTGCGCGGCGAGACGCTCGATCGCCGCGATCCGCCTCGCCGCGCCGTCGAGGTCTCCCCCGGCCAGGAGGCGCGCCGCATCGGCCTTGAGCACCCTGGTCAGACCCCGCACCATCGCCAGGTGGGGCATCACCGCGTTCAGCCCCGCCGCGTAATCAACGCCGAAATCGCATGTGGGAAGGCGTGTCGCGTCAACCAGCCGCTCGATGTCCTTGGCATGCTGCTTCAACAGGGCCGGGGCGGGACTGTCCCCACCCGCCGCGGCAAGCAGTTCCGGTCCCAGTGTGCTATTCACCGCCTGGTACGTGTCGGCGGCGTTGATATCACTGGCGCTGGACGTCTTCCCCGAGTTGGACGGCTTGGACGGCGCGCTGGACTTGGTGTCGCAAGCTCCCAGGAGCGCCGCAAGGGCGCCGGCAACTCCTGCGATGCCGGTCAGCGTGTGCCTGTTCATGTGGTCACCTTATCACAACCGCCGTCGGTGTTGACGCACGTTTGCCGCGGCCTGCTGGCATCAAGACCCTGGCGCTTTCCTGAGCACGGTCACGCCGGTGTCGATCGACAAACCCGGTCGGGCTTTCCTGAGCGCGGCCACGCCGGTTTCGGTGACCTGGGTGTAGCTGAGGTTGAGCGTGGTCAGGCCGGTGAGAGCCGAGTCTCGGGCGGCGAGGGCGGCTATGCCGACATCGGTGACACGGGTGGCGGTGAGGTTCAACGTGGTCAGGGCGGAGAGCGGAGAGCCGCCGGCGGCAAGGGCGGCCACGCCGGCGTCGGTCACCTGGGTGTAGCGGAGGTCCAGCGTGGTCAAGGCGGCGAGGGCCGAGTCTTTGGCGGCACAGGCGGTCAGGCCGAAGTCCGTAACCTGGCTGTCGTAGAGATCAAGCGTGGTCAGCGACGCGAGGGCCGAGCCTTTCGCGGCGAGGGCGGCCACGCCGGTATCGGTGACTTGCGTGGCTCGGAGTCTCAACGTCGTCAGGGCTGAGAGAGCCGAATCATTGGCGGCGAGGGCCGCGATGCCGGCATCGGTCACCTGGGTGTAACCGAGGTCGAGCGACGACAGCGCGCCGAGAGTCGAACCCTTGGCGGCCAACGCGGCAACGCCCGCGTCGGTGATCCGGGTGCCGTAGAGATTCAACGTGGTCAGGGCGGAGAGGGCTGAGTCCTTGGCCGCGAGGGCGGCCGCGCATTGGTCGGTGACCTGAGTTCCTCGCAGGTCCAGCGTGGTCAGGGCGGAAAGGGCCGAGCCGCCGGCGGTGAGGGACGCCACACCGGTATCACCCACCCTGGTGCCGTAGAGGTACAACGTCTTCAGAGCTGAGACGGCCGAGCCCTTGGCGGCCAACGCGGCCACGCCGGTGTCGGTGGCTTTGGTGTAGCCCAAGTCCAGCGTGGTCAGCCGGGAGATCGGCGAGTCTTTGGCGGCGAGGGCGGCGACGCCGGTGTCGGTGATCTGGGGGCTCACGAGCCACAACGCGGTCAGGCCTGAGAGGGACGAGTCCTTGGCGACGAGAGCGGCGACGTCGTGATCGGTGCAGAAGGTGCCCGAGAGAAAGAGCGTGGTCACGGCGGAGAGGCCCGAGCCCTTGGCGGAGACCAGCTTGATCGTTTCGTAGACCGACCCCACCGAGCCCTCGATCCGCAGGTGCTTCACGCCGGTCAGGCCGCTCATGTGCCGCAGGGCCGCGGGCGTGAGCGACTTGAACAGAGTCACCGTGCCTTCTTTTTCGTCAAAGCGAGCGCAGGTGACGAACGCCTCGCTCTCCTCGGCGCGCGTCCGGGCCTTGAACTCGGCCTTCTGGGCCTCGATCGCCGCGTCGCGCTGGTCGCGGGCGACCTTGGCCTGCCAGAGCGTCGATCCCAGGCCCGCCAGGAGCACCATGAACGATGCGATCACACCGCCGACCAGCGCTCGGTTGCGGCGGCTGAATCTCTGAATCTGATACCACGCGCTCGCGTTCCGGGCGGTAATCGGCTCATGGTCGAGGTAGCGCCTGATGTCGGCCGCCAGCGCGCCGGCCCCGCTGTAGCGTCTCGCCTTGTCCTTCTCCAGCGCGTGGGCGACGATCGTCTCGACATCGCCGCGGAGCGTTCGGTCGACCGACGAGAGGCGGCTGGGCTCGTCCTCTCGGATGATCCGCGCCGCTTCGTGGATCATCTTGCGCTCCAAGTCGTAGGGGAGCCGCCCCGTCAGGAGTTCGTAGGCGATCACGCCCAGGGCGTAGACATCCGAGCGCGTGTCGAGTTCGTTCGCCTCGCCCCCCACCTGCTCGGGGCTCATGTAGGGGATGGTGCCGACGATCGCCCCGACCTCGGTCTGCATCGTGGTCTGCTGGATGTCCGAGTCGGTCGCTCGCGCGACGCCGAAATCGAGGACCTTGGGCTGACCATCTTCGGTGACCAGGATGTTGCCGGGCTTGAGGTCGCGGTGAATGACGCCCTTCTGATGGGCGTGCTGGACGGCATCGCAGACCTTGGCCATCAGTTCGAGACGATCACGGATCGAGAGGATCCTCTCGGTGGCGTAACGCGTGAGAGTCACGCCCTTCACCAGTTCCATGGCAAAGAACGGGATGACCTGGCCCTGGGTGGCCCGGCTCTCCGAGCCGGGCATCGGATTGCCCGCCGATCCACCCGGCGCGGAGAGCCGGGCCAGCTCAAACACCCCCGCTTCGTAGATCTGCGCAATGCCGGGATGGAGCAGCCGCCCCAGCACCTCGGACTCGTGCTCGAAGCGCCGCAGCATCTTCTCGGTGGCGTAGCCGGGGCGAACAACTTTCAGTGCTACGTCGCGGTCGGGCTTGTCCTGGCGCGCCAGGTACACGACTCCCATGCCGCCTTCGCCCAGCACTGATTCGATGCGGTAGGCAGAGATCACCGCGCCCGGCCCCAGGGGCGCCGTCGTGCGGGGTGCGAGCACCGGCTCATGCCCCGGCGTGGTTACCGTCCGCCCACGCGAGAGCGGGACCGTGGGCTCGTCGCAGCGCGGATCGGACACGTGATTTCCCCCTCACGCCGCGTCAATCTCGCACGCTCTATCGCTCACGCCACCTGCAAAAGCTCCATCGCCTTCTTCACGATCTCCTTCGCCGAGATCCCGCACATGCTCAGGAGCTCCTCGGGCGTCTTGGCGCTCTTGGGGATCCGCTTCACGTGCACCTGCGTGCACTTGAACGCATCCCCGCTCTCGGTCAGCGCGTCCGACACCGCCGAGCCGATGCCGCCGCCGTAGTTGTCCTCGAGGGTCATCACGTAGCCGTTGTTGGCGCCGATGATGTCGAGGAGCGCCGGAGCATCGAAGGGGAGCGAGTAGAGATCGACGAGCGTGGCCGAGATGCCCGCCTTGTCGAGCAGCTCGAGGGCCTTGTTGGCCTCGTGCACCATGTAGCCCGCGGCACACAGGACCAAGTCCCGGCCCTCCTGCAGCACCTCGAACCCGCCGAGGTTGAACACCACGTCGTCGGAGTAGATGAACTCGGTCTCGGGCCGAAGCGTCCGCATGTAGCACGCGCCCTCGTACTCGGCCATGACGCTCGTGAGCGCGTACGCGGCGTAGGCGTCGGCGGGCTGGAGGACGTAGCACCCCGGGTTCCCGCGGTGGTCCTTGATCGTCGTGAACGAGCGGAACCAGGCGACGTCGGGCAGCCCCATCTGGCTCGGGCCGTCGCTGGCGAGCGTGACGCCCGCGTGGCTCCCGACGATCTTGATGTTGGCCCCCGAGTTGATCGCCATCTCGACCTGGTCGTACGCCCGGGTCACGAACTTGGCGAAGGTCGAGACGAAGGGGATCTTCCCCGCCGCGGCGAGGCCCGCCGCGACCGAGACCATGTTCTGCTCGCCGATCTTGCACTCGAAGAACCGCGAGGCCAGCTCGGGGTCCTTGCGGAAGGTCTCGGCGAAGGTCGAGTTCGAGACGTCGGCGTCGAGCACGACGATCCGCTCGTTGGCGTGCCCGAGGGCGCGGAGCGCGATGCCGTAGGCCTTGCGGGTCGCGAGGTTGCCGGCGTGCAGCAGGCTCGTCATGTCCCATTTCTTCATGACCACGCTGAGGCTGTCGAGCTCCTCGGCCTTGGGCTCCGGGGGCTCGAACTCCGCGGGGGGCTGGATGGTGAACTGGTCGCTGCTGGCCAGCGCGCTGGTCAGCTCGATCCGCTTCTCGTCGAGTTCGGCGATGGCCTTCTTGAGCGCATCGCCGGTCGGCGGCTTGCCGTGCCAGCCGTTGCCCTGGATCGAGGGGCAGCCCCAGCCCTTCACGGTCCGCGCGATGACGGCCATGGGCTTGCCGACCTTGCCGCCCGTGAACGTGTCGATCGCGTTCTTGATCTGGTTGGGCGCGTGGCCGTCGACGGTCTTGACTTCGTACCCGCACGCCGCGAGCTTCGCGGCCAGCGTGTCCGCGGACTGCTGCGGGCTTACGCGGTCGGCCTGCCCGTACTCGTTGCAGTTGAAGATGGGCAGGACGTTGGTCAGCTTGTGGTCGGCGATGTAGTCGATCGCCTCCCAGACCTGCCCCTCGCGCGACTCGCCGTCGCCGATGATGCAGTAGACGCGCCGGTCGATCCCGTCCAGCCGTGCCGCGCACCCCAGGCCCGCGGCGACCGAAAGCCCCTGGCCCAGCGAGCCGGTCGCGGCATCGAAGAACGGGAAACCTTCCATGGGGTTCGGGTGGCCGTCCAGCACGCTCCCGGCCTCACGCAGCTTCTTGAGGTCGTCCACCGTCAGGCGCTTGCGGTCGTCCGCGTCCTTGCCGACCATGACGCCCAGCTTGGCGCACGCCGCGTACACGATGGGCACCGCGTGCCCCTCGGACAGGACGAGCCGGTCGCTGCTCGGGTACGTCGGGTAGTCGGGGCTCCACCGCATCGCATGGAACATCAGCACGGTCACGATCTGGCCGAGGCTCATGCTCGAGGTCGGATGGCCGCTGCCGGACGCGGCGGTCATTTCAAGGCAGAGACGGTCCAGCTCGATCGCCTGCGCGTGCACGGCGGCTTCGAATGACATGGGCAAGTCCTTTCCGGCACCGCCAACCCGGGCGCGGTACCAAATCCGGGGCCCCGCCGCCGCGGGCGCCCTTCGCGCCCAGCGATTCGAACGAGACCGTTCCTTACTGAACCCCGAACAGCCCGGAGAACCGGCCCGCCGCGTGCGCGGCACAGCCCGACCCTTTCCCGGGCCCGCTCGGTGACGAGCAATCGCTAGCGTAGCAACTCCCCCCTCCCCTTTGGCAACTTCCGTGCCAGAGATTTGGGAGGCGAGGCCGCCGCCGTCCGCGGGCCGGGCAGGCCGGGGCCCCGGAGGAGCGAACGGTCGGCACTTTACCTGCCGCGCCGCGATACACTCACCACCCTAAGCAATCCCCACCCGAGTACCGCTCCATGAAAGTCATCTGCGACCGCGCCGCCCTGCTCGAAGCCATCAACACCGTTTCGGGCGCCGTCGCGACGCGCAGCCCGCGCGTCCAGCTCACCTGCGTCAAGCTGACGGCCGCCAAGACCGGCGGCGTCGGCGAATTGACCCTGTCGGCCACCGACGCGGAAATCGCCCTCAAGTTCAAGCTTTCGCAGGTGGACGTGAGCGAGCCGGGCGAGGCGCTCATCCCGGCCGACAAGCTCCGCCAGATCGTCTCGGCCGAGGACAACGAGCCGACGCTGACGATCGAGGTCGCGCAGGAGACCTGCCACATCCGGGGGGCCGACGCACACTTCAAGGTCTTCGGCTTCCCGCCCGCCGACTTCCCGCCGATCCCCGACTTCCAGTCGATCGCCCAGGGCGGCGCGAACGCCCCCAAGGCCAAGTCGGTCTTCACGCAGCAGGCCGGCACGCTGGGCGCGATCGTCGAGCGGACGCTCTTCGCCACCGCCCGCGAGAACTCTCGCTACGCGATCAACGGCGTCCTGCTGAAGCGCGACGGCAAGAAGCTGGAGATGGTCGCGACCGACGGGCGGCGCCTGGCCCTCTGCCGCGCTGGCGTCTCGGGCGCCACCGACAAGGACTCCAAGGCCCTTTCGTGCATCATCCCGACCAAGGCGCTGTCGCAGTTTCAGAAACTGGTGAAGGACCCCGAGGAGCCGGTGCACGTCGCCGTGACCGAGAACCAGGTGCTCTTCTCCTTCGGCGGCGACAAGGACCCGGGCCGCGCGGTGCTGGTCTCGAACCTCGTCGAGGGAACGTTCCCCCCCTACGAGGACGTCATCCCCAAGGACCAGGACAAGAAGATCACCTTCGACCGCGACGTGCTCCTCTCGGCGGTCCGGCGCGCCAGCGTGCTGACCAACGAGGAATCACGCGGCGTCAAGATGAAGTTCACCGGCAAGACCAAGAAGCTCGAGCTCACGAGCCGCGCCCCCGAGATGGGCGAGTCGGACGTGAAGGTGGACATCGCCGCCTACGAGGGCGACGACGTCGAGATCGGCTTCAACCCGGCGTACATCACCGATGCGCTGAAAGTGCTGCCCAACCCCGAAGTGATCATGGAGCTGAAGGCCCCGAACAAGCCTGGGCTGATCAAGAGCGGCAGCGAGTTCCTGTACGTGGTGATGCCGGTGAATCTGCAGTAAGCCCGGCCCCAGGGAAGCAGTCCCTCGGTTCGCGCGCCCTGCGCCCAATCTCCGCGAAAAACCGAGTTGTCGAGCCGGTGTGAGCTTCGCCGTTCCGAGCGACGGGGTCAGGCCCCGCGCCCATCTCCAATAGTACGGTTCGTACTATCGCTCCACCCAAGGGAGACTTCATGGCCAGCACAGCCTTTCTCAGCCGCGCTCTCGCCGCCTTTGTCGTGATTCTGTCCGCGTTCCTGCCCCCGCGCCCCGCGATCGCCCAACCCCAGACTCCCGGCCCCTACACCGACTCCCCCACCCTCCCCGACACCCCCGCCTACGCCCGTGCCCGTGAGGTGATGGACCTCATCAACTCCGCCGATGTCGCCGCGTTCCAGCGCTACGTGCAGGAGTCTTTCGCCCCCGAGTTCCGCGATGCCGTCCCGCCCGAGGGTCACGCGGCATTCTTCGACGATGTCGTCTCCGGCTCCGGCACGCTGACGCTCCACGGCGCCCGCTCCTACACCCCGCCCCGCCCTCTCACGAACGCCACGCTCATCGTCCGCACCGGTCTTTCCGAACAATGGCGGGCGATCGTCCTCAATGTCGAAGAGGCCGCGCCGCACAAGATCGCGCGTCTCAGCTTCGACCGCGCCCGCCCGCCCAGCGACCTCCCCCCAGCCGCGGGCCCGGCCCTCACCGATGTCGAAATCGCCGGAGAACTCGGCGCCTACATCGACCGCCTCGCCGAACAGGACGCCTTCAGCGGCACGGTCCTCCTGGCCAGGGACGGCAAGCCCATCCTCACCCGCGCTGTCGGCCTCGCCAACCGCGACTTCAACGCCCCCAACACCATCGACACCAGGTTCAACCTCGGCTCGATGAACAAGATGTTCACCGCGGTCGCCGTCCTCCAACTCGCCGAGCAAGGGAAACTCTCTCTCGACGACACGCTCGCCAAGTACCTCGACACCTCGTGGCTCTCGCAGGACATCCTCGACCGCGTCACGATCCGCCATCTGCTGACCCACACTTCCGGCCTGGGCTCGTACTTCAACGACACCTTCGCCCGCTCGAGCCGCGCCCTCTACCGCAACGTCAGCGACTACAAGCCCCTGGTCTCCTCTGAAACTCTCGCCTTCGAGCCCGGCACGCAGCAGCGCTACAGCAACACGGGCTTCCTCATCGCGGGCGCCGTCGTCGAGAAGGTTTCGGGGATGGACTACTTTGACTATGTCCGAAAGAACATCACCGGCCCCGCCGGCATGACCAATACCGACTGCTACGAACTCGACGAGGTCAACGAGAACCTCGCCGTCGGCTACGACCGGCGCATGACTCCCGCCGGACCGCGATACACCAACAACATCTTCATGCACGTGATCCGCGGCGGTCCCGCCGGCGGCGGGTACTCGACCGTCACCGACCTGCTCCGCTTCGACCGGGCGCTCCGCTCGGGCGCACTGCTCAAGCAGGACTCCCTCGCCGCCGCGTGGACGCCCGACGAAAAGCTCAACGCCATCGGCTACGGCCTCGGCTTCGGCGTGCAGCAGACCCCCGCCGGGAAGATCATCGGCCATTCCGGCGGCTTCAACGGCATCAGCGCCAACCTCGACGTGTACCTCGACTCGGGCTTCACCGTCGCCGTCCTCTCCAACTACGGCCGCGCGGCAGAGTTTGTCGAGTCCAAGGCCCGCGAGCTCATCCTGCGCGGAAGATGAACGGGCGAATTGGCAGCAGGATTGGTGCACGCGCGAAGTTCACCGGCACGAACAAGATAAGATTCTTCCAGTATATTCTTGATCCATAAGCCGTGACCCTGCCAATCATTGCGACTTCGCTCGAGTCAGCATAATCAGGTAACCCTTGACGCGAGCGATGAATCGAGGAAGCTGTGGCCACGCCCGTTTCCAACGCCGCGCAGGGGGCGCGACGGCCGGGCGCAATTCATCGAGGAGGACAATTCATGAGACTCGTTTGCGCGATAGCGCCTGCGCTCGCAGCGCTCGTTGCTGGCCCGGCCCTGGCAAGCATCAATTCGATCTCCCGCGGCGATGCCATGGTGGGCACGCACGTTGGCAACCTCATCACCAACGGGAGCTTTGAGACCGGCAACCCCGGCACCAACCTCGGCTGGACGCCGGGCAGCCACCTCGGCGGGTACCCGGGCTCCGAGGTCGGTTCGATCCCGGGCTGGACGTCGTCGTGGCCAGACGGCGCGTACGGGTGGTGGGGACCGCTGGGATTCGCGACCGCCCCGATCCCGGACGGCCTGAACGCCGTCTACTTTGGCAATTCGTTCAACACCGCCGGCGCGTCCGCCACCATCGGCTCCAACGGCGTCATTAGCTTCAGCGGCACGCCGACCTTCGCCGGCCGACCCGCGCCCGTGACGCTCGCGCAGACCGTCACCGGCCTGAGCACGTCGTCGAGCTACGTGCTCGACTTCTGGGTGAGCGGCGAAGCCGGCTTTACCGGCGACGGTCTCTTCGGCCTGGATATCTCGGGCGAGGGCACGACCTACCTGCACCTTCCCACCCCGGCCAACAGCATGGGCGGGTCGGAGCGCTACTACGTCCACTTCACGCCCACGTCCTCGACGATCACCATCAAGTTCCTCAACTGGGGCCACATCACCGACATCGGCGGCACGGGCACCGAACTCGTGCTCGACGATGTGATCCTCAACGTCCCCGCGCCCGCATCGCTCGGCCTGCTCGGCGTTTTCGGCCTCGCCGCCGCCCGCCGCCGGCGCGATTGATCGGCTTCGGATCGCCCGTTCGGCACCAAGCACAAGCCCGGGACGGTTGTCCCGGGCTTTTTCATGCGCTCGCCAAGAGAGGTGCGCGGTCCGGTGACGGCCGCGGGCGTGTCGCCTACTTCGCCCGCAGCCGCATCGCGTAGTCGTACACATCTCGCGGCGTGACAAGCGAGCCCTGCCGCCACTCGACGAGCCGGTCCGCCCCGCCCGCGCGCAGAAGCTTCACCACGAGAGTCGCGCAGCTTGTCGCCGAGGTCTTCGCCACCCCCGGCGCGAGCTGGTACCCGATCGTCGGCCCGTGCACCGCCGGGTCGGCCATGTACGTCGCCATCCCCACCCACGCGGCACGGATCGAGGCGCCATCGAGCCCGTGGATGACCACGCGCGTGCTGGGCGTCCCACCGGCGAGCGTTTCGTCGTTCTCATAGCTGGGGCGCGGGCACGGTCCGACCGCCCCCGCGATTGATCCCATGGCCTGGCCCGCCTCGGGCGCCCAGCTCGCGTACACCCCGGCCGAGCGAACCTCCAGGGCCACGTGCCCGGTGAGGCTCTTCGCCGCGGCAAAGGGGCGGGGAGACCAGTAGTGCACAGTGACGGGCTGGTTGCGCATGGGCGATCACCTCCCGAGGGAGAGAGACTACCCGAGGAAGCGCGTGCGTGGAACCTGCTAGGCGGTGAGAGTCTCGCCCCCCTGCTATCGTTCCCCCAACGGAGGGCCGGCGTCCTCGCGCCGCGAACGATGGCTACCACCTCGATCTCACGCACCCTGCGCTTCGAGCCTGTCGCCGGGCCCCCGGCCGACCCGTTCACCGTCGCCGCGGACAAACCGCACGTCGTCGGCCGCCAGTCCACCTGCGAGGTCGTCCTGGCTGACACCGCCGTCTCGCGCCGGCACGCCCAGCTGGTCTGCAAGGGCGGGTCGTGGCTTCTCTCCGACCTCGAATCGCGCCACGGCACGTACCTGAACGGGATCCGTCTGGCCCCCGGCGACGCCTCGCCCATCTTCGACGGCGACCAGGTGCGTATCGGGCCGTTCACCTTCCGCGTCGGCGGGCCCACCGGCGGGGCACGCCTGCTCACGACCCACGATGATGCCGCGAGCACCATCAACCGCGTCCACCGCATACCGGCCCACGAGCTCTCGCTCCGCGCGCAGCACCGGCTCGACCTGCTCATCGACTGCGCGGCCTCGATCACCAGCGCCACCAGCGAGCAGCAGCTCGCCGAGGCCGTGCTCGACGCCCTGGTCGCCGGCACCGGCTTCAGCCGCGCGTTCTTCATCCGCCAGCACGGGATCGCCGGTGGCAACTCGATCGGGCAGATCGAAGTCATCGCCGCCCGCGACCCCCTCGCCGGGACCAAGCCCGGCATCCAGAACCTCACCAAGAGCCGCGACCCCGCCTTCACGCCGATGCGCGGCAGCGACCTGCCGACCTTCAGCCGCTCCCTGATCCAGGCCGCGATGGAAGGTCAGCTCGCCCGGCTCGACGGGCAGGATTCGACGCCCCAGGACTACGGCCAGAGCATCGTCCAGCTCGGGATCCAGGCCGCGATCTGCGCGCCCGTGATGCTCGACGCGATGCCCGCGGCGTACCTCTACCTCGACGCCCGCCGGCCCGACCCCGGACAGGGACGCGCGACCGTCGTGCAGGGCCAGGTCCAGCCGGACGCGGCGGGCTTCTGCCAGGCGGTCGCGCGCATCTGCGGCCTGGCGCTCTCGAACCTCAAGCGGCTCGAACTGGCCACCCGCCAGCGCCGGCTCGAGGGCGACCTCGAGGCCGCCCGCGAGGCGCAGGTCACGATGATGCCCCGCGAGAGCGCCGCGTTCGAGCAGGTGCACTACGTCTTCCGCTCCCGCCCCGGCCGCTACGTCGCCGGCGACCTCTTCGACATCTTCACGACCCGCGACGGCAAGGTCGCGATGTTCCTGGGCGATGTCGAGGGCAAGGGCATGGGCGCAGGCGTGCTCATGGCCACCGCGCAGGCGCACCTGAACGCGTCGCTGCGCCGCGAGGCCGACCCGGCGGCGGCGGTGAACGATCTGAACCGCCACATCGCCGGGCGCGAGGGGGAGTCGCGCTTCATCTCGCTGTGGGTGGGCATCATCGACCCGCAGACCCGGCGACTGCGGTTCGTGGACGCGGGGCACGGGTACTGGCTGCTCAAGCACCCCGGCTGCCCGGCCTGCCGCGTGGACACGCCGGGTGGGCTGCTCGTGGGCGTGGACCCCGACGGCGCGTACCAGTCCGAGGAACTTCCGATCGAGCAAGGCTCGCGTGTCATCGTCTACAGCGACGGGCTGGTCGAGCAGCCGTCGCCGCAGGGCGAGCAGTTCGGGGCCCAGCGCGTGCTCGACGCGCTGGCCGCGTCCGAGGCTCCCGCGAGCGACGTCGATTCGCTCTTCACCGCGCTGCTGAACTTCGCGAGCCCGACGCCGCTGGTGAGCGGCTCGCAGCCGGCGACGGCCCCGCGCCACGACCAGGTCGCGCTCTCCGACGACGTCACCGTCGCGTCCGTCGAGTTCAAGGGCTGACGCGGCCTCAGGCCCGGTCGGCCTTGGCGATCTGCCACTCTTCGAGCTCGATCGGCGCCTGGCGCCCGAAGATCGTGACCAGGACGCGGACCAGGCCCTTGTCGGGGAGCAGCTCGTCCACGGTGCCCTCGTAGCCCTGGAACGGGCCTTCCTTGATCGTGACGTGCTCGCCCTTCTCGTAGACCATCCGCACGTTGGGCTGGTCCTCGGGCTTGCGGCTGTCCACGAGCATCTTCTCGATCTCGTGCGCCTTGAGGGGGGTGGGGCGGCCCGCGGTGCCGACGAAATCGCCCACGCCGGTGGTCTCCTTGATGAGGAAGAAGACGTCCTGCGGGATCCGCCCGTCGGGCTCGAGCTTCATCTCGACGAAGACGTAGCCCGGGTAGAGCTTGGTCTCGGTGATGCGCTGCTTGCCCCCCTTGACGGTCTTGGTCTTCTCCGTGGGGACGAGGATGCGCCCGACCAGGTGGGTCATGTTCTCGATCTGGACCTTGCGCAGCAGCGTCTCCCGGACGCTCGACTCCTTGTTGGAAGCGACGCGGAGCACGAACCAGTTCATGCCCTCCTGCACGAGGACCTCGCCCGCCCCGACCACGTCGGTGCGCTCGTTGGGGCGGCCGTCCATCGGGGCGTGCGCGGCGTGCGGTGCGTTGCTCATGGGCGGGTCCTCGCGAGGGGCGTGGGGCGATTCGGGCCGCGGCGGCGCCGCCGGCGCGGGCTGCGATGGTCGGACAGGGTCGGGCGAACGGGCCGGCGCCGGCGTGGTCAGTCCACGACCAGCAGCCGGATCGCCTTGAAGGCTTCGGAGAAGGCGTAGTCGATGAGGAAGAGCGAGAGCGCGACCAGCAGCGTCGCGCCGATCACGACGTAGGTCGAACCGAGGATCTCGCGGCGCGTGGACCAGTTCACCTTCCGCATCTCGGCGTCGGTCGCGATCAGGAACTCGACCGCGCCGCGGCTGCGGCCCACGAACCAGTACGCGCACCAGGCGCCCGCGACCACGAGCACCGCCGCGGCGGCGATCTGCACGTACAGGATCTCGAAGGCCGGGACGGCCCGGACGCTCGACACGAGCGCCGACGCCCCGCCGATGCGGACCGACTGGTTCTCCACGTCCAGCACGCTCGCGTTCCCGGGCAGCGGCGGGTTGGTGATGCGCACGACCGCGTCGGCGCCGCCGGTCGAGACGCGCTCGACGACCTGCGCCGTGCCGATCTGCACCGGCACGCCGTCGGCCGTGCCCTTGGCCGTCAGGAGCGTGACCTCCTGCCCCGGCGGGGTCTCGCCCGCGAAACCCGTGAGCACCAGGTCCCACGACTTGGCGGGCACGTAGACGCCCAGCGCATCGATGCTCGCGAAGGCCCACGCCGCCGACGTGAGGGTGATGATCAGGATCATCGCGAGCGTCATCACCCTGATCCAGTACCCCTCGCCGGGCTTGTAGATCAGGCCGTGCTGCACGCGATCGCCTCCGGAATCACGCCGGGAGGGACTTGAACCCGCAACCTGCGGATTTGGAATCCGCTGCTCTACCA
>CAZCPB010000010.1:0-33184 GCA_964500365.1 uncultured Phycisphaeraceae bacterium
GAGCTCCGAGGCGCAGAGGTCGGAGAAGAGGGCGGAGGGGTTGGAGGGGGGGAAGCGCATTGGGAAAAACGCAAAGCGCAAAACGCAAAGCGCAAATCAGGAGCTCGGAGTGTACGGAATCTGAACGGTGTGTCAATAGGATTTTGATAGGTATTTGAATCGATCGCGGTAAGTCGTGATTCTGGCGCGGGTTGGAGTGAGTGCTGGGCTTGAAAGGCCGTGGTCCGGTCGCCTGGCGCTGAACGGGGTGCGGGAATGCCTGCATTTGTGTCATGATCCGGCGAGGATTCCTGCGATCATGGTGGCGTCGGCAGGACGGTCGGCGTGCGACGTGGTCGCGACGTACCGCGAGAGTGACTCCAACTTTAGAGAACGCTTCGCTCTGTTCTGGACACGGCACAACGCCGCAGCCTGCCGGTGGACTGGGAGTGGTCGTCGGCGTCGCGGTACGCGCGGAGAGGGAGTCATCGGTGGATCGGTGGAGGGAGGTGCGGGTCGCAACGCCGGAGAAGGAGGGAGAGGGAGCAGAAGCCGGAAGCAGGTCGGGAGATCGAGTAGAGCGGGTAGCACTGGTGCGCCGCGGTAGGACTAGAAGATGATGTAGGACAAGAAGTTGCGGCGGCCATTGGCACCAGCGGCACCCGCGAGACGAACCCGGGCCGCCCGCCACTCTTAGATGGATTCTTTCATGGCACGATCCGTCATGATCTACTGGAAACCTACAAAACATCGGACGTTTATTGGCTATACATCCTCCATATGCATGTTGCTTTGTTGGATATCAAGCTGGTCATGGTGGGTGGATTGGTCTAAACAAACATCCATGGGGCACGTGTCTGTTAATATCAGAAGTGGTGCGATACGTGGCGCTGTGATGAAAGGACCGAACACAGATAAGATCAGAG
This sequence comes from uncultured Phycisphaeraceae bacterium, assembly GCA_964500365.1. GTDB lineage: Bacteria > Planctomycetota > Phycisphaerae > Phycisphaerales > UBA1924 > CAZCPB01. The sequence goes on from CAZCPB010000010.1 coordinate 906, forward strand.
AGCGAGGCTTAAGCACGGGCACAAACCACTTTGGCCGCACCCCAGTCATGTCCAACTGGGTTCCGCGAGCAAAATTATATCGTCAAGGCGGTGGCTATATTATAATACCACTATGGGTCTTTGTCATAATATCAGGTGCATTTCTACTTGCCAGCGGATTGCATTTCCGGCGCCCTTTTGCGTGCAGCCGATGTGACTACGACTTGACCGGCCTTGCAAGAGGCTTGCGATGCCCGGAATGTGGGGCTATTACAAGCTAGAGCGGGTTCGAATTACAAAAATCATCGTCCAGCTGGTGATTGCGTCGCGGGGATGGCCCGGATAGGCGAAGGGGACAGCATGCGACCCATGGGACTACATGGGACTGCTCCGGTTTGGGGTCGCGCGGAGGGGATCACAGCATTGAAGGAGAAAGCGCCGTGGTCGTGCCGCACTCGGGGCAGCGTGGCGGGGTGAGGGACTTGAGGTCGTAGCCGCAGGCGGCGCAGAGGCCGTGCGCGGGGCGGTGGCGGGCTTCGAGGCGGCGACGGGCGGCGTAGTGGAGAGTGAGGGTGAGGGCGAGGTGGAGGGGCGCAGCGCAGAGGCCGACCGGGTCGAGCGCGGGCCGGATGGCGTGGTGCCATTCCTTCGATGAGATGGCGAGCGCCGCGGCCGCGGCGGTGGCGACCAGCATCGCGGCGGTGGCGCGGAGTGTGGACGCGGTGCACACGACGAGCGAGAAGACGAGGCCGGTGGCCAGCAGCGGGAAGGCGGCGAGTTCGTTGAAGTTCGCGCCGGCGACCATGCGGGGAGCGAGTTCTCCGATGAACAGGGCGAGGATCGCGCCGAGGATGATCGCCCAGAGCGCGTGGGTGGGTCCGAGGAGGATGAAGGCCCAGGCGTGCGGGGAGGGGAAGGGGTAGCGCCAGCGCGCGCAGAGCAGGCCGCCGTAGATCGCGACGCCGACGCCGTGGAGCAAGATGGACGGGGAGACACCGCTGGACGATTCGGTGCGGATGAGCGGGGAGGCTGCCGCGAGGGCGAGGCCGAGGACGAGGCCGGCGGTCATGCGCCGGCGGGTGGCGCGGAAGTCTTCCGGGAGCGGGTCGAGCAGGGCGGCGGGGGGCGGCCGCACGAGGGGGCGCGGCGTGGCGGGGGGCATGGGGAATGCTACTGGTGCGGGGCGGGACGGGTTTCGGGCGAATAGCCTGACCACAGCGCTTCGGCGTTCATACCGATGGCCTTCCACGGGTTGCGCGGCGAAGCGCCGCTTCACCCGTGGCAACGCTCGTGCGCCCCGCCGGGGCGAGGAGGGGCGTTCGCGATCAGAGCAGACTTGATTCAAGCACGGCGGCCCAGCCCCAGATTACCCAGATGGACCCAGATAGGAGGCTTTGATCTGGGCGTATCTGGGTCATCTGGGGCGGATCATCTGTGGCTCTGTTCCGATCGGGACCCGCCGCGTGAGGACCAAACCCGCGCTTGCGATGCGCGCAGGCGCATCACACGGACCATTGAACGCCGTCGCGCTTCACGCGCCGGTAGAGCGAGTCGCGCTCGATGGGGTCGAAGCCGGCTTCGCGGATGGCCTTTTCCAGGGTCCAGACGCTGACTTCCTGGTGGGTGTCGCTGCCGCCGACTTTGGTGATGTCGTACCAGACGACGGTGCCATCCATGTCGTCGGCGCCGCTCTGGAGCATGAGCTGGGCCATGGGCATGGTCTGCATGATCCAGAAGGCCTTGACGTGGGGGAAGTTGTCGAGCATGAGGCGGGCGATGGCGAGGGTGCGGAGGTTCTCGAGGCCGGAGGGGCCGGGGAGGTGCTCGAGGGCGCAGCCGTCGGGGAAGAAGGGCAAGGGGATGATGGTCTGGTAGTAGCCGGAGCGAGGTGAGGTGGTGGGGACGTGGGGAGGTGAGAAAGCGATGTGCTCGGGGAGAGGGGTGTCGGGACGGGTGAGGGTGATGATGGGGGCGGTGGAGGTGTCGGGCGTGTAGCCGAGATGACCCCCTCTGTCCTCGCGGACTCGGACATCTCCCCCGCTGGGAGCGGGGGAGAGAGGAGGAGAGGCGGTGTAGCCGAGGCGATGGAGGGCTTCGTCCTGGGCCCGGCGGAGCATTTCCATGTGGATGAGGCGGTCGCGGCGCTGTTCGATGTGGCCGTAGAGGATGGTCGCGTTGGTGTTGAGGCCGAGTTCGTGGGCGACGCGGTGGACATCGAGCCAGACATCGCTGCGGATCTTGCCCTTGAAGGCCTCGTCGTGGACGCGGTCGTCGAAGACTTCGGCGCCGCCGCCGGGGAGTGAGCCGAGGCCGGCTTCCTTGAGTTTCGTGAGGACGTGGCGGATGGCTTCGCGTCGTGCCGCGCGGCCGGCTTCGCCGGGCTCGCTCGCGCCCTTGTAGACCCGGGCGATCTTGCAGAGGTGGACGATCTCGACGGCGGTGAAGGCTTTGACGTGGAGCTGGGAACCGAGGCGGGCCGCCTCATCGCGGATGGTCGAGATGAGGTCGGTGTAGTAGGAGAAGGGGAGCGTGGGGTGGAGGCCGCCGACGGAGTGGATCTCGGTGGCGCCGGACTCGACGGCCTTGCGGGCCTCTTCGCGGATGTAGGCCATGTCGCGGGTGTAGGCCTTGTCGTCGCCGGCCTTGGCGTAGAACTCGCAGAACTTGCAGGAGAGGGCGCAGATGTTGGAGTAGTTGAGGTGGCGGTTGATGTTGTAGTAGGCGCTGGCGCCGTGGAGGCGGCGGCGGACGCCGTCGGCCATTTCCAGGACGGAATGGAGGTCGGGGGTTTCGAAGAGAAGGGCGCCCTCGTCAAGGGTCAGGCGCTCGCCGCGCGAGAGCTTGGAGCGGAGGGGCTCGAGGCGCGGGTCGGAGCGCGGGGTGCTGGCACGCGCGAAGATGCTCGGCGCGCTGGGGGCCGGGCGGGTCGCGCTGGTCGGTGTCGCGGCGGGCATGGGGGCTCCGGCGGGTTTCATTTCGGACTGAAAACCGCGAAAAGCATAGGGGCGGATGGCGGCGGCGTATTCAGGCGCGCCTCGCCTGACGTCCACAATCAACCCCACGCCGCCCCCTCAACATCCACAGTCCGGGGTGACGGCGAGCCCGCTTGCGCGAGGATTCGTGAGAGCGAGGGGGCGCCGGCGCGGGGCACCGGCGAGCCCACTTGCGTGAGGATCGTGAGAGCGAGGGGTCGGGCGCCGGCGATCCCACCCCCCCGGCCCCTCTCCCTCTGGGTGGGGGGAGGGTCAGGTGGCGCGGCGGATGAGCCAGAGGGCGCCGCGGAGGGGGCCTTGGAGGGTGCGGTTGGCTTTGCGCTGGCGGTCGAGGAACTCGTCGAGCGCGGGGGCGAGCGCGGGTTCGGCGCGACGGATCGCGCGGGCGTTGAGGGCGATGCGGCGGTAGAGCGATGCGTTGAGTTTCGAAATTTCGAGACGCGTGGGGATGATTTCTTCCAGGATGTTGTCGCCGCGGCGTTCGACGAGCGCGCGAGACTCGTCCAGGGTGGGCACACCGGGAAACGACCCGCATCGCGGGTGCGTCGAGTCGAGGAATGCGTCGTCGATGATGTACACGCCGCCGGGCCGGAGGTGGCGGCGGAGGAGGGGCGCGGCGCGCTCGACACCGAAGAGGCCGAGCATGAGCGCGGCATCGAAGCGGGACTTTGATCGCCACGTGAGGACGTCGGCCGTGGTGAACGTGCAGCGCGAGGTCACGGCGCGCCGTGCCGCGAGAAGTTTCGCGTGTTCGATGAACGGCTCGAAGGCGTCCACGGCGGTGACGCGGCAGCGAAGGTTGCGGGCGATGGCGATCGCCGCGGCGCCCTTGCCGCACGCGAGGTCGAGGACCCGCCACGAGGGGCGAGCGCCGTGGCGGCGGAGCATCGAGACGACGGTGCGGGGCGTGCTTCCGAGCGAATCGAGGCCGGCGAAGAGGCGGGGAAGGACCGGAAGGAGCGCGGGCGGGGCGTCCACCGATGCGGCGACCGCGCGGCGGAGGGCGGCCGAGCGGGGGGCGTGTGCGGCGCGGGGGGCGGGCTTGGCGCGGGCCGTCATGGCGCGGCCGACCGGGCCTTCCACTCGGCGGCGCTGGGGGCGTTGCCGCGGCGTTCGAAGTGGGCGGCGAAGGCGGCGGCGTGCTTTCGTGTGCGCGGGTTGGCGGGGCCGAGGGAGTTCTCGAGGATGGCGTAGCCGTCGGTGAAGAGGCGTTCGGCCTCGTCGGCGCGTCCGAGGGCGCTGTGGCACTCGGCGACGTAGCCGCAGGCGGCGCCGATCATCCAGTGGTCGGGGGGGAGGGAGGCGCGGAGGCCTTCGAGGGCGGCGGTGAGGTAGGGGAGGGCATCGTCGGGCTTGGCGCGGTCGATGAGCAGGAGGCCGAGGTTGTTGAGGGAGATGAGCGTGTCGAGGTCTTCGGGCCCGGCGAGGCGGCGGCGGGCATCGAGGACGGCGCGGTACTCGGCCTCGGCGTCGTCGAGGCGTCCGGTCGTGTGGAGGAGCTGGGCGAGGTTGTTGCGGTAAGAGAGGGTGACGGCGTGGCCGGGGCCGAGGGAGCGCTCGGCGCGCTGGATGCAAAGGGTGAGAGACTGTTCGGCCTCGTCGTAGCGCTTTGCTTCGGCGAGGATCGAGGCGAGCATGCTCTGGGAGAGAAGGGCGTCGGGGTGCTCGGGTCCGAAGATGCGGTCCTTGGCGTCGACGACGGAGCGTGCGAGGCGCTCGGCGCCGGCGAGGTCGCCCCTGGCCTTTAGCGTCGCGGCGCGGATGCTGAGGGCTTCGAGGGTCTTGGTGTCGGTGTCGCCGAGGTACTGGGTGGCGAGGCGGGAGTTTTCCTCGGCGACGGCGGCGGCTTCTTCGTGGCGGCCGAGCTGGTTGAGGAGGTCGGCGAGGGAGTTGCGGGTGTCGATGGTGTCGCGGGCGCCGGGGCCGAGGAGGGCTTCCTGGCCGGCGAGCGCACGGCGGATCGCGCGCTCGGCCTCGGCGAAGTCGCCGACGCGCTGGTGGGCGAAGGCCAGGAGGCTGAGGGTGGCGAGGGCGTCGGGGTTGGCCTCGCCGAAGAGGGCGAGGCGGCCGTCGGCGGCGCGGGTGAGGACGGCGAGGGCCTCGGCGTAGCGGCCGGCGGCCAGGAGCGTGGCCCCGAGGTTGTGGGCGGTCTGGAGCGCTTCGGCGGGGTTGGGCGCGGCGCCGGTCTCGCGGAGTTCGAGGGCGCGGCGGAGCTCGCGCTCGGCGTCGGCGGGCTTGCCGAGGACGTGGTAGGCCTCGCCGAGGATCTCGCGGACGGAGGCTTCGACGGCGGGGTGGCCGTCGAGTTCGGCGCCGACGCGCGTGGCGGCGTCGTCGAGGACTTCGCGGACGGTGACCTCGCGGCCCTGGGCGGCGTCGGGGTCGATCGAGCGGAACATCCCGAAGAGGAAGTTGAGGGCGGCGACGGCCTTGGCGGCTTCGCGGTCGGCGGCGAGCCGTGCTTCGACGGCGTGGGCGCGCTGGCGCTCAGCGTGCCGGTAGAGGATGCCGGTGGCGACGAGGCCGCCGGCCAGGAGCAGGAGGAAGCCGGCGGCGACGGAGACGCCGAGGCGGTGCTTGCGGACGAACTTGCGGGCGCGGTAGGCGGCGCTGGGCGGGCCGGCGAGGACGGGCTCATCGCTCAGGAAGCGTTCGACGTCGGCGGCGAGGCTGCTGGGGGATTCGTAGCGGCGGGTGCGGTCCTTCTCGAGGGCGCGCATCGTGATCCAGTCGAGCTCGCCCTTGACCTGGCGGCGGAGCCCGTCGCCGGTGGTGCGGTGCTTGTGGGCGATGTCCTGCGCGGTGCCGGGGAGGCGGAAGGACGCGAGGCGGGTGCTGGGCGTGGGCGGGTCGACTTCGCGGATAAGGCGCTGCAGTTCGGTGTAGGGGGCGGTGCGGAACTGCTCGGCGTCGAAGGGGAGCAGGCCGGTGAGGAGTTCGTAGAGGATGACGCCGAGGGAGTAGACATCGGTGCGGGTGTCGATGTCGTGCCCGCCGGTGGCGGCCTGCTCGGGGCTCATGTACTCGGGGGTGCCGATGAGCATGCCGGCGCGGGTGTGGACGGTCGAGTCGGTGAGGCGCTGGGTGAGGGCCTTGGCGATGCCGAAGTCGATGATCTTGACGGCCGGGCCGTCGTCGGCGAGGGCGACGAGGACGTTGGAGGGCTTGAGGTCGCGGTGGATGATGCCGCGCTGGTGGGCGTGCTGGACAGCGCGGCAGGAGTCGATGAAGAGGGCGAGGCGTGCGCGGACGTCGAGGCGGTTGGTGTCGCAGTACTCGGTGATGGGCACGCCGTGGACGTGCTCCATGGCGAAGTAGGGCCGGCCCCTGGGCGTGAGGCCGGCGTCGAGGATGCGGGCGATGCCGGGGTGGTCCATGAGCGCGAGGGCCTGGCGCTCGGCCTCGAAGCGGGCGATGATTTCTTCGGAGTCCATGCCGGCCTTGAGGACCTTGAGGGCGACCTTGCGGCGGACGGGCTCGCGCTGTTCGGCGAGGTAGACCACGCCGAAACCGCCTTCGCCGATCTTTTCGAGGACGCGGTAGGGGCCGATCTGCGGCTCGGCGTCGGGGGCTTGCCGGGGGGGTCCGGGGTCGGCCGGGGAGGCCTCGATGGGCTGGGTGGGGCTGGTGTGATCGGGCATGGGCGTGTGAGAGAAATCATAGAGAAGCGGGTTGTGAAAGCGCCGATCTTCGGCGAGCGCATGGGAGCGGGAGGGGCTGGTGCGGCTGCCAGAGTGGCAGGCGCGGCGGGCGGCGGGGCGGGTCTGACGCCGCGGGCGGGACCGGTTATGCTCCAGCCGACCGGGTGAGGTGGCATCGCGGTTGCAAACAGGGGGACATCGGAGGTAAGCCGTATGTCCAAGATCATCGGGATTGACCTGGGGACGACCAACTCGTGCGTGGCCCTGATGGAGGGCGGGTCGCCGAAGGTCCTTATCAACAGTTCGGGGAACCGCATCACGCCGTCCGTGGTGGCGTTCACGGACAAGGGCGAGCGGCTGGTGGGGCAGCCGGCCAAGCACCAGCAGGTGACGAACCCGAAGAACACGATCTACTCGATCAAGCGGTTCATGGGGCGGCGCCGGAGCGAGGTTTCGTCGCAGGCCGACGGCGGGTACGGGAAGGCGGGCAACGAGGAGAGCAAGGTCCCGTACACGATCACGGGCGGGTCGGACGAGTTCGTGCACGTGAAGGTGAACCAGGGTGAGTTCACGCCGCAGCAGATCTCGGCGTTCATCCTGCAGGACCTGAAGAAGACGGCCGAGGACTACCTGGGCGAGAAGGTCGAGCGGGCGGTGATCACCGTGCCCGCGTATTTCAACGATGCGCAGCGCCAGGCGACCAAGGACGCGGGTGAGATCGCGGGCCTCAAGGTCGAGCGGATCATCAACGAGCCGACGGCCGCGGCGCTGGCCTACGGCATGGACAAGAAGAAGAACGAGAAGATCGCGGTCTTCGACCTGGGGGGCGGCACGTTCGACGTGTCGATCCTTGATATCGGGGACGGCGTGTTCGAGGTGCTGAGCACGAACGGCGACACGCACCTCGGCGGCGACGACTGGGACCAGAAGGTGATCGACTTCCTGGCGGAGGAGTTCCGCCGGAAGGAGGGGATCGACCTGAAGAAGGACCCGATGGCGCTGCAGCGGCTGAAGGAGGCGGCGGAGAAGGCGAAGATCGAGCTTTCGACGATGCAGGAGACGACGGTCAACCTGCCGTTCATCACGGCGGACCAGAACGGTCCGAAGCACCTGCAGATCTCGCTGACGCGGGCGAAGTTCGAGGCGCTGACGAACGACCTGTTCGAGCGGCTGAAGGCCCCGTGCCTGCAGGCGATCAAGGACGCCAGGATCGACAAGAGCAAGATCGACGAGGTCGTGCTGGTGGGCGGCTCGACGCGCATGCCCAAGGCCCAGCTGATCTGCAAGGAGATCTTCGGGAAAGAGCCCAACAAGAGCGTGAACCCGGACGAGGTGGTCGCGATCGGCGCGGCGATCCAGGGCGGCGTGCTCAAGGGCGAGGTCAAGGACGTGCTGCTGCTGGACGTGACGCCGCTCTCGCTGGGCATCGAGACGCTGGGCGGGGTGATGACGCGGCTGATCGAGCGGAACACGACGATCCCGACGAGCAAGAAGGAGGTCTTCTCGACGGCGAGCGACAACCAGTCGAGCGTGATGATCCACGTGCTGCAGGGCGAGCGCGAGTTCGCGAAGGACAACCGCACGCTGGGGCAGTTCGAGCTGACGGGGATCGCGCCGGCGCCGCGGGGCATGCCGCAGATCGAGGTCGAGTTCGCCATCGACGCCAACGGCATCCTGACGGTGACGGCGGCGGACAAGGGCACGGGCAAGAAGGCCGACATCAAGATCACCAACTCGGGCGGGCTCGACAAGGACGAGATCGAGCGCATGAAGCGGGACGCCGAGGCGCACGCCGCGGAGGACAAGGCGCGGCGCGAGGTGATCGACCTCAAGAACCGCGGCGATGCGATGGTCATCCAGACGCGCAAGGCGCTGGAGGAGCACGGGGGCAAGGTGGGGCCCGAGGTGCGCGGCAAGATCGAGTCGGCGCTGTCGAGCCTGGAGAGCAAGCTCAAGGGCGACGACAAGGCGGCGCTCGAGGCGGCGATGAAAGAGCTCGAGAGCGCGTCGATGGAGCTGGGCAAGGCGGTGTACGAGGCCAGCAAGAGCGAGGGCTCCGGCGCTCAGGCCGGGGCCGCGGCGGGGGGCCCCGCGCCCAACGGCAAGAAGGACGACGTGATCGACGCGGAGTTCAAGGTCAAGGACGAGTAGGCACCGCGGCGTCATCAAACAGCGAAGAAGCCCCCGGGATCCGGGGGCTTTTTTTTCGCGGGAGGCTGACCCGGGCCCGTGCGCGGGATTCCGGGCGACGACGCCGGGCGGTCCGGACGGCGCGGTGCGCCTGACCTCTCACTCCATTCGCGTGAACGCGCCGTGGTTCGCGTCACCCATCGACGGCTCGTCTCAGTCGTGGGCGAGGGACACAGCGCGGCGTTCGCGGACCCATGCGGCGCCGACCACGACCGTGACGAGCGCGATCGTGATGGGGTAGATCAGCCCGGCGTACCGCCCGAAGTCGCCGCCGAGGCCGGCACCCACCATCGCGGCGCTGACCCACGTGGCGACGAAGGGCACGAGCCCGCCGAAGACGCCGTTGCCGATGTGGTACGGGAGCGACATCGAGGTGTAGCGGATGCGGGCCGGGAAGAGCTCGACCAGGAACGCGGCGATGGGGCCGTAGACCATCGTCACGAAGAAGACCTGGAGGAGCACGAGCGCGGAGAGCCCCGCCGCGCGCGCGAACCCCAGCCGCACCGTGCGGCTGACCTGCGCGTTGCCCTCGCCGCCGCCGGGGGGGACGGTCGTCACGGTGGTGGTGGTGACGGACGAGCCGTCGCGGTACATCACGGTTTCGGTCGCGGTGCGGCGCTCGCCGGCGGCGTCCTGCTCGACCTTCAGCGTCAGCGCCGGGCTTGCTTCGGCCCGGGCCGCGTCGAGGGTGGCCACGCGCGACATGCCCATGTAGATCGGGACGTACAGGAGTGCGGCGAGCAGGCAGCCGGCGAGGATGATCGGCTTGCGTCCCACGCGGTCGGAGAGCGCGCCGAAGACGATGAAGAAGGGCGTGCCGAGGACGAGCGCCGCGGCGACGATCCAGTTGCTCTGGACGAACTCGACGGCGAGGGTCTTCTGGATGAACACGAGCGCGTAGAACTGGCCGGTGTACCAGACGACGCCCTGGCCCGCGGCGGCGCCGAAGAGGGCGAGGACCACGAGGCGCAGGTTTTCGCGGTTGGCGAACGACTCGCGGAGGGGGGACGTCGAGCCCTTGCCCGCGCTCTTCATGGCGGCGAAGACGGGCGACTCGCGCAGCCTGACGCGGATGTAGTACGAGAACAGGACCAGGGCGATCGAGAGGAGGAAGGGGATCCGCCATCCCCAGGACTCGAAGTCCGCGGCGGGCATCGAGAGGCGGCAGGCCAGGATGACGGCGAGGGACACGAAGAGGCCGAGCGTGGCGGTCGTCTGGATCCAGCTGGTGTAAAAGCCGCGCCGGTGGTCGGGGGCGTGCTCGGCGACGTAGGTCGCGGCCCCGCCGTACTCGCCGCCCAAGGCGAGGCCCTGGAGGAGGCGCAGCGCGACGAGGCAGATCGGGGCGAGGATGCCGATCTGCTCGTAGGTGGGGAGCAGCCCGATCGCGAAGGTCGCCCCGCCCATGATGAGCAGGGTGACCATGAAGGCGTACTTGCGGCCGACCATGTCGCCGATGCGGCCGAAGACGATCGCGCCGAAGGGGCGGACGAGGAACCCGGTCGCGAAGGTTGCGAGGGTCGAGAGCAACGCCGCCGTGTCGTCGCCCTTGGGGAAGAACGCCCCGGCGATCACGGTCGCCAGGCTCCCGAAGATGTAGAAGTCGTACCACTCGATGAGCGTCCCGGCGCTGGACGCGGCGATGACCTTCCAGATGGCGCGGGGCGGTTCGGCGTGGTTCATGCGCGGGCGAGTCTACCGCCCCGGGCGCGCTCAGGGCTTGCCGAGGATGAGCAGCGTGCCGGCGGCGGTGCGCAGGGTGAGGGAGCGGGTCGTCTGGGCCACGATCTCGTAGCGCTCAACGGTGGGCGCGGCGGGCCGACCCTGCGCAGGCTGGCCCGGCGCGGGCGCGGCGGGGGCGAGCGCTTCGGGCATCAACTCAAGCGAGGTTCCGTCGCGCTTCCACGTCCCCGAGATCGTCCGCGCGGCGGGCTCCGACACGCCGGCCGCCTCCGGCGATTGGCGGACGAACCTGCCCTCGTCGAGGATCACGAGCGCGACGGTGCGATCAGGGAATTCACTGACCCACGCTCCCAGCAGGGCATCACGCCGCGCCGGGCGCGAGGGCGCGGCCTTCGTCGGCTCCTTGGCGCCCGCCTCGCCCGTCTGCGCCTGATCGCCGGGCTTCTGGCCCACCTCCTGCGCGCCGACGGCGCCCGAGGCCGGTTCGACGGGGCGCTCCGACGCGTCGGCGGTCTCGACGGCGTCCACCGGTTCGTCGCTGCCGAGATCCAGGAACGGGATCATGCCGTCGATCCGCCCGATCGTTTTCCTCAGGCTCGCCATGTGCACGTCGAGCCGTCCGAGCGATTCTTCGATCGAGCGCAGCAGCACGAGCCGCTCCTCCATCGTCGAGAGCGCGCTGTTGGTGCTGTCGAGTCGCGTGAGTCCGGTCTCGACGCCGCCGATCAATTCGTTCGTGCGGTCGAGCCGCTCCAGCCCCTCCTGCACCGTCTTGAGTTCCGCGTTGGTCTGGTCGAGCGCCGCGTTGGTGCCCTCGAGGCGCGACTCGACCTTGTCGAGCCGGGCGTTGGTGTTGCGCACCTCGTCGCGGATATCCCAGAAGACGCAGCCGCCCGAGAACGCGGCGGCGATGCACAGCACGCCGAGAAAGAGCAGTCTCATGGCCGCAGTGTACGCGCGGGCGCGCGCCGAACCGACCGGCGGTTCTCTTCTTGACGCGTCCCGTACAATCGGCCCGCCGGCCGCCCGGAGGCGGCGGGCAACCCACTCACATCTCGTGGGCGTTCCTCCCGATCGGAGAAAGGGAATCACCATGGCCGAAATCGCGACGCAATCGACCGTCATCGGGGCCGACACGCACATCAAGGGCGACATGACCTTCGACTCGACCGCGCGCCTGCTGGGGACGTTCGAGGGCAAGATCGCGTCCAAGGGCGAGTTGCAGGTGGCCGCGGGCGCGACCTGCCGCGCCGCGGTCGAAGCGGGCAAAGTGACGATCGACGGCGAGGTCGAGGGAAACGTGAGCGCGCGGGAGCGCGTCGAGTTGACGTCCAAGGCCAAGGTCAAGGGCGACATGGTCGCGTCGCGCCTCGTGGTCGCCGAAGGCGCCGCGTTCGTCGGCCACCTCACGGTCGGCCCGGACGCCGCCAAAACGCTCGGCTCGGGAATCGCTGAGCCCAAGGCCGGCGTCATGCCGCCGCGTCCGCCCGAGGGCGTGATTCCCCCGCCGCAGCAGCAGCCCCGGAAGTAGTTTCATCCGGACACGAGCCCGTGACGCCGCGGCCGCCGCGCGGCCGCGCGCACCCACAGGGCCGACCCGGCCGGCAGGCCGCTTCGGGAAGACTCCTCCAGGCTCCGCACGACGCGCTACGCGCCAACACCGCGAGCCCGAGTCACACGCCGCATGGCCAAGCAGCAGACACCACGCTCCGTGCAGTGCTACCACTGCCGCCATCGCTTCGACGTAGGAGCGATGACGCAGAGCACGGTGTGTCCGTCGTGCCACAAATCGCTTGTGGTGGAGGACGTGGTGGTCGGCACGCTCAAGGCGGTGCGGAAGATCCAGACCTGCGGGCGGCTGGTCGTGCAGAAGAAGGGCCACGTGATCGCGGCGACGGTCGAGGCACTCGGGGGCGTCCATGTGGAGGGCGTGCTGGATTCGGCGGTGGTGGCGGAGGGACCGGTGCACATCGGAAAGACCGCCAAGTGGAAGGGCGACTGCCGCGCCCCTGCGCTCTCGGCGGAGGCGGGGTGTGTGATCACGCGGAGCCGGTTCCAGATCGGGCCGGAGGTGAATGGGGGCGAGCCGGCGCGGCCGGGGCCCGACGCGGAGCAATGACCATGCTGATCCTGCCATCGATCGCGGCGGTGCTCGCCCTGGTCCCGGCGACCGGCGACGGCGCATCGCCGGATTCTCTGGAGGCCTCGCTCGAGCGCGCCCGCGCGATGGCGCGCGTGGTGACGATCACGCGCGACGCGTACGGCGTCCCGCACGTGCACGCGCCGACCGACGCCGCGGCGGTCTTCGGCGGGGTGTACGCGCGGGCCGAGGACGAGATGGCGAGGATCGAGGCGGGGCACGCGCCGGCGATCGGGCTGGCGTCGGTGATGAGCGGTTCGGCGGGGCTCGCGGCCGACCGGTTCGTGCTTTCGTTCGAGGTTCCGGCGCTGGCGAAGCGCGAGTGCGAGCGGGCGCCGGCGGAGGTGCGGGCGCTGGCGGTCGCCGCGGCCGACGCGCTGAACTTCTACCGGAGCGTGCACGGCGAGTACCGGGCGCGGGCGATCGAGGTGTGGGAGCCGTGGATGTTCTTCGCGCGCGAGTACGCGTGGGCGCTCTACCAGGCGCAGGCGGAGTTGCAGAGGCTCGGGCGCGAGCTTGCCGCGCCCGGCGCGGCCCCGGCGGTTGCGCCTGATGGACCGACGACCGACGAGCCCGACGGGTCGAACGCGTGGGCGGTCGGGCCCTCGCGGACGGCGTCGGGGCGGGCGATGCTCTACATCAACCCGCACATCCCGCTGGACGAGCCGTACGAGATCGAGCTGCGGTCGGACGAGGGTCTGCACGTGATGGGGATGGTGGCGTACGGGGCGGGGCTGCTGCCGATGGCGGCGTTCAACGATCGCCTGGGGTGGTCGCTGACCGTGAACTACCCCGACATCGTGGACACGTACGCGGTGCGGTTCGACGTGCCCGGCGAGCCGCTGGGGTACCGGCTCGGGGGCGAGACCCTGCGGGCGACCCGCTGGACGGAGCGGGTGCGGGTGCGCGAGGGCGGGACGGAGCGGGTCGAGGAACTGGTGTTCGCGAAGACGGCGCACGGGCCGGTCCTGTACCAGGCGGCGGGCGTGGCGTACGCGCTGCGCGTGTCGAAGCTCGAGAATCTGCGCTCTCTCGAGCAGTGGTACGCGATGGCGCGGGCGCGGGACATCGAGGAGTGGAAGCGGGCGGTCTCGATCTTCGGCGTCGTGTTCCACAACTTCGTGTACGCCGATGCGGACGGGAACATCGGGTACATCTACAACGCGGCGTTCCCGGTGCGCGATCCGGCGTTCGACTGGTCGGGCACGCTCGACGGCTCGGACCCTCGGACGCTGTGGACCGAGTACCGCGCACTGGAGGACCTGCCGCAGGTGTGGAACCCGCGGGCGGGGTACGTGCAGAACTGCAACTCGCCGCCGTTCTCGACGACGGGCGAGGGCGAAAACCCCGAGCGGGCGAAGTTCCCGGGGGACATGATCGGGAGCGACCCGACGGACGGGCGGGTGGCGATGTCGCGGGACCTGCTGTCGGGCGCGAAGGGATGGACGCTCGACGACCTGGAGCGCGCGGCGTTCGACACGAAGGTGTACTCGATGGAGGCAAGCCGCGCGCCGCTGATCAAGGACTTTGAGGCGCTCCGCGGCGCGTCGGACCCGCGAGCGGCTCGGCTGGAGCCTGTCATCGAGGCGGTCGCGGCCTGGGACGGGCGGCTGACGCTGGAATCCGAGGCCGCGCCCGTGTTCATGGCGTGGCTGGAGAAGCTGTTCAGCGCGGGGTGGCGCGAGCGGCGGGCGCCCGGCGACCTGTGCGGCGCGCTCGAGGAGACGGTGCGCGAACTGGAGCGCGACTTCGGGACCTGGCGCGTCGCGTGGGGCGAGTTCAACCGCCACCAGCGGTTCGACTCCGGCGCGGGGCTGGCGGTGAGCGACCAGCGCGAGAGCCTGCCGATCGCGGGGGGGCACGGGGGCATGGGCGTGTCGTTCTGCTACCTGTCGCGGGCTGCGGGGACGAAGCGGCGGTACGGGTACCACGGGCACTCGTACGTCGCGGCGGTCGAGTTCGGGGCGACGCCGGAGGTCAGGTCGATCGTGCCGTTCGGCGCATCGCGCGACCCGGCGTCGCCGCACTTCAACGACCAGAGCGCCGTCTACGCGTCGGGGCGGATGAGGCGTTCGCACTTTGGTGCGGGGGTCGCGGGGCGCGCGTATAGACCGGGGGAGAGTGAATAGTGGGTAGTGAGAGTTCTCGGTACGGGCGGCGACGCGGAAGGGATCGGACGCGGGGCGTGCGCTTGACCGCTCACTCCGTTCGCGATTCGTATTGAACACGCTTTGACGGGCGGAAACCTTCGACTATTCGTCCGACCCGGGGGATGTGGATCGTGTTTGGAAAGAACGCGGGGCGGCGCTCGTCTTGGCGCGCGCCGCCCCGATTCGTCGTGCGGCTGCGGATCGGCGCGGAGCGCGCGGTGATCAGTTTCCGCCGGGGCCGGCGTCGGGGTCGCCCTGCGGACGCGGGCCACGGGGGCGTGCGCCGGCGCCGAGCGCCGCCTGGATCTGCCCGAACTGCTCTTCGGTGAGGATGCCCTTGAGCTCGTCGGAGAGCTGGTTGCGGGCTTCGCGCGACGCGGCGGCGATGGCCTCGCGGTCGGCGTCGGGGCCGCGCTGCGACATCATGCCCGTCTGCGCGACGACGTATTCCTCGATCGCGTTGAGGGCCTGCTGCTGCTTCTGGGTGTCGAGGCCGAAGCCCGAGATGATGTGGACCATCTGGTCCCACGGGCGGTGGAACGTGCCCAGGGACGCGGCGGCCTTGCTCGCCTGATCGGCCGAGAGCACGGCGGCGAGGGACTTTTCGAGCTTGGCGCGCTCGGCCGCGGCAAGGTCCTGCATCGCGGTCAGGAACTCGGCGCCGCGGCCCCCACCACCCCCGCCGGCGCGGCGCTCCTCGCGGAGCTTTTCGGAGGCGGCGTCGTGGCTCTTGCGGGCTTCGACGTAGGCCTTGACGACGTCGGCGGTCTTGGCCTCTTCAACGCCGAGGCGCCTGGCGACGCCGGTGGCTTCGAGCTTCCACGCGGCCTCGGCCTGCTCGGGAGTGAGGGCCGCGGCGCGGCGGGGCTGGGCGACGGCGGGGCCGCCCTCGGGCCGCATGGGGCGGACGTTGGCACGCTTCGGGGGCTCATCCTGAGCGATGGCGGGGAGAGCGCCGGAGACAAGGGCGGCACAACCGACGAACAGCGTGAGGCAGCGCATCGACTACTCCTGGAGGGGGCGCGGGGCCGGGACAGCCGACCGACTGGCCCGTTCGATCTAGGCGAACGCTCGTTCGGCGTTCGTATTGCAAGGGTAGACGGGGCGAGGGCAAGCGGGACGCCGCCTTGCAAAGCCGGCGCAGTCGGTCATCTCGCGGCGCATCGGCGGCGGCACGCCAGAGCGGCCGCGCCGAGGAGGAGGGCAGGGGTCGCGGAGGCGGGTGCGACGACCGTGACGGTCGCGACGTCGCTGTCCAGGATCGTGAAGGTCATAGGAAGGATGGTGGCGCTGATGAAGTCCTTGTACACCGAGTAGGTGTGGATCCGGTCCCGGGGCGCATCGATCGTCATGGTGCGCGAGGTGCCGCCCGGGTTGCAGGCCATGGTCAGCTTGAAGTGAAAGCCGAAGGCGCCGTCCGAGGCGTCGATGTTGGTCCCGAGCGCCACGGGCGTGTTCTGCTTGACCGAGACGCCGCCCGCGGCGAGATCTGCCGCGTTGCCGTTGTTGGCGATCCTGAAGCGGTTCGGGTCCACGCCCGCCGTGCCGGTGTGGTAGACGACCTGGAACTGGCCCCCGAAGTTGAAGTTTCCCACGCGCCCGTCGGGGTGGAGAGTGCTGGTCGGGTTGTCGTCCAGGATCTGCACGGCATCGCCGAGCCCCGCGCTGAAGGGGGCGCCGACGATGCTGTGGACGACGGTCGAGAGGGCGACGCCGGCCTCGCGGTAGTAGAAGAGGCCGACCTCGACCTCGACGGGGGTGAGGTCGGGGCGGATGAACGAGAGGTGATCGACGAACGGGTCGGCGGTGCCGAAGGCGCGGACCTTCACGTCGATAAAGGTCTTGTCGCCGGGCTGGGCGAGGGCCGCGGCCGGTAGGAGTGCGAGGGCGGCGAGGAGGGCGGGGCGCATGGGCGTATCTCCGCGGGATATACACACCCGCATGAAGCATGCCTCAGGAAGTTCGTTCAGTCCAGAGGAACCAAACGAATGTTCCTGAACTGAATCTCGGCGCCCTCGCTCTGGAGACAGATCTTGCCGGCGTTCTCCTCAACGCCGGTGGCGCGGTTCAGCTCTTCGCCGTTGACGTAAAGGATGACGTCGCCTTTATCTACGATGATCTCGTACTCGTTCCACTCGCCCACAGGGCGCTCGGCGGCGTGGGTCTTCTTTGTGTTGCGGCCCTTAGTACGGTCGGGGGCGGCGGTCATCGTGTAATCGTCGATGTTCCAGAAGTCGCCGGCGTTACCCGAGTGCAGCTGGGCCTCGACGCTCTTGGGCCAGACCTTGTCGGCGCCGATCATGCGGAGAAGGACGCCGGAGTTGCCCGCGCCCTTCTCGGGGTTGAAGCGCCACTGAAGACGGAGAACGTAGTTCTTGTAGTCCTTCGTCGTGCGGATGTAGCCCGCGGGGTTGCCCGAGCAGATAAGGACGCCGTCCTTCACGGACCAGACACTGGCGGGGCCGGGGGTCTTGCCCGCGAGGTCGGGGACGATGGGCTCCCAGCCGCTCAGGTCCTTGCCGTTGAAGAGCGCGACTTCGCCGGGCATTGGCGCGGCAAGGTCGCGGATGCGGACATCGCGGAACGACACGCCGCCGCCGTGGTCCTGCAGGGCGATCGCGCCCGCGGGCTGGAGGCCGAAGCCCTTGTAGTCCTTGAACTTGCTGCCGGCGATCTTGTCGAGCCACTCCTTGGTGGGCTTGCCGCCGTCGTCGAAGAGGCGGGCCTCGACGACTTTCGCGCCGTTGAGCCAGTGCTGGAGGACGCCGTTGCGCAGGCGGATGCGGGCATCGTTCCACTGGCCGGCGGGGTTCATCTTCTTAGCGTCGGCGGGCGCGTAGAGGTCGTAGAGGGCGGCGCAGGAGTTGAGGGGCTGGGGCTTGGCGCCGGCGTCGTCCAGGAGTTGGTACTCGGGGCCGGTCTGCCAGGTAGTGTCGAGCTTTTCACTGGTGCGCCAGATGATGCCGGAGTTGGCCTTGGGGTCGAGCTTGAAGCTGCAGGTCAGTTCGACATCGGAGAAGGTGTCGCCCGTGACGAGGTCGGCGCCGTCGCCGCCCGAGACCTGCCTGATCTCGCCGCCCTGGACGGTCCAGCCTTTGGGGAAGGAGGACTGCTTGAAGCCGTGCCAGAGCGAGGTGGCGTTGTCGCCGGAGTAGTGCTTCCAGCCGGCGGCCTTCTCGACGGGGGAGAGGGAATCGCCGGTTGAGATGAGGGCGAGAAGGGCGAGGGTCAGCATGGGGCGCTCCGAAGGGGTTGGGGGGGAGTGTACCGTGGGAGGGGAGGGCTGAGCGTCGAAGGCGAGGTCGGATTCGAGGCCAGAACGAGGGGGCGCGCATCGCGATTCGTGGCTTTGGGTTGTGTGGAAGATTCGTCCGCCCTGTCCGGGCGCGGCACGGAGAGATGGCGGTTACCGGGGGCTTGCGAGACGCTGCGCCCCCGGCAACGTCCGCAGCGCCCTCCGGGCGAGAAGCCGGAGTTCGTGAGGAGATTCAACGTGAGCCCCGCGATCGGCTGGTACGGGGTGCGGTTCGCGGCCTTGAGCGACATCAGTACACTTCACTGACGGCGCTGGTCGCGCGATTGGTTGAATGAGCGTGTCTGACCGTGCTCGAGAGGGAGGGCGAGGACAATGAGCACTTCGTCGCGCGGGCGGGGGAGGGCGTGGCTGGCGCTGGTGCTGATGGGCGCGGCGACGGCGGGCGTGGGGTGGGTGTCGCGACCGGGGCCGGGGGAAGGCGGGGGCGGCGGCGAGGTTTCTGGAGTCGCTGACACCGGAGTTGCGGGCGCGGGCGGGGCTGGCGTTCGATGCGAGTGCGCGGGACGACTGGCACTACGTGCCGCGCCGGGGCGCCGGGGTTGAATTCTCCGAGATGAACGAAACGCAGAAGTTGGCGGCGCGTGATCTCATGCGCAGCGCGCTGTCGTCGCGCGGCGTAAACAAGGTCGAGGGGATCATGCTGCTGGACGCGGTGCTGCGGGAGATGGAGCGGGGCGGTTCGATTCGACGGGACCCGCTGGCGTACTCGGTGGCGGTCTTCGGAACGCCGGGCGCGGGCGCGCCGTGGGGGTGGAAGATCGAGGGGCACCACGTGTCGCTGAACTTCACGGGCGTGAAGGACGCGACGGCGGTGACGCCGGCGTTCCTGGGCGCAAACCCGGCGGAGGTGAGGCGGGGCGATCGCGCGGGGGTGCGCGTGCTGGCGGTCGAGGAGGACCTGGCGCGGGCGCTCCTGCGGTCGTTGAGCGCAGCGCAGCGCAAGGAGGCGGTGATCGGGGAGCGGGCGCCGGCGGACATCCTGGGCGTGCCGGGGCGCTTGCTCGACGAGGTCGCGACGGCGGGGCTGGCGGTGTCGGCGATGAACGCGGCGCAGCGCGGGCTGGTCGAGCGGCTGCTCGAGGAATACGCGGGGAACCTGAGGCACGAGTTGGCGGAGCACGAACTGGAGCGCATCCGTGCCGCGGGGATCGAGCGGGTGCGCTTCGCGTGGATGGGGGGTTTCGAGCGCGGGGAGGGGCACTACTACCGGCTGAGCGGGCCGACGTTCTTGATCGAGTACGACAACACGCAAGACGGGGCGAACCACGTGCACACGGTGTGGCGCGACCGGGAGCGGGACTTCGGGCGGGACCTGCTGAGGGAGCACTACAAGGATCGCCACGGGGAGTGAGGCGAGGGGCCGCGCGTGAGGGGGGGGGCGTGGATGGACGCGGATAGAACGGAGAAGAGGAGAAGAGGGTGAAGAAGAAAAAGAAGAAGTCAACGAGGAATTCGAGGGTGCGGCGCGGGGCCGCGGCGCGTCGCGGTGGCGCGGCGCCCAAGTCGCCTACGCCGTCGATCGGGGCGGTCGGGTGGGTGGACCTGACGGTGCCGAACGCGGAGGCGCTGCGCGACTTCTACGCGGCGGTGGTCGGGTGGGCTTCGCAGGACATCGACATGGGCGGGTACAGCGATTACTGCATGGTGCCGCCGGGCGAGGCGGAGCCGAGCGCGGGTGTGTGCCACGCCCGCGGGATGAACGAGGGATTGCCGCGGGCTTGGCTGGTGTACTTCGTGGTGGAGGACGTGGCGCGGGCGGTGGCGGAGGTTGAGCGGCGGGGCGGGCGGGTGGTGCGTCCGGCGGGACCGATGGGCCCGATGGGGCGGTTCGCGGTGATCGAGGACCCGGCGGGGGCGGTGTGCGCGCTGTTCGAGCGCGCGCGGTGATCGAGATGTGCGGGTGGCTCCGCGCGACTTTCCCGGAGGAACGCGAGAGTCGTGGCAGGGGCGTGGTACACGTCAGCCGGCGCGCGGGCCGATGATGCCGATCATGCGGCCGGTGATCCCCTTGTCGCGCCGGTGTGAGAAGAAGAGATCGGCATCGCGGACCGTGCAGTGCGGGAGCACGTCGATGGCGGAGATCGACTCGGCTTCCAGTTGCGTGCGGAGGGCGAGTTTGAGGTCGATGAGAGTCTTGCCCGGTCCGCGCTCGGGCGCGGGGCGCGCGATAGGCCGGTCGGCGCCGAAGGCTCGAGAAAACTCTGCCGCGACCTCGGGACCGACCTCGAATTCCTCGGGGCCGATGCAGGGGCCGACGGCGGCGCGGATGTCGCGGGCGCCGAGGCCGCGCATCGCGGCGACGGCGTTGGCGGCGACGCGGGCGATCACGCCGCGCCACCCGGCATGGACGGCGGCGACGATGCGTCCGTCGTGGGAGGCGAGCAGGACGGGGGCGCAATCGGCGACGCGGACGGCGGCGAAGAGGGTCGGGTCGTCGGTGACGATCGCGTCGGCCCTGGGAGTGGGGCCCGTAGGCGGATGATCACCGGCGCGGACAGTGCGTACCTCCCCGCCGTGGACCTGGTGGACTTCGAGGATGGTTCGCTGGACGCCGGCGGGCGGGTCGATCGCGGCGGCGACGGCGCGTAAGTTCGCGCGGATGTTGGCGGGCGGGTCGCGGTCGTGGGGGGCGAGTTCGGAGGGGTTGCCGAAGTTCAGCGAGTCGAAGGGTGGGGACGAGCAGCCGGCGCGCCGGGTGGTGAAGGCGTGGGGCGCGCCGGCGAGCAGGGGCGAGCGCAGCAGGGTGAGGGCGGGGTCGGCGCGGTGGGCGGGGGCGTTGTGGGGCACGTGAGGAATGTATCACGGCGCGCCGCGGCGGCGGGGCGGCGTACCGTACGGGCGCATCGTTCCCACGAACGCGGGTGCGGGCGGGGTACGGGGCTGGAGAACACACGATGAAACGAATGATCTTGACGGTCGCGGTGGCGGCGCTGCTGGGCGCGTGCGAGCAGAAGGAGGACGCGGGGAAGACGGCGGCGGACGCGATCAACAAGGCGGCCGACAAGACCTCCGACGCGCTCAAGACCGCGGCGGACAAGACCAAGGAAGCCGGGAAGGCGACGGCGGAGGCGACGAAGGACGCGGTGAACACGGCCGCGGACAAGACCGCGGCGGCGTTCGCGGAGGCCCGCGACAAGGCGGCGGCGGGGTACGCGGCGGCGCTGGACGGGATGAAGTCGAAGATCGACGCGTTGAAGGCCAAGGCCGACGCGACGCCCGACCCCCTGAAGTCGACGGTTCAGTCGGCGTGGAACGGGATCAACGAGCAGTTCACGGCGCTGCGGGCGAAGGTCGATTCGCTGAAGGCGGCCGGCGCGGAGAACTGGGAGAAGATCAACAAGGAACTGGCCGACTCGCTGCCGTCGCTCGAGAAGAGCGTGTCGGACCTGGCGGCGAGGCTGGGGGTGAAGTAGTCCGAACGGGTTCAGTCGGCGTGATCGGTCGGCGCATCGGCGCGCCGGTGGCTGTCGCGCGATTCCATGGCGGCGATGATCTCGCGCTGCCAGGGGTGCTCGCCGAGCCACTCGACGCGCCCCGTGGCGATGTCGTAGACCGCTCCCACGACGCGGAGGGAGCCGGACGCGATGCGCTCGCGGCAGGCATCGCTCGACCGGATGAGGTCGAAGACGGACTGCCAGACGTTCTCGCGGACGGCGGCGGCGGCGAGGTCGGGGCCTTCGAGCGAGGGGTTCAGCGAGCGGGCGCGCTCGACGGCGGGGGTGATGGCGGCGACGAGGGAGCCGACGTTGCCGGGGGCCTCGGCGCCCGACGCGGCGGCGGAGACGGCGCCGCAGCTTGTGTGGCCCATGACGACGAGCACGGGCACGTGCAGGTGCTCGGCGCCGTACTCGATGGTGCCGGCCTCGTGGGGCCCGGCGACGTTGCCGGCGACGCGGAGGACGAAGAGGTCGCCGACGCCGCGGTCGAAGACGCGCTCGACGGGGATGCGTGAGTCGGCGCAGGTGAGGATCGTGGCGAAGGGGACCTGGCCCTGCTCCGCGACGGCGCGCCGGCGCGACTCGGAGGTGTTGGGGGCCTGGGGCGAGGCGCTGACCCAGCGCTCGTTGCCCTCGCGGAGCTGGGTCAGGGCTTCGTCGGCGGTGAGCTGGTCGGCGGCGGGCTCGTGGTGGGGCGCGGGTTCGGCGTGATCGGCGTGGTCGCCGGGCTCATTGCCGCGAGTGGGCGCGGGCGAGCCCTGGTCGATACGAGCGGGCGCCGGCTTGGCGCGTTCGGCGCGCGCGGGCTGGGCGGCGCGGTTCGGATCGGTCCAGACGGGCTCGATGCGAAGGGGCTCGGGCTTCGAGGCCGGCCTGGCCTCGGGCTTGTGGGCGCCGGGCTTGGTCTCGGGTTTGGCTTCCTGCTTCGGTTCGGGCTTGTGCGCCGGCTTGGCGGCGTGGTCTGCGGGGGGCTCGGAGCGGGACCACCCGCCGATCGAGCCGACGGCGGTGACGGTTGCGGCCATGATGGCAAGGCCGATGAAGACTCGAAGGGGGCGTTCCATTCCCATAAGACACCTCTCGTGGGCCGCGGGGCGCGGTCCAGAGGGGATATCGGACAGAGCACGGGGCGGGTTCAGCCGCTGCGGGCGTTTCGTGGGGCCGGTTCGTACGGGCGCTCGCGGAACATGGCGACGCAGGCGGTGTGGCCGTGGAGGTAGCTTTCGCCGGCGACGGGGCCGATCTCGCCCGCGGCGAAGAACCCGGCGAGGGGGAGCGGGGGCGAGTCGAGCGCGGGCGCGTGAATGACCCGTCCGCCCTTGGCGCGCTCCTCGCCGCCCTGGGCAACGCCGAAGGCGCGGGCGACGGCCGAGGCATCGTGGTTCGGGCGGCCGAAGAGGCGCGCGCCTCGCCCGTTGCAGGTGATGAGAAGGGCGCCCGCGGGGCGCTCGCGGAGTTTCTGGGCGTCCATGAGCAGGGCGAGGTCCTCGTCGGCGGTGGCCGAGTCGCGGAGGTGCAGCCGCACGGTCTGGCCGACGCGGACCAGGTCCCCCACCGCCATCGCGCCGCGGTTCTTGTCGACGCCCATCACGTTGCGGATGAGGAAGTCGGAGCGGCCGAAGCGCGGCTTGTACTCGTCGATCACGCGCCCGATGAAGAGGCCGCCGTTGAGCTTCACACGGTCGGGATCGGGGAGTTGGGAGACGGCTTCCTGGACGGCTTCGAGGGCGGGGTGGCCGCCGAGTTCGAAGATGATGTTGCCGCGGGCCTTGGTGATGACGAGCGTCGGGCCGAAGGGGCGGCAGCCCTGGCTGACGACGGCGTCCACCTGGATGTTGCCGCGCAGGCTGACCCCGACGGCTCCTGCGCTCACGACGGTGTCGTTCAGGATGAGGCGGTTCTGGCCGGGGGCCTTGGCGGCGGAGGCGAGGCCGCCGACGAGGACGGGGGGCGTCTCGCTGTGGTCGTCGGACAGGTTCGGGGCGGCGGCGCCGACCGCGCGGCTCATGGCCGGGACGAGCTTCACGAGGGGGACGCTGAAGGGATCGACGAGGAGAAAGGTGGCGCGGAGGTCCGGGCCGGCGCCGACGATGCCCGCGATCTTCGCCGCGGCGTCGTCGGGCTCGTTCAGGGCGGGGACCTGGTCGTAGGTGAACGGCGTGAACTCGACGCCGGGGAATCGCCCGAGCAGGAGCGACACGCCGTGGGTGCGCTCGAGCTCGACCTGGCCGGCGAGGACGGACTCGGCGGCGCAGCCGAGGAGGCAGCGGGGCTTGAATCGGCGGCGGACGATCCCGGCGATGGCGTCGGCGAAGGGGACGTGCGGGGCAGAGAAGAAGAGCATGGCGAGATCGGCCCCGCCGCGCCCGAGCGAAGCGCCGGCCTGCTCGCAGACGTGCTCTGCGGCGGCGCGCGGGTCGGGGAGTGCGGAGAGCCCGCAGGCGCATTCGGGGCGTGACGTGCTCCGGTTCACGTGCGGATCGTATGAGCCAAGACCGGGCGCGGAGTTCGGCGCGTCCGGCGCCGCGTCGCCTCAATCCGGCGGCGCGAGGCTTGCGTTCAGCCACGCGAGGTACTGTTCGGCGCCGACGGCCCCTTCGAGGCGTGCCGCGGGCTGGTCGGCGCGCAGCACGATGGACGCCGGGATGGAGCGGATGCCGAGGGACGCCGCGGCATCCTGTTCGAGGTCGACGTTGAGGTAGACCGGGACGAAGCGCTCATTGATCATGGCCTCGACGCGCTCCTCGACGAGGGTGGTGCGCTTGAACTGCTGGCACGGCCCGCACCAGTCGGCGGTGGCGAAGACCAGGACGGGACGGCCGGTTTCGGCGCTGCGTGCGGCGGCCTGACGGATCGTGAGACGATCGGCAAAGACGGGCGGGAGGGGCGCGGTTCGGCGCTGGGCGAAGATGACGAC
The DNA here is from genome assembly GCA_964500365.1 of uncultured Phycisphaeraceae bacterium. GTDB lineage: Bacteria > Planctomycetota > Phycisphaerae > Phycisphaerales > UBA1924 > CAZCPB01. The sequence continues at coordinate 25,352 of CAZCPB010000010.1, forward strand.
GGCGAGGATCGCGACCACGCCGAGGGCGACGACGACGGTGCGGGTGATGCGGGGCATGGCGGGCTCCAAGGCGGGCGGACGCGGGGCGAGCCCCGGTTCACCGCAGGGCGTGCTCGATCTGCTCGATCATGCGCTCGATGTACCGCCAGGCGTTGAGGCCGCGGCGTATGCCGGCGAGCGCGGCCGGGGCGGGGGGCGCGGTGAGTGCCGCGAAGGCGGCGCCCACGTCCTCGATCATTCGTGCGCGGCGATCACGGGCCCGGGAGTGCCATTCATGCACGCGGGCCGGGTCTCCCGAGGCGAGGGCCTCGTCCACCTGCTCGCGGACCTCCAACATCTCGGCCAGAAACTCGGGCGGGAGCGACTTGTCCTGATCCGGCGGCGGGCCGCCGAGGGCGGCCAGGAGCGCGCCGGCGCGGCGCTCGGGGTCGAGCAGGGCGGCGCGGGCGTCGTTCAGGCGGGCGGAGCCGGAGTCGTCCGCGCCGGCGCCGGGGGCGGCGTCGGGGTGGTGCGCGGCGACGAGCGCGAGGTAGCGCCGCTCGATGTCTTCGCGCGAGAGGTCGAAGCGCGGCTCGAGGCCGAGAACCCGGAAGGCGTCACGCTCCATGCGGGCGACTATATGAGGAACGGGTGTTGACGCACCGCCCGTGGGCCCGGACGATAAGGGCACGGCGCGCACTGCCCTTTCCCCGCACGCCGCGGGAGCACACGGATGACCACCCGAACGAACGGGGCGGGAACGCGCCACATCGGCATCGCGGCGGTGAGCCCGGAGGGCGCGGCGGTGTTCTACACGCAGCTCTCGCGGCACCTGTCGCGCCTGCTCCCGCCGAACCAGCACCCGCGGATCACGATTCACAACGAGCCCCTGTCGCTCTACATCGACGCGATCCGCAAGGACGACTGGCACCGGGTCGGGGAACTGCTGCGGCGCTCGGCCGAGGCGCTGGCGCGGTGCGGGGCGGAGTTCTGCCTGTCGCCGGACAACATCGTGCAGCACGCGGCGGCGCTGGCCGAATCGGGCTCGCCGATCCCGTGGATCACGATGACCGAGCTGGTGGCGCAGGAGGTGGGCAAGGACGGACGGCGGACGGTGGGCGTGATCGGGACGAAGATGGTGTGCAGCTCGTCCACCTACCAGACGCACCTGGGGGTGCGGGGCATCCACATGATCCCCCCCGAGCCGGCCGAGACCGAGACGCTCGACCAGATCATTTTCGGGGAGCTGCTGTACGGGCACATCCGGCCGGAGTCCCGGCAGGCTGTCCTGGGGATCATCGGCCACCTGCAGAGCCGCGGGTGCGAAGCGGTGATCCTGGCGTGCAGCGAGGCCCCGCTCCTGGTCACCCCGGAGTTGTCGAGCCTGCCGGTGTATGACGCCGCGAGCATCCTGGCCGAGTCGGCCGTCCGGCACTCGATGGAGTCGGCGGCCGTGGCCGTGGCCCGGGCATGAAGCGCCGTGGGGTGCATCCGGGACAGGTCCCGGGAACCGTTTGGGTCGGGGCGGCGAAGCGATAGATTGGTGCCGGCGCAGTCCCCGCCCCCCGGAGGCGGGGCCCGGGCCGGTGGACGGTCGCCCACAGCTTCTGTATCCTCGGTCGCCGGGCCGTTGCCCCGTGATGCGGGGCCCGGGGCCGGGAGGGGCGGGTGGGGCCGCGCCGGTGGATCCAACGGATTCGCGGGGGCGCGGCGCTGGGGCGTTGTCGGGCGAACGTGACCGCCGGTACGGGGCGGCGCCGCCCGGTACGATGCCGTCGCGAGCAGGAGTGGCGCGGGGCGTGACCTCCCCGTCGCCGGCCGTCGGGCGGGGCCCGGGCCGGTGGGAGAGCGAGCCGTTGCGTCGAGAAGTCGAGGCAGATCCGTAAGTTGGAGTGTCCGATGATCCCGTCGAACTCCCGTGGCTTGGTCGGTCGGTTCGGGGCTCTTGATCGCGGCGCGAACCGGCACGGCTCGCGGGTCGCGCGCCTGGCGGGTCGGGTGCCCGCGGGGCGACGGAACCTGCTCGAGACGCTCGAGGGTCGCGTCATGCTCGCGGGCGACCACGCGAGCTTCTCCGACTTCCCGAACGTCGGGGCGGGGGACATCCTGAACCTCGACCCGAACTCGGGCGCCGGCAGCCTGGGCGGCATCATCGAGACGGCAGGGAGCGACGACCTGTTCCGGTTCAACGTGCCCGTGAACGGCGCGGACTTCGTGACGATCCGGGCGGATGCGCAGAACGCGGGCAGCGCGCTGAACACCCGCCTGCAGCTGTACACGAACAACAGCGGCACCCCGGTCCTGGTGAAGAGCTCGTCCGGCGACGGGACACTGACGGCGGGAACGCCGACGGACGCGTGGATCGGCTTTGTCGCGGCGGAGAACACCGATTACTACGTGGTGGTGTCCTCGGACACGCCGGTGGGCCCCGGCTCGACGGGCGCGTACGTGCTGCGGGTGGACCGGATCTCGGTCAAGCCCGCGGTGCAGACCGGCGCTCTGACAGACTCGCTCAACGGCGTGCTCCACCCGGCGACGGACATGCCGGGGATGACCAACCCGATCATCGGGAACATCCCGATCGTCGGGGCGGACACCGTGTACAAGCTGGTGATCCCGACCGGCCACCCCGAGTACGACGGGATTGTGACCTTCAACCTCGCGGCGACCGCGCAGGCGCCCAACCGGCTCGACACGCGCCTGGACGTGTTCGACGAGAACGGCCAGCCGGTGACGGTGAGTTCGCCGCCGGGCCGGCTGAACGACGCGTTCTCGTTCACGCGCTCGACGCAGGGCAAAACGTTTTATATCCGCGCGCGGAGCGACGAGTTCCTGCTGGCGCGGGCCAACGTCGGGACCGGGAACTTCGTGCTGAACGTGGACGTCGGGGCCAAGGACTTCAACCCGACGGTGGACACGGTGACGCGCCGGGCGGCGGATCTGACGGCCGCGTTCCCGGTGGCGTTCCAGAGCAACCTGTACCGCTTCACGGCCCAGAGCAGCGGATCGACGATCATCAGCGCGATCCCGGCGGGGCTGTTCCCGGTGCTCGATCCGGCGCTGCGCCTGGTCGATTCGAACGGGAACCTCGTCGCCTTCAACAACGATTTCGCGGGCTCGAACCCGCAGATCGTGGCGACGCTCGAGGGCGGCAAGACCTATTTCATCATCGTCGACGGGTTCGACGTCGTGAACACGGGGTTGAACCAGTACTCGCTGTTCGTCGAGGCGGGGACGACCTTCAACACCAACAGCGGGCAGACGGCCGACGACCACCCCAACACCCCGGCGCTGAACCAGAGCGCCGACTCGCGCCGCACGTTCGAGTCGGCGACGCCGCTGGTGTGGGGCACTCCCTTCCTGATCCAGGATTCGGCGGGGAACTTCATCCAGGACAGCGGCTGGCTCTCCACCGCCGCGGGGTGGGGGCGCATCCACCAGACGGGGGACGTGGACCTTTTCAGCTTCGTGCCGCAGCTCGACCACCAGGGCACGTACGGCGGGAGCAACGACGACAACGGGACGTCGCTGTACCTCGGCGGCGCGTTCGCCCAGGCCGGCACGGTCACCCGCAACATCGCCAACACGGTCAACCGGATCGCGGCGTGGGACGCGGGGGACTACTGGCCGGCGCGGCTCGGGCTCAACGGCAGCGTCTTTGCGATGGCGACGTACACCGCGCCGGGGACGACTCAGCCCATCCTGTTCGTCGGCGGGAACTTCACGCAGGCGACCAACGGTCCGCTGCCGACCGACATCATCACGGTCAACGGGCTGGCGGCGTTCGCGTTCGACCCGTCACGCGGCGACTACTTCTGGTTCAGCCTCGGGTTGCAGAGCCCGATCGTCGTGCGCGCCATGAGCGTGGTGGACCTGCCCGACATCGACGGGACCGGGCCTGGAGGCGATCTGGTTCCTTCGCTGTTCATCGGCGGTGATTTCTCGCAGCTTCTGCAGTGGGACGGCACGAACCTCACGCAGTTCGCGACGCTCTCGGCCGGGGCCAGCGTGCGGGCCATCACGCAATACATCGAGGACCTGGCCGACCCCGACGACACGGTGGCGAGCAACGGCGACATCGTGAGCAACCCCGGGGCCGACCCGGCGGCGACGGTCGCGATGGCCGTCGGCGGAAGCTTCACGGGCATCGGGACGGCGTCCCCGAACGTCGCGGTCAACAACATCGCCAAGTTCGGATCGAACTACTCGCAGACGAACGCGACGTTCGGCTGGCAGCGTCTGGGTGCCGCGGGCGCCGCCAACGGCGTCAACGGGCAGGTCAACGCGCTTCTCCCGTACGACCCGCCGGACCCGGACGGGAACGGCACGCTGCCCGACCCGCCGCCCGGCCTGATCGTGGGCGGCGCGTTCACCACGGGAAGCGACAACACCCCGAGCACCGGCACGACGACGCTCAATTTCATCGGGTTCTGGGACGGCGGGTGGCACGCCGCGGGCGCGGGCGGGTCTGCGCCGCCGGCGAACTGGGTGGGCACGACCCTGGGCTATCGCGGGTGGAACGCGATGGCGGGCGGGATGGACGCGGCGGTCAACGCGCTGGCGGTGTGGGACCCTGCGGACCCGGACGGCGCGGGCGGGTTCCCCGATCTGCCCGAGGTGGTGGTGGCCGGCGGGGCGTTCACGATGGCGGGCGGCAACGCCGCGGGGCGCATGGCCGCGTTCGATTTCGCGCAGCTCCCGGCCAACCAGGCGTGGATCCCTCTCGGGCCGTTCGGCGGCATGGGCAACGGCGCGGTCAACTCGCTGGTGGTGCTCGCCGACACGGACGTCGGGATCACCGAGGACCCGATCCTGTACGCGGGCGGCAGCTTCACGAGCGCCGACGGGCTCACGGCCAACCGCATGGCGCGGTTCGACTACATCGAAGGGCTCGGGGCGGGCTTCGCGTCGTACGTGTGGAACCCGATGGCGGCGGTGGGCAGCGCCGCGGCGAACGCGACCAACCCGTTCCCGACGGAGAACGGGGTGAGCGGCACGGTGTTCGCCATGACGGTGTTCGACGACGGCAACCCGAATTTCTGGGACCGTCACGACAGGCCCGCGGCGCGGGTGAACATTCTGGTCCAGCCCGACTTCGAGGGGTACGCGAACCTCCAGGTCCGGCTGTACGACTCGAACTTCAACCTGATCTTCACGAACGCGAACGTCGACACGGCGCCGTGGTCGTCGCAGCTGGGGATCGGGAGCACGTTCCCGTTCGACACCGGCCGGGCGGGCGGGGTGGACCCGGCGCGGGCGCTGCCGGGGTCGCAGCTCAACGGGCTGACGCTCCCGCCGATGTGGGCGGGCGAGCGGTACTACCTCGAGGTGAGCATCGACACGGGCGTCGGGGTCGGCCGGTACCAGGTCTCGGTGACCTCCGATGCGCGCCCGCCGCTTGTACCGACGCCCGACACGGCACCCAACGGGGCGTTCTCGGATCCGCCGCAGGCCGGCAACTTCGCTGGGGCGGAGTTCCTGGCGACGTCGCCGACGAACGGCGACCAGACCAACTACATCACGCCCGTGAACCAGGCCGAATCGGTCCGGACGTTCAAGGGCGGGGCGAGCGCGCAGTCGGTCGCGTACCTCACTGAGTTCGGCAACATCTACGACCTCGACGAGACGGACCTGTACTACTTCCGCGCCGAGGCGTCCGGCTTTGTCGAAGTGCGGCTGAGCACGTTCTCGTTCAACGCCGAGTTCACCGAGTACATCAACGGCGACCCGACCACCCAGACGCGGACGTTCGAGAGCCCGCTCGACGGGGCGCTGCGCGTCTTCGACGGCGACTTCACGCAGGTCGACTACAACAACGACTTCCCCGGCGTCACGGGAGAACCCGGCGACCCGGCGTTCACGGGGACGCTCAACCCGGGGCCGACGACGGGCACGCCCGCGGCGTTCGTCTTCACTCGGCGCGACCCGCGGGTGGTCTTCCCCGTGGTCGAGGGCGAGTTCTATTACATTCAGGTCGAGAACGGGCAGAAGTGGGTGAACGGGACGCCCGAGGACCCGAACAACCGGACGGCCCGGCTTCCTGAAGAGGTGGACTGGCGGCACGCCAACGGCGTCTACCAGCTGCTGCTCAACGCGATGAGCGACCTCGACCCGGTCTCGGACGATCACAACGACGACGTGGCGCGGGCGACGCCGCTGCCGGTGGCGTACGACGCGTCGGTGCCCGGGACCAACGGGCGGGCCAGCGCCGTCGGGACGATCAACAGCACGACGGACGGTGACGTGTTCACCTTCATCGCCACCGCCCGCGGCACGGTGACCCTCACGGTGCAGCGCACCCAGGGCTCGACCGTGATCCCGGACGTGGGCGTGTTCGACCGGGACGTGACGCTCGTGACGGGCGGCACGGCCTCGTCGAACGGCTCGCTGACGCTCCAGTTCCCGGCCCGGCCGGGCGAACAGTTCTTCATCAACATCCTCGGCAGCGGCAGCACGACCGGGGCGTACACGCTCGAGCTGTCGGGCATCCCGTACTCGGACGACGTGGCCGACATCGGCGACATCCCGCACGCGCCGATCATGACCCAGTACGACTTCCTGGGCAGCGGCGAGGTGAACGGCACGCTCGAACAGGCCGGGGACACCGACATCTTCCGGTTCCGGGCCGAGGACTACAAGGCGATGACCCTGCGGGTCGAGAGCCAGTCGGCGCAGACGCTCGACCCGTTCGTGACGATCTACGAGGTGAACGTGGACCCCCTGGGTCACCCGCTGCTGCAGCGGATCGCGTTCAACGACAACCTCGACGCCCAGACCACGACGGCGCAGGCGAGCTTCGCCCCGACGCCGAACCGCGTCTACGGCCCGACCGGGCAGGCGTTCCCGTACTACTACGTCGTGGTCAGCGGCGCGGACCCGACGGTGCACTACGGCGACTACAAGCTGACGCTCACGTTCCCCACCACGGACGACCACCCGGACGCCGACCAGTACTCGTTCGCGACGCCGGTGAGCGTTGAGCCCTCGACGGGGCTCGGGGCCCAGGCGGGCGTGACGGAGGTGATCACCGACGACGACCTGTTCCAGTTCATTTCCCCGGCCAGCGGCGTGGCGCGGGTGGTCGTGTCGCGCCCGGTCAACAGCACGGCGCTCCCCAAGGTCACGGTCATCCGGCTGGTGAGCGGGGCGCCGGTCGTCCTGGCGACCGGCACGGCGTCCGAGCCCGGCGGCATGTTCGTTCCGGCCGACTCGGGCGAGTTCAGCGTGTCGCGCGGCCAGACGTACTTCGTGCTCGTCGAGAACACCGGCGGCCGCTTCGGCGCCTACTCGCTGGGCATCACGGCCCCGCCGATCGACGACCACCCCAACGAGGGCGAGTTCACGCTGGCGACGCAGATCCCGCTCAACGCGACCACGGGCGACGGCGCGGTGGGCACGGGCGTGGTCGGCCAGCCGGGCAACCCGCTCCTCAAGCCCGACAACGACACGGACCTGTTCTACTTCCTGCCCGTCAAGACGGGCCCGGTGTCGGTCACGCTGATCAGCTATTCCGGCGCCGAGGGGCGCTTCGCCCCGCGGGTGCGCGTTTTCGACAACACCGGGACGCTGCTGGCCGGGGGCGACGTCTCGACGACGGTCCCGCCGTCGGACACGACCCCGAGCGTGGTCACTTACTCCTTCGCGACCGGCCTGCAGGGCCAGCGGTACTACGTGCTCGTGAGCGCGGTGGACGGCCTGCCGCCCCCGGCGACCCTGACCGGCGAGTACCGCGTTGACGTGAACACGACTTCGGGCACGGGCGGCGGCGACCCGGGCGCGATCGACTTCAACAACCCCACGCTCGTCGGGCTCAACGCGCGCACCGGCGACGGCCAGTTCACGGACGTGGTCGAG
>CAZCPB010000011.1:0-32154 GCA_964500365.1 uncultured Phycisphaeraceae bacterium
CCGCGCGTAGCCGAACGGCGGGCGGCGCGGGCCGCCGGGAACGTCCGCGAAGTCCGGACACCTGGGATCGATCACTCAGCGTTCCTCCGAAGACGCCACCGCGGCCTCGTCCGGCGCCTCGGGTCGCCGGCCGGGCCCGTCGGCCGCCGCATGGTTCTTGTTCGCCGCGCCCTCGACGCGGGGCACCAAGGGTAGCGCCTCGACCGACCGGACCCGCGCCGCGAGGCACCGCTCGAGGGCGTCGAGCCGGGCCGAGAGCCTGCGAATGTGCTCGCGCTGCGCCGCGGCAGCGGACTCCAGTTCGTCGGCCCGCGCCCGCTGGCGGTCGGCGCCGGCCCGCCACGCCGCGGCCTCGGACTCGTGCCACGCGCGGGCCCGCTCTCGCTCGCGCACCTGCGCCTCCAGCGACGCACGCTGAGCGTTGAGCCAGTCGCGCCCGTCGGTCAGCTCCTTCACCCACGCCCGCAGCTCGTTGATCACGCGCTCCCGCTCGGTCACGGCGTTCTCCAGCGATGCTCGCTGCTCAGACAGCCACTCCCGGGCCTCGTTGAGCTGGCGCGCCCACGCGCGGAGTTGCTCGACCGACGCGTCGCGGTCGGCCACCGCGCGGCGCAGGCCCTCGACCTGGCCGTCGAGCCATGCCTTCGCGCTCTCGAGCGCACCGATCCGCTCGCGCAGGGCACGCTCGGACCGATCCGCATCGGCCGCGCCCCGCACCCGGGACTCGAGCTCGGTCACCCGCGCGCGGAGCGCCCCGGCCTCGGTCTCGCGTGCCGCGGCCCGCGACTGCGCCCACGCCCGGCCCTCCTCGACCGTTGCCAGCCACGCGCGCTGCTCCTCGAACGCCCGCGCCTGGCGCGCCGAGTGCTCGCGCTGCTGGTCGATCGTCGCCTCGTACCACCCCTTGGCGCGCTCGAGCGCCGACGCCCAACGCCGCAGGTCGCTGTACGTCCGGGTGCTCCCCGCCGCCCACACCTGCGCCGACAGCGGCCCGCGCCGCTCCAGCATGTCCAGCCCGTGGGCGCACCGCGACGCCAGGTCGGCCACCCCCGCCACCTCCGGTAGGCCGAACGGCAGCGGACGCGCCGGGTCGCCCAGCGCGTTCAGCCACGGCCCGCGCAGGGCCCGCTCGGCCGCCGCCACCCCCTCGCGCCACCACCGCCGCGCGGATTCCGCGTCTCCGTCGGTGCAGGCCAGCGTCCCGGCCATGAACGCCGCGTCCACCGTCTTGCTCGCCAGCAGGGGGCTGAACCGCGACGGGTCCATCGCGGCGCACGCCTCGAACGCCGCGCGCGCCGCACCCCGGTCGCCGGAACACAGGTGGAGCACCGCCGCGGCGTACCGGTTCGAGATCCGCCAGCGCCACGCGTTGGGCGATTCGTCGGCGTCGCGTTCGAAGGCGTCGATGTCCGCCAGCAGCCCCCGCGTCCGGGCCGCGTCGCCCCGCCCCGATCCGTGATCGTCGATCTCCCGGTACGCCAGCACGCAGAGCGCCGCGCCGCGGTCGGCCGAGCCCGGGCGCGCTTCGGCGAGCGTGTCCCGCGCGAGCCGCCGCAGCAGGCCGGGGCGGGTTGCGCGCAGCCCGATCGACACCATCGAGCGCACCAGCCACGGGTTGTCGTAGTCGCGCGCGAACGCCGTGAGGTTGTAGCCGTCGTCGGCGGGCGCGCCCGCAAACGCGGTCTCGCGGTAGCCGGCCTTGCCCGCGCCCCGCGGACTCTTCATGGCCGCGCCAAGCCACCACTCCGCCTCGGGCGCCTCGCGCAGTTCGCCGCTCGCGTCGCTCTCGTCGGTGAAAGCCGCCTCGACGATCCGCCGCCCCCGGTCGGCCAGCTTTACGCCCCCGCCGCAGGTCTGGGCCGCGGCACGCTCCAGGAGGAAATCGCTCGAGAGCTGCGCGGCCAGAGTCTCCCACGTGTACACGTGCAGATGGTGCGGGTTGGGGTCCTTGCCCGACGCGTCCCTCCAGTCGTTGGGGACGCTGGCCACCACGCGCCCGCCCGGCGTGAGCACCCGCGCGAACTCGCGAAGCGCGCACGCCGGGTCCGCGACGTGCTCCAGCGTCTCGAAGGAGACGACCACGTCCACGCTCGCGTCGGGCAGGAAGGAAAGATCGGGGAGCGTCGCCTCGCGGAACTCGAGGAGCTCGCGGCAGGCCTCGTCGGCCGCGAAGCAGTCGCCCGCGTACTTCACCGTCGCGCCGTCCGAATCCACGCCGAGCACCCGTGCCGCGCCGGAAGTCCGCGCCAGGATCGCCGAGCCGTACCCCAGGCCGCACGCCGCGTCGAGCACCGTGTCGCCGGGCCGGACGAACTGCGCCGCCCATGCGTAGCGGGCGACGTGCGCATCGGAGCGGCGCCCGGCCTCGCGCGACATGTCCATGTGGAGGTCGCGCGCCCGCCGCAGGCCCTCGAGCGGGTGGGCGACGAGCGCCGCGCCCGGGACCTTCTCGAACGCCAGCGCGATCTGCGGCCCCTCGCGGTCGAGCGCGTTGTACGCCGCCACGCGGTGCGCCGACGGGTGCTTCCGCAGCCCCGCCTCGATCAGGCGCTGCTCCCACCATTCGCGGGGCCTGACCGTCAGGTGCCATTGGCCGTCGCGGTCGGGCTCGACCGAGACGCGGAGGAAAACGTTGCGGCGGGCGACCCGCGCCAGTTCCGCGATCGCCCGCGCGGCATCCTCTTCGGCCAGGTGCTCGAGGACGTCGGTCGAGACCACGCTCTCGAACTCCGCGTCCTCGAACGGGAGCTTCAGCAGCGACCCCTCGAGGAACCGGCCCGGCGCCGCCGCGTTGCCCGCCTCCACGCACGCCCGGGCCACGTCGCAGCCCCGCGCGTCCACGCCCATCTGCAGCAGCGTCCGCACCAGCAGGCCCATCCCGCACCCCGCGTCGAGGAGCCGCCCGGGCCCGCACACGCCCAGCACCTGCTCGGCGAGCGTGCGCGCATCGTCGAACGAGTGCGTCCCCCAGCGGTCGGGACGCGCCCAGTACGACTCGTACATCGCTCGATAGTCAGTCGCTGACAACGGCCTTCATCCCGAGGTCGCAGACGCCGCCGAAAAAGTGCTCGCGATGGTCGACGAGCACCTGGAAAAAGGCGGCCTCATCGCGCCAGTGAAGGATACGCTGGTCCTGGTAGTACCGGTCGTTCTCCTCCGAGACCGCCGCCTGCACCTCGTAAAAGTTCCCGCCGAGCACGCAGCGGCAGTCGAACTCGGCCGTGTATTCCCCGGGCGCGAAGACCCGCTCCCACACCGTCGGGCCCGCGGCTTTCCCGGCCCAGACCGCGATGTCCTGGTTCAGCGTCCCCCACGAATAAATCTTCACCCCCTCCTTGCTCCGCACCCGCAGCGCGATGTTGAGGTGATTCATCTCCCGCGCGACCCGGAAGCCGACCCGGAACCGCAGGGTGTCGCCGGGGTGGAAGACCGAGCACGCGGCACCCGCGCCGTCGAGCACCTCGACGCCCGTGATCTCGGCGTCGAGGTCGCCGAAACTCGTGCGGTCCTCGGACCGCGGCCCAGGCGCGCCGGGCGCCGCCGCGGACGGCGCGCCCCCGGCGAGCTTCGCGCTCTCGTGCGCCAGCCGCGCATCCAGCCAGCGGCGCTCCTCGGCGTGGAGCAGCCGGCGGTAGTCCAGGAGCACCTCGCCGGGCTCGCCGATCGCGCGGACGTTCCCGTGGTGCAGGAGCACGGCCCGGGTCGTGAGCGTCCGCACCGCCTCCTGCTGGTGCGAGACGAACAGCAGCGTCACGCCCCGCTCGCGGAGTTCGGCCAGCCGCTGGTAGCACCGCTTCTGGAAGAGGTTGTCGCCGACCGCCAGCGCCTCGTCCACGATCAGGAGGTCGGGCTCGGTCTGCACCTGCACGCTGAAGGCCAGGCGCACCATCATCCCCGAGCTGTACGTCTTCACGGGCTGGTCGAGGAACTCGCCGATGTCCGCGAAGCCCGCGATGTCGTCGAAGCGCTCCTCGAGCTCGCGCCGCGTCATGCCGCGGATCGCCCCCGCGAGGTACACGTTCACGCGCCCGGTGAACTCGGGGTTGAAGCCGCTGCCCAGCTCGAGCAGGGCCCCGACCCTGCCGCGAACCTCGATCGTCCCCTCGGTCGGCGTGAGCGTCCCGGCGATCATCTGCAGGAGCGTGGACTTCCCCGAGCCGTTGACGCCGATGATGCCCACGGCCTCGCCCCGCCGCACCTCCAGGCTCACGTTCCGCACCGCCCAGAAGTCCTTGTAGTACCGCCGCCGCCAGCCCAGCAGCGACTGCTTCAGCCGGTCCGAGGGCTTGGCGTAGATGTGGTAGCACTTGCCGGCGTTCTCGATGCGAACGACCGCCAGCCGCGAGCCCCTGCCCGGCGGCGGCGCGCCCGGGGATTCCCGCGCGGTGTCACGCGCGCCCCGGAGCGGCGGGTTGGCGGCGTGCGCGGTCATGCGGAGCGCTCACCGCAGAGACACAGAGACACAGAGAAAGCAGGGACGGACCTGCGCGCCCCCGGCCCGCCCTGCCCTGCGCACGCGCCGATCGTCGCGCGGTCGGCGACGTGGCTGTCCGCGATGTTTGTTCTGTTCCCTGCCTGCACGCTCTTTTCTTCTCTGTGTCTCGGTGTCTCTGTGGTGACTGGCTTCTCCCTCACACCACGTCCGCGAACCCCCGCTTGCTCCGCTCGAACCACGCGTAGCCCAGCTGCATCACGACCAGCCCGAGCGCCGTCACCCACCCCAGCGACACCCAGTCCGGCTCGCGCCCCCACATCAGCGTCCGCCGCGCGTTCTCCACGATCACCGTCAGCGGGTTGTACTCCAGCAGCCCCCGGTACCGCTCGGGCACCGCCGTGATCGGGAAGAACAGGGGCGTCATGAACACCAGCACCCGGTACACCACCAGCCCCACGACCGAGTTGATGTCCCGCAGGAACACCCCCAGCGCCGCGAGGAACCACGACAGCCCGAGCGTGAGCGTCACCAGGGGCACCAGCACCACCGGGAACATCCAGATCGTCGCCGAGAACGTCTTCAGCAGGAGCCCCGTCCCCGCCACGATCAGCACCACGTTGATCGCCGCGTAGAACAGCGCGCAGCCCAGCGTCGCGGCGGGGAACACCTCGATCGGGAACACGACCTTGGTCACGAAGTTCGGGCGCGACACGATCATCATCGGCGACGCGCACACCGTCTCCGCGAAGACGCCGAACATCGTCATCCCGCACAGCATGGTCAGCGGGAACTCCGCCGGCCCGCCCCCCAGCACGCTCCACTGCTGACGCAGGATGATCGCAAAGACGAACGTGTTCACGACCAGGATCAGGAGCGGGTTCAGGAACGTCCACAGGAACCCGAGCTGCGTCCCCTTGCTCCGCCCCACCACCTCGCGCCACGCGAACTGGCGGATCAACTCGCGGTGACGCCAGAGCGTCGAGGCCGCCGCCGCCGGGTTCAGCACGATGCGCAGCGGCGCCGGGGCGCCCGACCGCACCTGGACGGGCACGTCGTCCTCGATCCCGAAGCGCGGCGGGGCGGTGTCTGGAATGACGCTCATCTCTCGCGCCGCAACAGTAGGGAGCGGCCGCCCCGCGCGTGCCCGGCGCCGCTCGGCGCCCAACCCCCGCCGGGCCCGGCACTTGCCGGCGCTCCCCTCCATCACGCCCGCCGATCGCCCGCCCGAGCGTCCGCGACATGCACCCGTTCAGGGGACGGAACGCCTCCCTATCGCCGCGCATCCGCCCATGAAACCGTGCTCGATTCCGCCTGCGGGCATGTGACGACGCCCTATCGCCGATCTCAACATGTCTGTACGCTGCGTTGAGTTCAGAAACAACCGGGAGACCACGCGATGAAGACCACGCGCACCGGCGCCGGCGGCGGACGCTTATCCCCGTGGACCCTGGCGGCAGCGCTCCTCTGCCTTGCCGCGGCACCAGCGCGTGCCCAGGACTGCAACAACAACGGCGTCCCGGACGCGCTGGATCTGCTGCAGGGCCCGAGCCAGGACCTGAACATGAACGGCGTCCCCGACGAATGCGACATCGAGATCGCCTTCGCGCAGATCAACTGGTCCGACGGCCAGGGCGGGCACGTCGAGCCGCGCTCCGACTGGGGCCGCGCGAGGATCACGTTCGATCCGACCGACCTTCCCCTGTTCTTCGCGCACCCCGAGGGCGGCGCCTTCGGGTGGATGAACATCATGACGGCGGTCAACGGCGGTCAGCCGCAGTGGACCATCCGCAACCTCGCCGTGTACTTCGACCAGAACGAGAACTTCGGGGGCCGCATGCCGGTCGACGTGTGGTTCAACCTCGGGGTCCCCTCGGGCGTGCCGGCCAACGTGATCGACTGCGCCGTCGCGATCACGCCCAACCCCATCAACATGCCGCCCCTGGCCCCGCCCCGCCTCGGCCTCCCCGTCGGCCAGGACGATGTGCTCCTCGGCGGCGGCGAGTCCGGGTTCGGCGAGAACCCGCCGGGCGGCGGCAGCAGCATCGACTACCGCCCCGGGCCGGCGTTCAACATGAACGGCGCTCCCCCCGGCACCGTCAAGATCGACAAGCCCGTCGTCATCGGCACCCAGGAGGTCAACATCCAGGGCGTCGCCGAAGAGCACAACGGCTGCGGGCCGGGATCGATCGCCCGCTCCCTCAAGTACCTCGACCAGATCAACCCCACCATCAACCTGCCCCTCAACGCCCAGCAGATCTACGAGATCCTCAAGGGCGCCGGGTACATCAGCGCCGGCGCGGAGCGCGGCACGGCGACCACCAAGGAAATCACCAAGGGCAAGGAGAAGTACATCAAGGAGAAGCGCCAGTCGCGCGAGATCCTCGGCGGCATCGACACCGACGTCGAAAAGGTCCAGGACATCGAAGAGGACGTGATCAAGCACATGAAGAACGGCGCGGACATCGAGCTGGTCTTCAAGTGGCCCATCCGCCCCGGCGACGACAAGGCGCTCCAGCACATCGCCTTCGTCTCGAAGATCACCCTGAAGCGCAACGCCCAGGACGAGGTCACCGGCTTCGACGTCGAGATCATCGACGACGGCAAGCAGGGCGACACCGACGGCACCAACCGCAAGACCACGCTCTCCTTCGACAAGGAAGGCCGCATGCTCGGCCCCGACGGCCAGCCCAACGGCGGCCAGGCCGTCGAGTTCGTCGTCGAGAAGTACACGCCCCCGCCCAAGAAGCCGCCGAAGAAGGAAAAGCAGCCGGGGTGAGCGCGCGCATCGCCTACGGCGCCGAGATGAGCCGCGAGCGCCACGTGGACATCCCGCTCAAGAAGCCCGCGTGAAACTCAAGCTCGACGAGAACATCGGGATGCGCGGCATCGCGGCTCTCCGCGCCGACGGGCACGATGTGGCGACGGTCCACGAACAGGCCTTGACGTCCGCAGCGGGACTCATGATGTCGGCAACGGTCAGCAGCTTCGGGACACGATGCAGCCAAGGTTCCACCGCCTACTCCCTCTCCATCATCTCCGCCAAAAGCCGCGCCCCCCACCCCGTCGGCCCCTCCACAAAGCACCCGCCGCCCTTCTCCGCCACGTGCACACCCGCGATGTCCAGGTGGCACCACGGCACCTTCGGCTTCACGAAATAGCTCAGGAACGCCGCGCCCTGGATCGGGTGCGCCTTGCGGTTCGGGTTGCTGTTCAAGATATCCGCCACCGGGCTCTTCATCATGTCCCGGTACTCATCGTGCATCGGCAGCCGCCACACCCGCTCCCCGCTCACGCGCGATGCCTCCTCCACCTTCGCCCGCAGCCGGTCATCCTCGCAGAACATTCCGCAGTACGTCGACCCCAGCGCCACCACCACGCCCCCCGTCAGCGTCGCCAGGTCCACGATGTACTGCGGCTCCTCCTTCTCGCACGCCCAGCACAACGCATCGGCCAGCACCAGCCGCCCCTCCGCGTCCGTGTTCGTCACCTCCACCGTCACCCCGTTGCGGTACGTGATCACATCGTCCGGCCGGTACGCCTCATCGCTGATCGAGTTCTCCGCGCACGCCAGAAGCGCCACCACCCGCCGCCGCGGCTTGATCACCGTCGCGATCGCGTGCATCGCCCCCAGCACCGCGCACCCGCCATCCTTATCCCTCTTCATCCCCACCATGCCGTTGTTGATCTTCAGCGAGAGGCCGCCGGTGTCGTACGTCATCGTCTTGCCCACGAGCACGATCGGCTTCTTCCCCCCGCCACCCCCACCACCCTTGGGCCTGTACTCCAGCCGGATCATCACCGGCTTGTTCTCGCTCGCCTTCCCCACGTTGATCAGACCCTCGAACCGCTCGCGCGCCAGTTCCGCCCCCTCAAACACGCGGCAGGCCAGCCCGACCTTCCGCGCCAGCTTCCTCGCCTGATCCGCCATCCACGAAGTCGTCGCCACGTTCGGCGGCGTCTGGCTCAGCGTCCGCGTGAAGTTCGCGCTCTCGGCCAGCGCCAGGCCCCGCTCCACCCCCGCCCGGAACGTCGCATCGCTCGACGCGACCGACAGCCTGCCGCGCTTCGGCGTCTTCCCCCCCGTGCCCTTGAACTGGTCGCACACCCAGCCGATCAGCCCGAGCCCCTCCCCGAACGCGCTCCCGCACGCCCCCGCATCGGCCTCGGCGCTGTCCACCGCGCCCGAAAGCTCGACCTGCACGCTGTCGGCCTTGATCGCCGCCAGCCGCCGCCCCACGTTCCCCGCCGCGCCCCGCAACGACCCCGGCTCGAACTTCCCCTCCTCACCGAGACACACCAGGAGGAACCGCCCCGGCGCCCCCTTGGCCTTCGCATCAGGGAACGCCTCGATCACCGACCCCGCATCCCCGTTGGCCTCGCCGCGCTTCAGGGCCGCCGCGCACGCCCCGCCCACATCGAACTTCGCGCTTTTGCGGTCGAGCCCCTGGTCCTTGAAATACCCGAGGACCACGGCAGCGCCCGCGGCCCTGGGCTTCGATGCAACGCTGATCGATGTGAACATGCGGACGCTCCAGAAGGATGCGAACAGGGATGGGCGTCACTGTAGACCTCCGTCACCGATCCACAACCGCCACGCGCCCAGACGCACAAAGACCCCGCGCGCGGCAGGCCCGGCGACACGTCCCCCCCATCTATCCCTCGGACCCCTCCGCCGCCGTCGAAAGCTCCGCCTGCTTCAGCACGAGCTGCGTCGCACCTTCCGACAGATCCGGCGGATACCCGTACAGGGCGAGCAGCCGGCGGACTCTGCGGCGAAGGTCGGCGCGAACCGATTCTCGCTCGGTCCAGTCGAGCTTGGGCAAGTCCCGAACCATTTCGGCCAGCTTGCGCGCCATCAGACGCAGCGCGTCGGACTTCATGACCTGTCGCGCCGAGCCGTTCTCGGCCAGCGCGTCGTAGAAAGCCGTCTCTTCATCGTTCAAGCCGAGTTCCTGCCCGTGCTTCTGGGCCTCGCGCACCCACTTTGCAAGTTCGAGCAGCTGCGCGATCATCTCGGCGGTGGTGATCTGCTTGTTGGTGTAGCGCAGCATCGCCTTTTCGAGCGCCTCGCGGAAACGCCGGCTCTGCACCAGGTTCTTTCGCTCGGTGATCTTGATCTGGTCGTTGAGGAGCTTCCGCAGCGTCTCCAGGGCGACGTTCTTCTGTTCGAGCGCCGAGACGCGCTGGAGGAAATCCTCAGAGAGGATGTCCAACCGTGCCGCGTCCAGCCCGGCCGCGGCGAAGAGGTCGATGACCTCGCCCGCCTCCACGGCTCCGCCGATGACCTGGCGCACGGCGAGGTCGATGTCGGTGGCGCCCGTGCCGCCGGAAGGACCACGCTCGTCGGCAAGCCGCTTGCGGATCATCGCCGCCAGCCGCTGGAAGAACGCCAAGTGCGGGGCGATCGCGTCCGCTTCCTTGCGGGGGACCGCCAGCGCGAAGGCCGTCGAGAGCTCCTTCACCAGCGTGCGGAATCGCTTCCAACCGTCATCCTGCCCGAACACGTGGTCCGCGCCCGCCAGGTACACCTTCAGAACGTCTTTGGGCTGGGCCGTAAGCGCCCGCGCGTACTCGAAACCGTGGAAGAAACCCACCAGCTTCTCGAACGCCGCCTGCATCGCGGGCACTGCCTCGTCCTGGATCTCGCGGATCGGCTTCTCGTTTTCGCCGGTCGCCTGCGCGTAGGTCGCGAGGGCGTCGGCGAGCTGATCCGCCAGCCCCAGCATGTCCACGATCAGGCCGCCGGGCTTGTCGCCGTAGACGCGGTTCACGCGGGCGATGGCCTGCATGAGGTTGTGCCCGGCCAGCGGCTTATCGAGGTACATCGTGTGCGCGCACGGCACATCGAAGCCCGTCAGCCACATGTCCACCACGATGACGAGTCGGAAGTCGTCGGCCGGGTCCTTGAATCGCTCGGCCAGCCGCTGCCGCTGGGCCTTGCTCCGCACGTGGCCGCGTAGGGGCTCAGGGTCATCCGGCCCGCCCGTGACGACCACCTTCATGATGCCCTTGGCGTCGTCGGCGTCGTGCCACGCGGGTCGCAGGGCCTTGATCTCCTCGTACAGCCGCGCGGCGATGTCGCGGCTCATGGTGACCACCATGGCCTTCCCCTCCATCGCGGCCCGCCGCTTCTCCCAGTGCTCCACGATGAAGGCCGCCACTTGCTTCAATCGCTCGGGCGCGCCGACCAGCGCCTCCAGCGGGATGCGGACGTTCTCGTCCGCGTCCTCGCCGGCTTCATCGGCCTTTGCGTACTCGGCGAGCTGCTGTTCGGCCTTCTCGGCGCCGGTCTGATCAATGGTGAGCTTCACCACCCGCGGCTCGTAATAGATCGGGACCGTCGCCCCGTCCTCCACGGCCCGGCGGATGTCGTAGACGTCCGCGTACTCGCCGAAGACCCGCGGCGTGCTCTTGTCGTCGCGGTCGATCGGTGTGCCGGTGAACCCGATGAACGTGGCGTTGGGCAGGGCCTCGCGCATCCACTTGGCCCCGCCGTCCACGAACCCGTACTGGCTGCGGTGGGCCTCGTCGGTCATGACGACCACGTTGGCCCGCTCGCTGATCGTCCCGTGGTCCTCCGTGAACTTGTGGATGGTGGTGAACACCACGCCGCCGGAGGCCCGGTCCAGCAGTTCCTTCAGGTGCCCCCGGCTGGTCGCCTGCACCGGGTCCTGCCGCAGCAACGCCCGGCCCATCGCGAACGTGCCGAAGAGCTGGTCGTCCAGGTCGTTGCGGTCGGTGACGACGACGATGGTCGGGTTGGCCATCGCCGGCTCGCGGATGAGCGAGCCCGCGAGCATGAGCATGGTCAGGCTCTTGCCGGAGCCCTGCGTGTGCCAGATCACCCCGCCCTTGCCCGCCTCCTCGCTCGTGTTCACGCCCACCGGCGGCTTGAGGGCCGCGAGCACGCTGGCCCGGGCCTTGCGCACGGCGCGGAACTGGTGATAGCCTGCGATCTTCTTGGCGATGTTGCCGCGTTCGTCTTCTTCGAAGACGACGCAGGAGCGCAGGTAGTCGAGCAGCGCCCGCGGCTCAAACAATTCGCGGATAAGGCCCTCGAGTGTCGGCTCCCCTTTGAAGGACCGCCACGGCATGAATCGCTGCCGGCCGCTGGTGATTGAACCCACGCGCGTGAGGAGACCATCGGAGACAACGAGAATGGCGTTGGGGATGAGGAGGTCCGGGGCGGTCTCGCGATACCGGCGGAACTGGTCGATGGCAGCCCAGAGATCGGCGGAAGGGTCGGCAGGATCCTTCAACTCGACGAGCGCCAGAAGCAACCCGTTGATGAAGAGCGTGAGGTCGAGGCGGATCGTTTTTCCGGCAGGACCTTCTACCGTGAGTTGCGTGGCGACGAGATAGTCGTTGGCCGCGGGGTTGTCGAAGTCGATGATGCGGGCGCGCCAGGCTCTTGGCTCGCCGCTGCCTCCGGGACGGTTGTCCTTGTACTCGACCTCGACGCCATCGGTCAGGAGTACATGGAAGCGACGGTTGTTCTCAACAAGGGTGGAGTGGGGCGCGGGCTGGGTGACCGCTCGCACGACCTGCGTAACAGCAGACGGTGGCAATTGAGGATTGAGCGACGCAACGGCGCGGCTCAGCCGATCGGCGAGGAGGACCGTTGCGAACGACCCACGCTCTGATCGCGCGCTCGACGGTCCCAGCTCCGGGCCGTGGCGCACGTCGAACCCGAGCGACCGAAGAGCGCCCGCGGCCGCGAGTTCGACATCACGCTCGTGCACCGTTTGATCCCCGCACGTTTATGGCCTCGTGGGCGATTGGATGGAACTCCTCCCCGGAGCAAGGGCGAAACCCGGGAGGCCAGCAGGCGTTCATGCGGCAGAGCACGCGCTGCTGGAGGGGAGCCCTGGAATTCAATCGCTCCACGAACAATCGCGCGAAGTCCGCACCGCATCGTGAGTAGAGCGTCCGGATATCTCGAGCGAGGTATCGCGGCACGTACCCGATGCGGAAATCACCGGCACGCACGGTCCAGACGGCGACGGCCTGTGAGTCGTGCGGGTTGTTCTCCTCAGGCACCAGACGCAGTTCCTCACCGGCGACCAATCGCCCGACGCGCTCGATCGCTTCGGGCTGCGCGTGACGAAGGCCGTGAAGGAAGAACTTCGCCGTGAAGCAGCCGTTGGCGTCGGGCTCGGGGCATGGAAAAACTTCCAGCGCGTCCGTCTGGCGCAGTCCCTCGGTCACGCCGAGGAGCTGGATCGGGTCGGGGGGCTGGTCAGGGTTGAACCCGCTCCAGACCAGGGAGGGTCGGTACTCCGGCCGGCGCGTGTTCATGAGCCGATTGGCGAAGATCGGAAAGAGATCATCCGACTCATACACAAGATCAAGATCATTCATCCTGGGGAACGGGTGGAACCCGGCAAGCGTGCGCGCCCCCCTGGTGTACGCAAAGCGATACCCACGAGCCGTACGCTCGAGAACGCCGACAGGACCCCAGCTCCCCCCGTTCTGGTCGTCCGACCGCCACGCTACAAAGAGACGGTTCGTCATGCCTGCCGGCCTCGCGGAGCGAGAATCCGCTTCCTGTTCTCCACCAGCAACTGTAGCGTAAACTCGCGCCCCGTGGCCGAAAGGCGGTCGTGTGGCACCTTCGCGAGCACACGCGCCGCTTCGCTGTCTTCGATCCTCCGCAACCTGTCCGTCCACGCCTCGCGCGCATCCGGCGCCCATCGGCACATCGCGTCGAACGCGTCGATCGTGAGAAGTGATCGCTCGGCTGTCGGCTCGGCATAGAGGGCCGTCCTGGCCCGCGTTACGAAGTGTGCAACCCGCCTCCTCGCGTCGCGTGATGTCAGCCGGGCCTCCCGCTCTTCGTCGTCCAGGTTTCGAGCAAGCGATGCACCGTGGTCATACGACGGCGCCAGGCAAAGCTCGCCGCGTGACCACACGGCACCCCAGTTCTCGTGGTGACGGTCCTGATTGGCGACCCATGCGTCAAGCATCAGGTAGCCACAGAAAAACTCGATCGCGGTCCCGACCGCTTCGGGCGCATCGCCCGTCCACGCCGGCATCGGGGGTTCGATCACGTCCAACACATTGGCCACCGCCGCGATCGTGTGCTCGGCAACCTTGAACCGCCGGTGGTCCGTCGGGTACTCGGGATTGAAGGCCAGGAGCAGCGTGTTCCCATGGCTCAGCGATTCCTCGGGCCCGAGGAACGAGGCGCTCACCACGCCGGGCTTGCCGGTCGCGATGTCGAACGCCATCTCGTAGTGCACGTGCGGCAGGCCGAGAAGCGCGGCGAGCTCACACACGACCTTCTCCGCCCAGTCCTCGCCCGTGCCGCGCTCCTCGGCCTTGAAGAGCATCCGCCGGCCGTCTTCTGCGGTGTACCAGAACTTGCCCTTCGTCCCGAGTTGCTCGAGCGCGACGGCCGTCTCGGAGTTGACGCGGACGATGGGGAACATGGCTACCCCCTCGCCCCCGCGGCGGCACGCCCGGCAGCGCCGATCCGCACATCGCCGGAGAGGAGTTTGGGGAGGAGGTAGTCGCGGAGTTCGGCGAGCTTGCGGCATTCAGCCGCCAAATGGCTGACCAGGTCTCGCAGCGATTCTGCCTGCTCTTCGAAGCAACCCGCTAGAGCGCTGGGAGGCACCGCAATGTCCAGCCGATAGGCGTTGTCCCGATTCAGGCCCGGAACCGCGGCGTCAGTGTTCATCGTCTCCAAGCCGAGCGTATGGAGGAGTTCAAAGAGGTAGTGCAGCCGGAGGTCAGCTGTCGGCTCGACGTAGAAGGTCGTATCGATCGGGAAGAACGCTTGATCTTCCCAGTAGAGCGTGCCCACCGAGCCCTTTCGCCCCACGATGATGCCTGGTCCCGGCACGAGGGATTCGCTGTGCATTCCGTTTACGCCGCCTGAGCCATACACCGGCACGGTCCCCGGCACGCGTTGGGTCTTGTTCAGCGACTTGCCGTAGTGCAAAGTCAGGACATCTTGAAGGCGCCTCAATTCCCATCCCCTAGGCACCGGGCCGAGCGGGGAGCCGGTGAAGTTCGTCGGGAGTGCGGCGAAGGCTTCGGGGGGCATGCCAGGGTAGGCGGTGGCGCCGGCGGCCTTGGCGTGGACGGGCTCGAAGTCCACGAACCACGCCTTGAACATCGCTCGCGTCAGCCCCTCCAACGCCCGACTCGTCCGGCGGTTGTGCTCGATCTTGTCGTCGAGGGCAGCCAGCACATCAGCAATCGCTCGCTGCTCGGGGAGCGGCGGAATCAGGAACGACATTTCCCGCAAGTGCGAAGGACCAAAGTGTTTCAAGACACTTCCGGCTGCCGCCGCTGTCGCCTGCTGCGCGAAGAGAGGCGAAGTCAGAAAATACCGGAGAAAGCCGCTGTCCACCTCGGCCCCTGCGGGGCGCATTCGGATGATCCCGGTATAGGGAATAGCCCCGCGAACCGCCTCGGTAGTGACGCTCACCCGTCCGATCGTCCCACTCGTGCTTACCAGAAGATCGCCAACTTCTACGCGGAAGTGTTCCCATTTCTGCGCGACCATGGCAGGATCCAAGTAATTGCATCCTGTGAGGTCTGCGAATGGATGCTCGATTGACGCGAGCCGAAGCAGCGGCACTCCTTCGGCTCGGAAGTCCTTGGCGAGAATCCCTGGCCCCTCCTTGAAGTCGACCGCGATTGCGAATGGCACCACTCGCCATTCGGGTGGGCATGACGCAAATACAGATGCGTATAGGGGGTCGCTATCCACGGCCGACCCTGCTTAGGGCAGTCCGAACCCTATCTGCGAGCCTCTCGCTTTCGGTGATGTGGTGCTCAAGTTCTGCTGCCATCCGTGGGAATTTCTCCGCGAACGGCTCACGATCTTCCTCCGCATCCTCCGCCCCGACGAATCGACCGGGCGTGAGTACGAACCCGTGCTTCGCGATCTCGGCGGTCGTCGCGGGCTTGCAGAACCCCGGGACGGGCGCAAACTTCCACTCGCCGTGATTCTTCGCGTCCCACCACGCCGGCGCGGGCTCGCCGCGCCACTGGCGGAAGGTGTAGACGATGCGGCCGATGTCGGAATCGGGCGACGGGTCACCCTCGCCGTCGCCAGAGAGAACTCGCAATACGCGCGTCTGCATCGTGCCGAGCTTGCGGGCGTCGATGAAGAGCGTTTCGCCCTTTCGGCCCTCCTTGCGATTGGGCGTGCCGCTCCTGATGTTCTTGCCGGTCTTGTCGCGAGTCAGGAACCACAGGCACACCGGGATGCCGGTAGTGAAGAAGAGCTGCGCGGGCATCGCCACGATGCAGTCCACAAGGTCCGCCTCGACGATCTTCTTGCGGATTTCGCCCTCGCCGCCGGTGTTGCTGGAGAGCGAGCCATTGGCCATGACGAACCCGGCCACGCCCCCGCCGCGCCCGTTGGGCACGGTCATGTGATGGACGAAGTGCTGGATCCAGGCGTAGTTGGCGTTGCCGACGGGCGGGTCGCCGAAGGTCCATCGCTTATCGCCGCGGAGGAGCGCTCCCGACCAGTCGCTGACGTTGAAGGGCGGGTTGGCGAGGATGTAGTCGGCCTTGAGGTCGGGGTGCTGGTCGCTTAGGAACGTGTCGGCGGGCTTCTCGCCGAGCTTGGCCTCGATGCCGTGGATAGCGAGGTTCATGTGGGCCAGCCGCCACGTGGTGGGGTTGGACTCCTGGCCGAAGACGGAGATCTCGTCCTTGTTGCCGTGCTTCTCGACGAAGCGCTCGGACTGCACGAACATGCCGCCCGAGCCGCAGCAGGGGTCGTAGACGCGGCCCTCGTAGGGCTCCAGCATCTCGACCAGCACGCGGACAACGCCGCGCGGCGTGTAGAACTCGCCGCCCAGCTTGCCCTCGGCGGCGGCGAACTTGCCCAGGAAGTACTCGTAGACGCGCCCGAGCGTGTCGCGGGCCTTGGCGCGCCCGCCCTTGAAGCCGATGTTGGCGATGAGGTCGATGAGCCCCTTCATCTTCACCGGCTCGATGCCGCGGCGGGCGTAGTCGCGGGGGAGCTTGCCCTTGAGGCCCGGGTTGTCGCGCTCGACGGCGAGGATCGCGTCGTCGATGAGCGTGGCGATCTCGGGGCGGGCGGCCTGGTTCTGGATGTTGGGCCAGCGCGATTCAGGCGGGACCCAGAAGACCCGCTCGGCGGTGTACTCGTCGCGGCTCTCGAGGAGGGCTTCGAGTTGCTTGCCCTTGAGGCCGTCCTTTTCGAGCTCGGTCTTCAGCCGCTCGCGGCGGTCCTCGAAGGAGTCTGAGATGTACTTGAGGAAGAGAAGGCCGAGGACGACGTGCTTGTATTCGGCGGCGTCGACCTGGCCGCGGAGGGCGTCGGCGGATTTCCAGAGGGTGTCGGCGAAGGCGAGGTCGGTATTGGTGCCGGGGTCGGGCGCGGCGGGCGTGTCGCCGCTTCTCGGGCGCGGGGTGGATGATGGCCTGCCGCGCTTCTTACCGCCTGAACGCTTCTCCGCCACGCTGCCCCCTGAACGTCTCCGCCGGTTCGATGCCATCGAGAATACTCGATCCGGAGTCCCTTCGCGCGAGCGACTTTACCCCGCCCCCACACACCTCCCCCGCGCCCACTCCCTCAACCCCTCCACCGCCTCCCGCATCGTCACCGACAGCGGCGGACTCCCCCGCGCGCACTCGATCACCGACGCCGTCGTCATCACAACTCCCCCACTACTCCCACCACCGCTTCCACCACCCCCCGCCCCCCGCGCAAACGCCCCATGCGCCGCACTCAACACCGCCGCCTCGATCTCCGCCCCGCTGTACCCCTCCGTCGCATCCGCCAGCGCATCAAGATCAAACTCCGCCACGTTCTGCTTGCGCGCCTTCAGGTGAATCGCAAAGATCGCCCGCCGCGCCTCCCGCCCCGGCAGGTCCACGAAGAAGATCTCGTCGAACCGCCCCTTGCGAAGCAACTCCGGCGGCAAGGCCTCGATGTCGTTCGCCGTCGCCACCAGGAACACCGGCGAGCGGTGCTCCTGCATCCACGTGAGCAGCGTCCCGAACATGCGCCGCCCCACCCCCCCATCGCTGCTCGTGCTCGCGCTGCCCGCAAAGCCCTTCTCGATCTCGTCGATCCACAAGACCACCGGCGCCATCGCCTCCGCCTGCCGCAACGCTTCCCGCAGCTTCCGCTCCGTCTCCCCGATGTACTTGTCGAACAGCGCGCCCGGATCAAGCCGCATCAACGGCCGCCGCCACGCCGTCGCGATCGCCTTGGCCGCCAGGCTCTTCCCCGCCCCCTGCACGCCCAAGAGCAGCACGCCCCGCGGCGGCACAAGCCCGAACTCCGCCGCCCGCTTCCCGAAACTCTTCTCCCGCGCCCGCAGCCATTCCTTCAGCGTCCCGAGCCCGCCGATCGCGTCCATCGATGTCGGCGCCTCGACAAAGTCCAGCACCCCCGCGCTCTGCAGCAGCTCCTTCTTGCCGCGCTGCAGCCGCTCGAGATCGTCGTCCGTGATCTCGCGGTCCGCCGCGGCAATCCCCGCCACAAGCTGCCTCACCTGCCGGCGCGTCAGCCCCCGCATGTTCTCGACCAGCCGCGACAGAAACGCACCCTCGCTCCCCGACACCTTGATCTCGATCTTCGCCGCGCCCTCCTTGTTGATCGCCTTCAGCGTCGAGCGCGCCAGGTCGCGGATCTCGTCGTCGTCCGGCGCCGCGATCTCGTACCGCGCGCTCGACGCCTCGATCACCGCCGGCACGCGCTCCACGCAGTCGATCATCGTCACCGCCGAACGCAGCGGCCGACCCGTCACCCCGTGCACCCCGCACCCGATCCGCTCCCCGCGCACCCCCTCGAGCAGGTCGCGGAACGCACGCAGGTTCACGCTGTTCTCGAGCTCGGGCGCCAGGTCCCGCGTCACGATCAGGCTCGGCGATGCAAGGTTGCGGCAGAGCCAGAACATCCCCGCCGCGGCATTGGCCGTGTCGGGAACCGGCGCATCGTCCGCGAAAAACATCCGCCGCACGCCCTCGGTCGCCGACCACCCCCACGCGTCCAGCCCCAGCGACCGCGCCGTGTCGAGCACGAGCGACAGCGCCTCGGACTCTTCCGACGTGACGATCCGCACGCACGCGTGACGCGCGGCAAAGAACTGCTTGAGGCGCTCCGGGTCCACGCCGTGCTCCCGTGTCTCACGCCCAGCGTACCACGCCGCCGCGCAGGGAACCCGCGCTGCGCGGCGCGACTCTCATCGCGCGGCACGACTCGAGTCGTCGCCTGCATTCAACAAGACGCGTTGCCGCGCTCCTGACCTCGAGCGCGCCGCTTCCCCGCGGCACACTTCGCCGGCGACACCACGTCTTCATGCTGGCGTCATCGCGATGACGTCATCGCGCCGCGACACCGCGAACAACTTCATCATGTGAACCGCACAGCGATCGACTCGGTCTGGCCCGGCCTAGGCGAGCACGTCGAGCCGGCCGGCCGGCGCGCCACTCGCCGGCGCGTTCGCGCCGCCCTGCCGCGCGAGATCCTCGGCCTGCCGGAGCATGGCGATCATCGCCTCGCCCTCTCGCTTCGCGGCATTCAAAGACTTCGCCGCGACCGCGATACCGACCGTATCACGAACGTCGAGACCGCCGAGATTGGGAACGCTGCCGATGGTCATGAAGGACCAGATCGGCCCGAGGAACGGGTCGAATCAATGCCGCGTTGAAGTTCCTACCGTTCAAACAACGAACTTCACGGAACCCGCGGCAAGGAACCATCGAATGGAGTTTCGCGAGTGCCGGCCCTGTCAATCCGCCGATTGACGCGGGGACCCCGGGCCGGTACAACTCTGAGCCTTCACACGCCGTCCGCACGAGGAGTCCGCCAATGCGTCTTCACTCACTCCGCCGCTCGTCCCTGGTCGCCGCCGCGGCACTCGCCGGCGCGCTCCTCACCGCGTGCTCGAGCCAGGATTACAGCTACTCCGCGGCAGAGGACATCCGCGGCAACGTCACGCCCGACCTCCAGACGCTCTCGCAGCGCCACGTCGATGTCGACAACTCCCTCGCCGTCACGCTCGACACCAACGGCCGCCTCATCAACGAAGACCTCGGCCGCTTCTGGCTGCTCGACCGCCCCAGCCGCCTGACGCCGACGCCCATGCCGCACTGAGCGCGCTCGCCCCTCGCCTTATTCCCGCGTTCTGCCGCGCACGACGCCGGTCGCGAAGTTACTTATGCGCGCGACGACGCGCCGCGTCCGCGGCGCGCCATCGTCACATGACTAGGAAATCAGGCTCACGCGGCAGTGTACTGTCCGCGCTCGACCTTCTTGAAGCGGTCCGTGTGCTTGATCAGGGCCTGGTTGACGATCGTGCGGAACGTCTTCGACGTCGTCTTATAGCCCGCCTTCTGCACCGCCGCCGCGACCTCGGTCACGCCCATCGTGCGGTTCTTGAGAACCTTCGAGAGCGCCTCGACCAGGCTCATGTCGTTCTTGGCACGGCGCCTGCCGCCGCCCGGGCCGCGACGACCGCCGCCGCCCCCGCCCCCGTTCAGCGACCCCCCCGCCGCTTGAATCCTTGATTCCAGGGCGTGAAGCCGCCGGACAAGGTCCGCGTGCTGACGGTAAAGCTTCGAGTTCTTCTTCTCGCGCCGCTCAAGCTCGGCCTGCAACGTTGAACTCGAAACCCCCGACAGGGATGGTCTGCCTCTCTTGGCCATGGGAACCTCTCATTTGTGTTTTCTGCAGGGCTCTACGCACACAAGTGTGCGAATTTATGACGATCGCACACGGATCTGTGCCCCTCTGATCGCTATGACGCTAGCCACGCTGCGCGCAGATTGCAAGATTGCACAGTTTCCGCGCTGTCGAGCCGGTCCCATAGTCAGGAATTGACGAACCCGATGCGGCTCATCAGTCCGTCGAAGTGATCGAGTCCATAGAACTCAAAGGCGATGCGCCCGCGCTTGCCCCCGCGGTTGGTGACGATCGTCACCCGCGTGCCGAGGTACTCGCCGAGCCGTCGCTCCAGGTCTTCGATCGAGACCGGCTTGGTCTGGGGCGCGGGAACCGTGGCCGCGGCAGCCTTCTTCAGGATCGCAATGTTCGCCGCGGCACGCTCCAGCCGCCGCACGCTCCAGCCTTCGCGAGCGGCTTCGGTCGCCAGCGAAACCCGCCCTTCTCCCGCACCGACGGCGAGCAGCGCCCGTCCGTGCCCGAAGTTCAGGCGCCCCGCGCTGATCATCTCCTGGATCTGCGTTTCGAGCTCGGTCAGACGGATTGTGTTCGCGACGCTCGACCGTTCCAGGCCGGCACGCTCCGCGATCTGGCCGTGCGATAGTCCGAATCGATCCATCAACGCTCGAAACGCCCACGCGCGCTCGATCGGGTTGAGGTCCTCACGCTGAACATTCTCGACGATCGCCCACTCGGCGCTCTCCTCATCGGAAAGGTCGCGCACCAGCGCGGGGATCGCGGCAAGGCCCGCAAGCTTCGCGGCGCGCCACCGGCGCTCGCCCGCAACCAGCTCAAATTCCCCCCCACTGCTCTCGCTCCGACGAACAATCACAGGCTGCATGAGCCCCGAGTGCTTGATAGATTCGGCGAGTTGAAGAAGTGATGATTCATCGAATCCGCGTCTAGGTTGGTATTTGTTAGGTCGTATGAGCTCGATTCTGATCGATTCCAGCCCGCTCGAAGCCGTGCCTTGCTGTTGCGGCAAAGCATGAACTTCACTTGGGGCCGGAACCGCCACCGGAGTTCGAACTTCGATCAAACTGCTCAAGCCGCGTCCCAGCCGCCTCGGCTTGCCCGGAACCTCGGAAGTCGTCACGACAGGCCCTCCATGGCCGCGTCATCGCGGCGTGAAGCACACAATCTGCTCAGGAAACCGAGGAATGTCAAGTCGCAAAGGTGAGATCGAGGTGATCGCCCGCGGATTCCTGTGCGACAAGCGCGGCCGTGTGCTCCTCTGCCGCAATGTCAAGAACGGCTACTCGTTTCTGCCGGGAGGTCACGTTGACTTTGGCGAGTCCGCCACGTTGGCCCTCAAGCGTGAATTCCTCGAGGAGTGCGGACTGCGTGCCAAGGTTGGACAACTGCTTCTCTGCCACGAGCAGCGTTTTCACGATGGAAAGGTCCGCCGTCACGAACTGAACCTGGTGTTCCACGTGGAACAGGTGCGCCACACCGCTGAGGTGAAGTCTCGCGAGGATCACATCGACTTCGACTGGATCGGCCGCTCTTCGCTATCGCGAGTGGAACTCTTTCCGAAGGTGATGAAGAAGTACCTTCGGAGATGGCTCTCAAAGCCGCCCGTCGCTTCGCCTTGGGAAGCGACCTGAAGTGTTCCACGTGGAACACCCCCTCATCCCGGCAGGATAGAAACATCTTCGGGGTCAATGGAGAGCCAGGTTTCCTTGCCCGCCGGCGGAATTTCCCGCGGGTTCATGATCGAAACGTGGAGCGAAGTTTCGCCGGCGGCGGCGACCTTCAACTGGGCGGTTTCTCCGAGGTATGTTGCTTCCCGGATCGTGCCGCGCAGTTGCCCGATTCCGATCTTGATCGCCTCGGGCCGGATTGAGCAGAGCACGGGTCCTGGCGCTAAGGTGCCTGCCGCGGTGAGCTGACCGATCCCGGTTTTGACCGTGGAGACTCCTCCGTTCGAGCCTGTTACCGTGCCGGGGATCAGGTTGGTTTCTCCGAGGAATTCGGCGACGAATCGGGAGACCGGGTGTCGGTACAAGTCGGTCGGAGATCCGACCTGGACGACCTTGCCCTGATCGATGATCGCCACGCGGTCTGACATGCTCAATGCTTCTTTTTGATCGTGCGTAACATAAACAGTTGTTATGCGCGATTCCTTGCAGATCCGGCGGATCTCGGAGCGCAGCTCGAGGCGGAGCTTGGCGTCGAGGTTGGAGAGGGGCTCATCGAGGAGGAGGACGTCGGGCCGGATCACCAGGGCGCGGGCGAGCGCGACTCGCTGCTGCTGACCGCCGGAGAGTTGGGTGGGGCGACGGGTCGCGTATTCGTCCATGCGGACGGCGGCGAGGGCTTCATGGGCGCGCCGTCGCTTCTCGGCGGCGGGGACGGAGCGCACGTCGAGGCCGAACATGACGTTGGCCTCGACGGTCATGTGGGGCCAGAGCGCGTAGGACTGGAAGACCATGCCGCAGTTCCGCGTGTTCGGCGGGTCGGCGGTCACGTCGCGCCCGTTGAAGAGGATGGTGCCGGCGGTGGGCTCGATGAAGCCCGCGATCATGCGGAGAAGCGTGGTCTTGCCGCAGCCGGAGGGGCCCAGCAGGAAGAAGAGTTCGCCCGGCTCGATCTGGAGCGAGACGTCGTCCACGGCGTGCGGCCTGCCGCCGAACGACGAGGGGAACGTCTTGCGGACCGACGTGATGGAGATGGAGGTGGTCACGGGCGAGAGAAGATAGCAGGCGGGGGCCGGCGGTATGATGCTCGGATGGCCGCTGAGAGTTCCGCGCCGGCCCGGATCGACAAGGTGAGGGCGGTGCGCGCGCCGCGCGCCGGGACGGGGACGCTGCGTTCGAGCCTGGCGGTCGTGATCGACGACGTGTCGCGCCGGCACCGGGCGCTCGGTGCGGTGGGGGAGTCGTGGGGCGAACTGGTGCCGCGTGACCTGGCGGCGCGGGCGTGGCCGGGGTCGTGGCGGCGGGGGACGCTGACGGTCCGGGCGGCGGACGCGGGGGCGGCGTTCGCGTTCGACCGTTGGCTGCGCTCGGGGGGGGAGGGCCTGCTGCGGCGGGTGGGGGTGCGGCGGGTTCGGGTGACGACGTAGATCCGGTATTTTCAATCAATTCTGAAAGCCCGAGTGGACGCGGCGGCGGGCGGGGCGCATACTGATCCGATGGGCGATGGCGAGCGAGCCCGGGCGACCGACCGCGAGGTGCTGCCGCGCGCCCAGGACCGGTTCATCGAGGCGTTCGGGCGGATGAGCGGGGCGTGGGGGATCAGCCGGACGATGGCGGAGGTTCAGGCGCTGCTGTTCATCACGGGGCGGCCGTTGTGCACGGACGACGTGATGGAGCGGCTGCGGATCTCGCGGGGCAACGCGTCGATGTCGCTGCGGGCGCTGATGGACTGGGGCGTGGTGGCGCGGACGCACAAGCGGGGCGACCGCAAGGAGTACTTCGAGGCCGAGGGTGACGTGTGGGCGATGTTCCGCGCGATCGTGCGCGAGCGGACGAAGCGGGAGGTGGACCCGCTGCTGGCGGACCTGCACGAGATCCGCGACCTGACGGGCGCGGCGCGGGACGGGCCGAAGCGGGCTCTTTCTCCCGAGGAGGCCGAGCACAACCGGCGTCTGGACGCGATGCTCGATTTCTTCCAGACGCTCGAGGCGCTGGCGCAGCGGTTCGTGAGCCCGGCGGGGCCGGGGCTGCGGATGGCCGCGTCGCTGCTGACGGTGGGGGCGCCGGGGCGTCGGCGCGCGGCGCGGGGCGGGGCGAAGGGGGCGCGGCCGTGAGCACGGCGACTCGCGCGAGCGCGACCGGCGCGGGCGCGGCACGCGCGGGCGTTGCGGCGTTCGAGGTGCGGTGGCGTCTGGGCGCCGTCGGCGGGGGAGCGCGCACGGGCGAGTGGACGCTCGACGTGCGTGTGTCGCCCGGGGCGCGGGGCGCCGGTTCGGTGACGGCGACGGTGCACGGTCCCTCGGGGACCCGGGACCTGACGCCGGCGCGGGGCGGGGCGTCGGTCGAGGTGGTCGAGGACGGCGAGTTCACGCACGTGCGCGCGGCGGCGGTCGTGGGGGACTGCGAGCGGGTCGTGCTGGACGCGTCGCTGCGCGGGGGCGAGGTGGTGTACGCGCGGTCGGACCTGCCGGGCGCGCTGGGCCTGCGCGGCGGGCGGTACGAGGTGGCGCGGTCGCCGGCGTGACGCTACGGCTTCGGGCGCGAGCCGATGACCGCCGCGAACAGTTCCCGGCGCTGGCTCACGGTGAGCTTGGCGAGGATGGCCCGGAAGAGCTCGGCGCGGGCCTCGTCGTCGGGGTTGGCGGCGAGTTCGGCGCGCTGGGGCTCGAGCGCGGCGAGCGTCTCGGTCGGCCACGTCAGCGCCGTGAGGGCGCGCTCCAGGTTGCGCGAGGCTTCGTCCCGCAGCATGCGGTGGCAGCCGAGGGTTTCGTCCACGGGGATGAGCTGCTGGCGGTGGAGGAGCTCGGAGTTGAAATCGGCGGGGGGGACACCCTTGGCGACCAGCTCGGCGCGGTACTGGCCGCGGAGGGCGGTGATGTACTGCCCCTGCATGGCCTGGGAGGCGCGGGACTGCTCGTCGGTGAGATGTCCCTCCTTGGCGATCTTGACGATGAAGTCGCCGCCCTCGGCCCGGAGGGGCTTGAGCATGTCGCGGGCGATGTTGATGCGCTGGCGGACGTCGCCGTCGAGGGCGTCGAGGGCGCCCGCCTCGATGTTCTCGATGATGTCGAGGTTGCGGAGGACGATCGCCTCGCACTCGGTGCGTCTGGCCGTCATCACCGGCTCGAGCCGCTGCCAGTCGTCGGGGGTGATGGTCGGGTTGCGGCGCAGGGCGGCCCAGGCGATGGGCTGATCGAGGGGGAGCACCTTTCCGTCGGGGCCCTTTTCGACGAGCGAGGGGAGCTTGGCGTTGGCGGCCTGGCGCGGGGCCTGCTTGGCCTGGGGCGTCCGGCGCGGCTCGGGGGGCTGGGCGTCGCCGGGCCGGTCGTTCGCGGGCTGGGCGAGGGCCGGCGCGAGCGTGGCGAGCATCGCCGCGGCGAGGACGATCGGGCGTGGGGTCACGGGGTGCTCCGGGTCGGCGCGGGGGGCGAGGTCGTCCTGCCGCGGGCGGATCAGTTCTTCGGTCGGGTTTCGATGACCTTGGCCAGCAGCGCCCGGCGCTGCTGGAGGGTGAGCTTGTCGAGGAGGGTCCGCAATGCCGCGGCGCGCGAGGCGTCGTCGGTGGCGGCGGCGACGGCCTTGCGGTCGGGCTCGATCGAGGCGCGCAGGTCGGCGGGGAGGTCCACGGCGGGGAGCGCGCGGTCGAGGCTGCGGGCGGTCTCGGCGAGGAGCGCGTGGTAGGTGCAGTAGGTTTCGTCGATCTGTTCGAGGTAGACCTGGAAGACGACGGGCATCTTCTCGATGCCCTGGTCGTTCTCCTTCTTGCCCGTGCTGCTGGCGGAGGCCTCGGCGCGCAGGGCGGTGTTGTACTCGCTCTCGATCTTCTGGCTGAACGAGGACTGCACGTCGGTGAGGATGCCCTCCTTGCCGAGCTTGTTGGAGAAGTTGCCGCCCGAGGGCTTGAGGGGCGCGTAGACGCGGTTGATGGTCTGGATGATGGTCTTGGCGTCGCCCTTGATGTTGCGGAGCTCGCCGGCCTCGACCTTTTCGATGAGGTCGAGGTTGCTGACGACGATGGTCTCGCACTCGGCGCGGCGCTCGGCGAAGATGGGCTCGAGGCGGGTCCAGTCGTCGGGCGAGATGGTGGGGTTGCGGCGGCAGGCCAGCCAGGTGGCGGGCTCTTTCAGGCGGATGACCTTGCCGTCGGCGTCGCGGGTCACGAGTGACTCGTAGGGGAGGTCGGGGAGCTTGATCGGGCCGGTTTTCCTGGCGGCGGCGGGGTTGCCGGTGGGTTCGAGGAGCGGCTTGCGCTCGTAGGCGGGGGTGGGCGCGGCGGCGTCGGGGGGGGGCGGGGCGATCTGGGCGTTGGACACCGCGGACGCGACGGTGAGGGCGGCGAGCGCGGCGAAGAGGGCTGGGCGGGCGTTCATCGAGACTCCTTCGGAGTGGGCGCTGGGCGCAGGACGGGATTATTGGCCGCGTGGATGGCCTGAACGGGTACGCGGCCCGACGGGGTGGCGGGTCAGTCTCGCATCAGGAACTGAACGCAGTGAACGCGGAGAACGGGCCTAAGGCCGGGTTGGCGGCAGTTCCGAGCCGCTTGCTCCGGGCCACTCCCGACCCACCGACGGTGATACGCGGCGTGGACAGCACGGTTCAACGGGCCGGTGGGGTAGCCGGAGGAATGGGTGGCGGGGGCAGGGGGCTCTACACTGGGTCAATGGCCGAGCCGGGTCGTCACAGCCCCGGGGTGCCGGGGGAGCCGTCTCCCAGCGCTCCTCACGCGCCGTCCAGGAATTCTCCGCCGGTGCTGCACGCGCCGTGGAGGCTCGAGTATCTCGAGGGGTTGAAGGAATCGGAGAGCGCGCCCGGCGGCCCGAAGACGGGGTCGTTCCTGCTCGACTACTGGCTGGAGCCGGCGCGGGACGTGGCGAACCACGTGATCGTGCGGACGGCGGAGGGGATGATCCTGCTCAACGCGTTCCCGTATGCCAACGGGCATCTGCTGGTGGCGCTGGGGGACCCGCGCCCGACGCTGCTGGACTATGAGCCGGCGCAGCGGGCGACGCTGTGGTCGCTGACGGAGCTGGCGGCGGAGTTGATGCAGCGGACCCTGGACCCGCAGGGGATCAACATCGGGATCAACCAAGGGCGGGCGGCGGGCGCGGGGGTGCCGCAGCACCTGCACGTGCATCTTGTGCCGCGGTGGGGGGGCGACGTGAACTTCATGACGGTGGTGGGGAACGTGCGTGTGATGCCGTCGTCGCTGGAGGCGATGGCGGGGAAGTTCAGGGGGGTGTGGGGGCGGGTGTGCGCGGAGCGGGGGCGGTGAGGGCCGGCATTGGATCGCGCTTCGACAAACCCGATGCGCGGGCCAGCGTCCGAGTTCGACGCTTTGGCGAACCCCGACCGTGAGGGAGCGGGTTGCGGTTGCTTCCGATGCGCGCGCTGTACGGAGCAAAACGGGGAGAACGCGGAGGAGGAATTCGTCGGGGGAAAACGCCCGAAGCCGCAACAGATCCCCGAGCGTGAGGGGGCGGACTCGTGCTCGGTGTGCCGGGGTTGGGGGAGCCGCGCGTTCATCTGGCGGGCGCTCGCTCCCGCATCATCGTGACGATGCAAGCCCGCGCTGTTGGGTGGCGGAGTGATTCACGGGGCTGGTGCGCGAGTTTGACGGGGCAGGTTCGCAGATGCAGAGGAGGGCTGCCGCCCTCCCCTGCAACCCCACCCGCGGCAGGGGAGTGCGGACCCGCACCGACGACGACACGGACCGCGCCGCCGCCCGCGCTCCCGCATCGTCGGCAAAGCAAGCCCGCAGTCCTGGCGGACGGCGTCCCCCCACCTGCCCCATGTGCGCTTGGGCGTCCGGCCTCCCGGGGAGTTGGACGTGGCGGAATCTGTAGAATTCCCCACAGGCTGGGGTGCGGGCTGTCGTACAAGCCTGTTGGAGCAGGGAACAGATTCTTCGGAAGAGTGTGAGGAGCCAACGGCAAGACGCAAAGAGCCACCAAAAACCGACCGTATAGCCGTACGACTGTCGATCCACTACGCTCTGGACTCCGTGAGACTTGGCCAACGACATGCTGACCCGCATCGACATCTCGAACTACCGTGGCTTCAAGTCGTACCACATGGACGGTTTGGCGCAGGTCAACCTCTTGGTCGGGAAGAACAACAGCGGCAAGACGGCGCTGGCTGAGGCGATTCACCTGATCACCACTGGGGGCGATCCAGTGGTCCTCTCGGATGCCGCACAACGGCGAGGTGAGTTGACCGCCTTTGACGACTCAGGGCGCCTTTCGAGCGACTTGACGCACTTTTTCCACGGGCACGAGCTTTCTGCAAACTCGTCATTTTCGCTTGAAGCTGACAATGGCTTTCCAAAGCTCACGGTTCGCCTTGTACCGCTTTCCAACGACCCAGCGCTGTTTTCTGAGGCTGAGGAGGAATTCGAGTCCCGCCCCGTATTCGGTGTGCTCATCGAAGGGGCCGTTGGATTTGGAAGCGGCAGCAAAGACCTCGGATTGACTGAGCGCGGTGGCCTTATCTTCAATCCGAAGGCTCGGCTCAGATTGTCGCCACCGATCCTGGGCGCGGCGCTGCCTCCTGCAATCTTCGTTTCGACCGATACTCTTGCACCCCGTCGTCTTCAGCAGCTTTGGAGACAGGCCGTATTGGACTCTATCCAGCAGGAAGTCGTATCCGCGATGCAGATCATTGAGAGTTCGATTCAACAGATCCTTTACCTTCCGCCCGATGGCGGCACTAGGAACATCGGGTCTCCCAGAGACTGGTATGTTCAATCCTCCGAGTTCCAACGGCCAGTACCCTTGGGTAGTTTTGGAGATGGCGTCCGTCGTCTCATGACGCTTGCGCTCGCCCTTGTCAGGGTGAGGGGCGGAACGCTTCTCGTCGACGAGATTGATACCGGTCTTCACTACTCGGTAATGGCTGATATGTGGGACCTTGTGATAAAAACTGCGGCGGAAGCGGGCACCCAGGTGTTTGCGACGACTCACAGTTGGGACTGCATTGAGGGCCTGTCTTTGTCGTGTCAGCGCAATCCGAAGTTCATCGGCAAAGTCGCCATTCACACTGTTGATCGGGCATTGCCTCACAGCGTGGCCTTTGCAGGCGATTCGATCAGGCGAATGGTGAAGCACCAAATCGACCCGCGATGAACCCGCGCCCGACAAACCTTCCTGCCCTTTACGTCGAGGGCAACGACGATGTCAGCGTCGTTGCGGCGCTCCTGAAAAAGCACGGCGTCGATACCAAGCGGGGCGAGAAGCACCTTTGGATCCAGCCTTTCGGGAACATCGAAGAACTCTTGGAGGCAATGCCGCTCACGATCAAGACCAATCGGAACCTTCCGTGTGGCTTCGTACTGGACATCGATATCGAGGTGACGCATCGATGGAAGGCAGTTAAGGAGCGGCTGAAGTTCTCCACTGATCCTTCGGTCTCACTGTCGGAACCGGTCGCGGACACCTGCCCTCCAGGAGGGTTCTTTGGCCAAATCAAAGACTTCCCGGCTCGTTTTGGCGTGTGGCTCATGCCAGACTGCAAGACCGACGGGCAGATGCTGGAGCATCTCATTTCAACACTCATGCGTCCAGAGGATCCCCTCTGGCCGCATGCAAAGAGCAGCACGGCGGAAGCAGCCCGCATCGTTGACCGCGCGAACGAAGGGGTTGTAGCAGGCGGCGGTCGGTGGGAGCGGTTCGCCGACAAAGTACGAATCAAAGCCGAAGTCAGGTCGTGGCTTGCTTGGCAGCGTGAGCCTGGTGTGGCCCTCGGCGCTGCCATAAACGATCAAATCCTTCGGAACGACTCGCCGGAAGCGCTGGCGTTCCTTCGCTGGCTCAAGGAGCTCTACGGATTCGATCAACTAACGGACGTCTGAGTACGCCGCCACCGTCGCCACCGCCGCCTCGCTCCACGGCCCTTGCTCTCCACGCATCCCCACCCACCTCAGCATATACACCGCCTTCTTCCCTGCATTCCCCCTTTAAACTCGGCCAGCACACTCCCGTCCGTCGAGATCGAGTGAAACCGGAGGCGCGCGAGAATGCGATGGTCAGGACGGACGCGAACAGGGGTCAAGGATTCAAACTGAGAGAGTACCCTCGTTCACGCCGCGTGACGGCGCAGGCGCTGGAGCCCGAGCCTGAACTCGCCGCGTGCGTCTTGCTCGCAGCGGACCACCTTGCCGTGGGCCACGCTGGCGTAAGGGTCGTCGGGGAAGAGGGAGAAGACGGTGCCGGGGGCGACGGCGTACTTGGCGCGGGCGCCGATGCCGACGCGGCTGGTGTCGATGAGCTCGACGCGTCCGAGGCGGGAGGGCTCGGCGCCCTCGGCGAGGGTGACCATGGCGCCGCCGCAGGCGGGTGTGCGCGGGGCCTTGCGCCGGTCGTTGGGGAAGGCGGCTTCGGTGGCGCGGGTATGGGGCATGTCGTTTCTCTCTCTCTTGCGACGGGCTTGCGAAGGGCGAGGGACCCTCGGCGCGTCCGCTCCGGGGGCGCGGGGCCGTGATGGAAGGTTCATCGGCCGCGGCGGGGGGCGACTTGATCGTTGTAATGAAGCGGAAAGGCCGGCCCCAGATGAGCCAGATCATTCGGCAACGCGGCATCGCGCCCCGAGACAAGAACCTGGTGCTCGGTTACAAGATTCGTCCGCCCGGGGGGCGGCGGCGCACGAGGAATTGCTACGAGGGGCTTGCGAAGCGCTGCGCCCCTCGCAACGTTTGCGCGCCCGAAGCGGGCGAGGAGCCGATGCCCGATTGTTCATGATGGGGATGGACTAGGCCGTGCGGGCGAAGGGGGGAGGAGCGGGTGCCCGGTCGTCCATGTGGGGCATGGACAGGGCGGCGCGACCGAAACGAGCGAGGAGCCGGTGCTCGGTTCCAAGGTTCGTCCGCCCGGGGGGCGGCGGCGCACGAGGAATCGCTACGAGGGGCTTGCGAAGCGCTGCGCCCCTCGCAACGTTCGCGCGCCCGAAGCGGGCGGGGAGCCGATGCTCGGTGGTCCCTAAGGGGCTGGACAGGGCCGCGCGACCGATGCGGGTGAGGAGCCGGTGCGCGACTGTCCGTGATGGGGATGGACAAGGCCGTGCGGGCGGAGCGGGCGAGGAGCTGGTGCCGCCCGCGCGTGTTCGATCGGATTACCCGCCAGGACCTCGCCGGCCGCGCGTTCCGTTCCGTCCCATGCAGCGCGCCAGGATGAAGGCCAGTTCAAGGGACTGCTGGTAGTTCAGCCTGGGGTCGCAGGGCGAGGCGTAGTTGAGGTGGAGGGTCTGCTCGGTGACGCCGGCGGCGCCGCCGACGCATTCGGTGACGTCCTCGCCGGTCAGTTCAAAGTGGACACCGCCGAAGATCGTGCCGGCGTGCTGGTGGGCCTCGCAGGTTTCTTCGAGTTCGCGCACGATGGCGTCGAAGGAGCGGGTCTTGACGCCGCCGGCGGTGGTGATGCCGTTGCCGTGCATGGGGTCTGAGATCCAGAGGACGGGGCGGCCGGCGGATTTCACTGCCGCGAGGAGCGGGGGGAGGGCGGCGGGGGCCTTGCCCGCGCCCATGCGGGTGATGACGACGGCTTTGCCGGGCTCGTCGGCGGGGTTGAGCGTGGCGAGGAGGGCGAGGAGGTCGTCGGGGGCGGTGCGCGGGCCGACCTTAATGCCGACCGGGTTTGCTATGCCGCGGAAGTACTCGACGTGGGCGCCGTCGGGCTGGCGGGTGCGTTCGCCGATCCAGGGGAGGTGGGTCGAGAGGTTGTACCAGCCCTCGCGGCGGGGGACGCGGCGGGTCTGTGCGGACTCGTACTCGAGGTTGAGGCCTTCGTGGCTGGTGAAGAACTCGGCGCGGGTGAGGTCGTCGACGGACTTTTCGCCGAGGGCCTCCATGAGTCGCAGGCCGTCGCCGAGGGTCTGGGTGAGGCGCTCGTACTCGGCGCGCTGCTGGGGGGCGAGGGAGGCGTGGCTGAAGAAGGAGAGGTTCCAGTACTCGGGGTGGTGGAGGTCGGCGAAGCCGCCGTCGACGAGGGCGCGGATGAAGTTGAGGGTCAGTGCCGCGTGGGTGTAGCCGCGGACGAGGAGGGAGGGGTCGGGCGTGCGGCTGGCGGCGTCGAAGCCGGCGCGGTTGACGAGGTCGCCGTAGTAGCTGGGGAGGGTGACGTCGCGTCCGTCGACGGCGCGGGTCTCGGTCGCGCTCGAGCGGGGCTTGGCGTACTGGCCGGCGAAGCGTCCGACGCGGATGACGGGCTTCTTGGCGGCGTAGACGAGGACCATGGACATCTGGAGGAGGATCTTGAGCTTGTTGGTGATGATGTCGGGGCGGCAGTCGTCGATGGTCTCGGCGCAGTCGCCGCCCTGGAGGAGGAAGCGCTTGCCGGCCTGGGCGTCGGCGATGAGGGACTTGAGTCGCTCGATCTCCCAGCTGGTGACCAGCGGGGGGAGGGCGCGGAGCTGGGCGACGCTCG
>CAZCPB010000012.1:0-31981 GCA_964500365.1 uncultured Phycisphaeraceae bacterium
CGCGATCGAGCGGGCCACCGGAGTGGACATCATCGTGGACGACACGCCCGGCGTCATCGTGGTCTCCTGCTTCGACAAGGTCCGCCAGGCAATCGCCGTCGAGTCCCTCCAGCGCCTGGTGCAGGACGGGCGCATGCACCCCTCGCGCATCGAGGAGGTCGTGGACAAGGTGCGCTCGGAGATCAACGAGAAGATCCAGAAGGCCGGGCGCGAGGCGATGATGGAGGTCAACCTCCGCGGCCTGCACCCCAAGATCATCGAGGCGATGGGCAAGCTGCACTACCGCACCAGCTACGGCCAGAACGTGCTCCGCCACTCGATCGAGGTCGCGTTCCTCTGCCAGGTCATCGCCGACCAGCTCGGCCTCGACGGCACGCTGGCCCGCCGCTGCGGGTTCCTGCACGACATCGGCAAGGCCATGGACCACGAGATGGAGGGCGGGCACCCCAAGATCGGCATGGACTTCGCCAAGCAGTTCGGCGAGAAGGAAGCCGTGCTGAACGCCATCGGCGGGCACCACGGGGACATTCCCTCTACGACGTACTACACGCCGATCGTGATGGCCGCGGACGCCGTGAGCAGCGCCCGCCCCGGCGCGCGGCGCGAGAGCATGGAGAAGTACGTCCAGCGGCTCACCGAGCTGCAGGACATCGCCCTCGGCCAGCCGGGCGTCACCGAGGCCTACGCGATCCAGGCCGGGCGCGAGGTGCGCGTGATGATCGACGCGGCGAAAGTCGGGGACGACGAGGCGTTCCTCATCGCCCACAACATCGCGAAGCGCGTGAGCGAGGAGATGACGTTCCCCGGGGAGATCCGCGTGACGGTGCTTCGCGAGACGCGGGCGATCGAGTACGCGCGGTGAGCGGACCGTCCCGCGCTCGATGGTGATGATTCGAGAACATGCCGGTCGTCGCGCCTGCGGGCTTCGGAACCCGCCGCCGCGCTGAGCGTACCGTGATTCATGTTCAGGGCGCGACTGCGACCCGTTCCCCTCATACTGGTTCTGTTGTTCACGGGCGTTGCGGTGCGCGAATTCTGGTCCGCACGCGACTGGGATCGCCGCTTTGAATCGTGGCTTGTTGAGGAACCGGCACGTGTTGTCCTTGATCCACGGTTCGCTGGATCAATGGCAGTCCCGCTACGGGTTTCCTGCCGGTGCGCCCATGGCTATCCCGTCCTGGCGCGCCCGCACGGCGCACACTCGTCTCAGCAGGATGTCGACGCTGCGGCCGGTGCATGGAAAGCACGGCTCATCGCACGCGGTCCGGACGGCAGCGTCAGCGCGGAAAATCCGCTGTCGCCCTGCAACGCCGTGGACGGGCGCGATTACGGCGGGGTCTGCCTGGGTTACGTGCGATCCCTCGAATCCGGCACGCTGGAGGTCGTCATCGATCAGCCCGCGCCGGCCGGCGCGCCGGATCGCATCGAGGTCTACGTGCGCAATCACCTCTGCGGCCTGGAGCGCATGCCGGCCGTGATCGAACGAGTCCTTGGCTTCAGCGCCGGATTCCTGGCCTTGGTAGCCGCGCCGTTCGTCCCGAGGCGGTCGAGAATTCGCGTCGGGGCGATCGCGGAATCAAACGCTGCTTCGTCGGCTTGACGGTGCCGCGCGAGACGTTGGCGATCGAGCACGCACGTCGATCGCGCCGCGGCGCGGTACGCTGGCGCCATGGCCGACGACC
Source organism: uncultured Phycisphaeraceae bacterium (assembly GCA_964500365.1). Classification (GTDB taxonomy): domain Bacteria; phylum Planctomycetota; class Phycisphaerae; order Phycisphaerales; family UBA1924; genus CAZCPB01. The sequence goes on from CAZCPB010000012.1 coordinate 1,683, forward strand.
CGACCCGGTCTCTAAGCGGTCAGAGTGGCGCGGAGCCCACCGGCTCGGTCGCGCCGGACGGCATCACCCCGGGCGAATCTCCCTCAGAACACACCGGCCTGCCCGGGCGCATCGGGCGCTACACCATCCGACGCGTGATCGGCGAAGGGGGAATGGGCACGGTCTACGAGGCCGAGCAGGAGAGCCCCAAGCGCACCGTCGCGCTCAAGGTGATCCGCGCGGGGTACCTGACGCGCGAGATGTTGCGTCGATTCGAACACGAGTCGGCGGTGCTGGGCCGGTTGCAGCACCCCGGCATCGCGCAGATCTATGAGGCGGGCGTGATCGTGGAGCCGCCCCTGGAAGCGGGGGGGGCGGGCGATCCAACATCGCCCTCCGTTCACCCGCCGACTCCCGCCGGCGGCTCCACGAGTCGCTCCACGCCGACCCCTTTTTTCGCGATGGAGTTGGTCCGGGGCGTTCCGCTCACGGAATTCGCGAACGCGCGCCGGCTCGGCACGCGCGAACGGCTCGACCTGGTCGCCAAGGTCTGCGACGCCGTCTACCACGCGCACCAGAAGGGCGTGATCCACCGGGACCTCAAGCCCGGCAACATCCTCGTGGACGAGAGCGGGCAGCCCAAGATCCTCGACTTCGGCGTGGCGCGCGCCACCGACAGCGACGTGCAGGCCACGACCATCCAGACCGACATCGGCCAGCTCATCGGCACCGTGCCGTACATGAGCCCCGAGCAGGTGGGCGGCGATCCCGGCGACCTCGACACGCGCAGCGATGTGTACGCGCTGGGCGTGATCGCGTACGAGCTGCTCGCGGGGCGGCTTCCCTACGACGTCAAGCGCAAGATGATCCACGAGGCGGCGCGGATCATCAAAGAAGAGGAACCGACACGCCTCTCCAGCATCAACCGCACGCTGCGCGGCGACGTCGAGACCATCGTCGCCAAGGCGCTCGACAAGGCCAAGGCGCGCCGGTATCAGTCGGCCGAGTCGCTGGCCTCCGATATCCGGCGCTACCTCCGGCACGAGCCGATCGCGGCGCGACCGGCGAGCACGTGGTACCAGGTCTCGAAGTTCTCGCGTCGCAACCGGGCGCTGGTGGGCGGGGTCGCGGCATCGTTCGTGCTGCTGGTCGCGGGGTTGGCGGGAACGGCGTGGCAGGCGCGCGCGGCGCGCGAACAGCGCGACGCCGCGCGGGAAGCGCGTGACGCCGAGGCAGCGCAGCGGGGCATCGCCGACGGGGAGCGCGACCGTGCGGTGGCGGCGGAGCGGGACGCGGTGCGGCGCGCGGAGGATCTGGCCAAGGTCGCGGCGTTCCAGGGGAAGATGCTCGCGCAGGTCGATCCGGCCGTTGCGGGGGTGATGCTGACCCGGGACGCGAGCGCGCGCCTCCGGGCTGGCCTTGAGAAGGCGGGCGTGCCCGGGGAAGAGCGTGAATCCCGCGTGCGCTCGTTCGCGGAGGAGTGGGGCTACATCAACGCGACCGACGCGGCGCGCGGGCTCATCGACGCGACGATCCTGAAGCCGGCGACCGGGGCGATCGATGCGCAGTTTCAGGATCAGCCGCTGGTCGGCGCTTCGCTCCGGCAGGTGATCGCGGACCGGTACACCGACCTCGGCCTGTTCGACGCCGCGGAGCCGGTCCAGGCTCTGGCTCTGGCGACGCGCGCGCGGGAACTGGGCGAGGAGCACCCCGACACGATGGTCTCGCAGAACGGCGCGGCCCTGCTCTTGATCTACCGGGGCAGGGCGGAGGAGGCCGAACAGGTCTTTCGTGAGCTGCTTGAGAGGCGGCGGCGCGTGCTGGGCGACGAGCACCCCGACACGCTCCGCGCGATCAACAACCTCGCCTTCGCGCTCGAGCAGCGCGGGAAGTGCGAGGAGTCGGAACTCCTCCGGCGCGAGGCGATGGAGAAGAGCCCGCGGGTGCTCGGGCCCGATCACCCCGACACGCTGGGCACGATCAACGGACTCGGGGCGGCGCTGCACGAGCAGAACAAGCACGCCGAGGCGGAAGCGCTCTTCCGCGAGGCACTGGCGGGGCAGGGGCGCGTGCTCGGGAGCGACCACCCCTACACGCTGGGCTCGCTCAACAACCTCGCAGTGGTGCTGGCGGCTCAGCGCAAGGACGCGGAGGCGGAGCGGTGTTATCGCGAATGCCTGGAATCGCGCCGGTGCGTGCTGGGGGAGGATCACGCCGACACGCTTTCCACGCTCAACAACCTGGGCGCCCTGCTGCGATCGCATGGAAGGCTCGACGAGGCCGAGCCGCTGTACCGGGAGGTGATGCAAAAGTTCTCGAAGACGCTCGGAACGAATCACCCGAACACCGCGGTCGCGTTCGGGAACATGGGCGCGCTGCTCCGCGCCCGCGGCGACATGGCCGGCGCGGAGGAGCACTTCCGGCAGTCCTTGGCGAAGTTGCGCGCGTCGGTGGGGCCGCACCATCCCCACACCACGACCACCCTGACCGCGCTCGCCGACGTGCTCGAGGCCCGGGAGAAATTCGCCGAGGCCGACGTCGTGCACGCCGAACTCGTTGAAGCGTACCGGGCGGTGCTGAGGCCGGGAGACTGGCGGATCGGCGCTATGGAATTGCGGGCGGGCGGGAGTCTTCTGGCCCAGGGTCGGTTCGCGGATGCCGAGGCGCTCGTGCTGAGCGGCTTTGCGAAATTGCAGGCCGACGCGGGCACCCCGCGCGCTCCGTCCGACTGGTTGAAGGAGGGGTGCGAGCGCGTGGTCAAGCTGTACGAGTCGTGGCACGCGGCCGAGCCGGGCAAGGGCTACGACGTCAAGGCGGCGGAATGGAAAGCCAAGCTCGACTGAACGGCGCCCGTCACAGGCGGGCTGACCGCGCGCCGGCCCCGATAGCGCGGCCTTGCGGCGCCGCAAACTACCCCTATGCTCTCACCCACCCATCCCCGGACCTTGCCATGTACCAGGTCAGAATCTTCAGCGGCTCCGAAGACGACACCGCCACGCTCGAACGCCAGATCAACGACTGGCTCTGGGACACCGGCGTCCGCGTCGTCCAGGTCTTCGGCAACATGTCCCCCCAGGCCGTGGTCCGCGGCGAGGAGAAATCGACGCCCATCCCGGGCGCCGCGTCCGACTCCAAGCGCGCCCGCTTCGCCCCCTCCGACCTCGTCATCGTCGTCCTTTACGAGGACCTGCGCGCCCGACGCCACTGACGTGCGGACCCCCGATGACCGCGGCGTCCGGAAGGGATCCGAACTCAGAGGAATCAGAGGGGTCGGAGGAACACAGAGAAAGCGCGAGAATGCCGGGGGGACACGTTGCGCGCGTGCCCTGGAGGCTCGTTTCTTCTCTGCGTCCCTCTGGTTCCTCGGACACCTCCGAGTTCGATCGGCCGGCTCCCCGCGATGCGCGGCGCGCCCTGCCTGATGGGCCGTTCCCAGAAACGAGCGGGCCCGACCGCTCTCCTCGCGCGGCCGGGCCCCATGGAACGACTCCGGTTCGACACACCCGCTCCGCCTCGAGCCGCGGAGCGTCGAACGGTCAGCGTCGACGGCGCAGCATCGCCACGCCGCCCACCAAGCCCGCGAGCCCCACGGCCGACGGTGCCGGGACCACTTCGAGGATGTACCGACCTTCCGAGAAGAACGTGGAATCGACGTTCACGTAGTACGTGCCCGCCGGCGCCGCCAGCTGCGTCAGCGTGTCGAAGGCGCCCACGGTCGAGTAGTAGACCGAATCGTCGTAGTCGCTGGGCCCGTACAGAAATAGATCATTGTCGGCTCCGCCCAGCGTGGTCAGGTTCAGCGTGAGGTCGCCCCCGAGCCAGTCAAGCTGCCACACGTCGTCCCCGCCGTCCCAAATGTCGAACGGATGAAACCCGCTGGTGAAGCCGTCGTTGTCGTCGGACTTGCCCGTCGTGTCGTCCATGACCACGCTGCCGTTTGACAACGGACCCAGAATGGTCTGGCCGGAGAAATCGGCCCGCGCGGTCGCGGCGGCGAACAGCGCCAGTGTGGCCCAAGCAATGGAACGATTCTGCATGTCGAGTCTCCTATGAAATCCCCTCACGACGGGAACACGGAAACATCCCTTCGGACGCGCGGCCCACTCGTCTCTACTCGTGCGGCCGCGGCGCCAGGGTACAGCCGACTGACGACGCGCCAAAGCACGGAATCCGCCTTTTCCTCCCGATCGACCGATCGATCGGCCCCGCACCGGCGGTCTCGCCCTCGTCCCGCAGGCCCTGCTAGCATCCGCCCTATGGAGACCGATGCCTCCCGCGCGACGGACCGCGCCGGCGATGAACTCGCCTCTCTGGCGCCCACGATCGAAGCGATCCTCATGAGCGTCGAGCGCCCGGTCTCGGCGGGCGCGATCGCCGCGGCCCTGTCGCCGCCGTCCGCCCGGGCTCGGCCCGCCGACTCTCGCGACGACGCGGAAAGGGAGCCCGCGGAGGCCGCGGACACGCCGCCCCCGCGCGAGGTCGTCGCCGGAATCGAAGCCACGATCGCGGCACTCAACGCGTCGTACGAGCACACCGGCCGCTCCTTCCGCATCGAGCACGTCGCCGGCGGCTACCGGATCATGACCCTGCCCCAGTTCGCCCGGGCCGTCGCGGCGTTCCACCGCTCGCGCCAGTCCACCCGCCTCACCAAGGCCGCGCTCGAGGCCCTCGCCATCATCGCCTACAAGCAGCCCATCACCCGCGTGGACCTCGAGGCGATCCGCGGCGTGGCGTGCGGCGAGGTGCTCCGCTCCCTCATGGACCGCCGCCTCATCACGATCAAGGGGCGCGCCGAGGAACTCGGACGGCCCCTTCTGTACGGAACAACCAAGCAGTTCCTCGACGCCTTCGGCCTGGCATCTCTCACCGACCTGCCGCAGATGGCCGAACTCAAACTCGCCGAGATCAAGCCCGGCACGCCCGGGCCCGCGGCGTCCGCGGCGCCCGGGGCAACCCCGAACATGGAGGTCAGCGCATGAGCACAGGGACGTGGAACAGGTCGATCATCGCGGGCGGCGTCATCCTCGGCGCGGCAGTCTTTTGCGGGTGTGCCGCGAGCTCGATTTCCGGCCGGGTGCTCCCCGGCGCGGCGCCGATCGTGACCCTGGTCGAGGAGAACGACTCTCGCCTCACGACCCAGGGCATAGAGGGGGTCGAGATCGAGGTGAAGTCGATCGGCCGCTCGGGAGATTCGCGCCTGGTGGGAACCGCGACCACCGACAAGGACGGAGAGTTCTCCGTGCCCATCTCCGACCGAGCCCTGATCAAGAACAACATGGTCCTAACCGCCAAGCGCGACGGCGTCCCGGCGGTGCGCGAACCCGTGCTCCTGCCCGGCGAGGGCAGGCGGGTCCTCGTGCTCCTGCCGCGCATCGCCAAGGCGAAGGAAAGCGAGTGACGTGCCCGCCGCCGCCGCGTCCCCCCTGGCCGATCCACTGACCCGCCGGCGGCGTCGGTACCACTTCCACCTGCCCGGGGTCGTGTACGGGCTGACCACCGTCTTCCTGGCGGTGGGCGCGATCAACAGCCAGAACAACCTGCTCTTCTGGGCCTTCGGCCTTGCGATCGCCGGGCTGCTGGTCAGCGGCGTGATCAGCGGCGCCGCGCTCATGGGCGTTGAGCTCGAGCGGCTGCCGGTCGAGCCCGTGAACGCGGGCGCGCCCCTCGTGGTCCGCTACCGCGTCCGCAACCGCAACCGGCTCTTCCCGGCTTTCGCGCTGCACATCGACGAGCAGCCCGACACCCGCGACGCCAGCGCCGACTGGCGCGCCACGATCGCCTTCCCCGGCGCGTTCGTCGCCCACGTCGGGCCGAGTCAGACTGTCGAGACGGAGGCCCGCGTCACGACGCTCGCCCGCGGCCAGACCCACCTCGACCGCGTGAGCGTGTGGACGGTCTTCCCCTTCGGGCTGTCCCGGAAGAGCGTGGTGTTCGCCCAGCGCCGGCGCATCGTGGTCCGCCCCGCGCCGATCGCCCTCGATGGCGACCTGATCCGGCCCGCGCCGGGCCAGGGGGCGCTGGCTTCGCGCTCGCAGCGCCGGTCGCCCACGCCCGGCGAGTTCTTCGCCCTGCGCGAGCACCGCGAGGGGGACAGCCCCCGCTCGGTCGCGTGGCGCGCCAGCGCCCGGACCGGGACGCTGATGTCCCGTCAGTTCACCGCGGCCCGCGCCGCCCGCGTGTGGATCGTGCTCGAACTCGGGCCTGACGCGGCGCTCGGGGAGCGCGCGATCTCGCTCGCCGCAGGCGCCGTCGAGGCCGCCCGCGCCCGCGCTTCACCCGTGGGCCTCGTCGTTGCCGCCGCGGGACTCCGTACCCCCGCGCGCGAGGGGCGCGGGCACGCCGACGCGCTCCTCGACGCCCTGGCCACGCTCCCCGGCGCGGCACCCGCCCACGCGGCCGCCAATCTCGACCACGCGCCGGGCGACATCGTGCTCTTCATCACGGCCGCCGAGAGCGTGACGATCCCGCACAGCCCGGGCGTGGTGGTGCTGCGCGCCGCCGAGCACGCGCCGGCGGTGACGGGGGTGGCCGTATGACGCTCCGGCGCCTCTGCGACTCTCTTGTGGCCGCGACGGTGGTCCTCTCGGTCGCCTCGTACGCCGTCGCGGAGCGGTTCCCGGCGCTGGCGCTGGTCGCGATCCCCGCGGCGGTGCTGGGCTGGTACCTCGCCGATGTCCGCGCGGTCGCGATCACGCGGCGCCCCGTCTCCGATGTTCTCGTCCTGGCCGCCATCGCGTGGAGCGCGTACCGCGTCCGTTCGGTGGGCTGGGCGCAAGGGCTCACGGTCTCGGTGTTCTGCGAGTTCCTCATCGCGATCATCCTGGTGAAGATGTGGGACCGCAAGCTGCCGCGCGATACGGCCCAGATCCTGACCCTGTCGGTCTTTCTCTCGGTCGGTTCGATGCTCACGGGAGCCTCGCTGGGGATGGCGGCGGTCCTGCTCGCCGACCTGGCCGTGCTCGTGACGGCGGTGGCGGTCTTTCACATCGCGTCGGGCCTCGACCCGGCCCCCGCTCCGTCCCTTTCGGCGCGCGACGCCGTGCCGCCGCCCGCCGGCCCCGGCGCCCGCGGGCACTTCACGGCCACGCTCGCGGGCGCGCTCGTGGCGGGCCTTGTGATCAGCATCGGCGTCTTCCTGGTCATGCCGCGCGGGATCGGCTCGGGCCTGGCCGGGCGCTTCGGCCAGCCGACCGGGGGGCGGCAGACCGGCCTTTCCGACCACGTCGACCTGCGCCAGGCCGGGCTCATCTCCGAATCGGCCCGCACGGTGCTGAGGGCTCGCTTCGCCGACATGGACGGCAACACCATCGGCGCCGACGGGCGGGTCTTCTACCTGCGCGCCACCGTGCTGGACAACTACGAGAAAGGCGCGTGGACCGGGCCCGGCCCCGCCGCCGAGTCGACGCAACGAGAGGACGCGCCGCCGCAGGGGCGCGTGTCGTTCCGCGGCACGCCCGGCGAGGACGGCATCGTGCAGCACGTCGAGATGGTCGATGTGTCACGCCGGGCCCCGCTCCCCCACGTCTACCAGGTCATTGAAGTCTGGGCCGACCGCGAGTCGACGTACCGCTCCTACCGCGAAGGGCGCACGCTGGTGCGCGAGGGGGAGCCCGGGCGGCTCCGCTACACCGTCACCTCGGGCCCCCCGGTCCCACCGCGGACCGTCACCTTCGCGCGCCCGGCCTCGCCCACCTTCCCCGTGGCGCGGGTGGGCGAGATCGCGGGGAAGGTGCTGCGTGACGCGGGCATCGAGCCCGACCCCGAGCTTCGCCCGCGCGGGCTCGACGAGGAGGCCTGCCGCGCGTTGGAGCGGTACCTCCGCGCGAACTTCGCGTACACGCTCGACACGCCCGGGGTGCCGGCGAGCGTGGACCCGATCGTGTGGTTTCTGACCGAGACGCGCGCGGGGCACTGCGAGTACTTCGCGTCGGCGATGGCGGGCATGTGCCGCGCCGTCGGGATCAACGCGCGGGTGATCGCCGGCTACGCCGCGGGCGAGTTCGACGAGGCCACGCAGACCTACACGGTGCGCGAGTCCAACGCGCACGCGTGGGTCGAGGCCGAGGTCGCCCGCAACCTCTGGTGGACGTTCGACCCCACGCCCCCCGACACGCTCCGCGCGCGCCTGAGAACGCCGACGGGCTTCGCCGCCGCGTGGGCCCGGTTCCTGGACCGCATCAACACGAGCTGGTCCGACTCGTTCATTTCCTTCGACGAGTCGTCGCGCCGCAGACTCATCGGCTTCGAGGCCGACCCCGAGCCGTGGCTCCGCGCCCGGCTCGACCGCCTCCGCGCCAGCTTCCACGAAGAGGGCTGGCGCGGCGCCGTGCCGATCGTCCTTCGCGCGACCATGTGGACCGCCGGCCTCTGCGTCGCGGCGATCGCGCTGATGCGGCTCTCGCGGGCGGCGCTCGCGCGGCTCACGGGCGCGGTGCGGCGGCGGGCGGCCCTGCGCGCCGACCCGGACCTTGCCCGAGCCATGGGCCACACCGAGTTCTTCCGGCGGGCGATGCAGGTGCTCCGCCGGCGCGGCTTCACGCGCCCGGCGTGGCAGCCGCCCCTGGACTTCGCGCACGGCGTCAGCGCACGAGACGCCGGGCTCGGCCGTGCCGCGACGCTCGCCGCCGACCTGTACTATCGGGCGAGGTTCGGCCGCCACACGCCGACCGAAGAGGAGATCCGTGCCGTCCATGGGGCCCTTGACGAGGCCTCCCGCTTCTAGGACGGGCCAGGCCTTGCGCGGCCTCAACCCGGCGCGACCGCCCGTCGATGCATTCTCGACACCCCGCTCCGAGGAGAGTCGCCGAATGCCCGCCAGCCGGTCAAGAACGGAACGTTGGCGCGAGTGCCTCGACCAGATCTACGAGCGCAACGGCGGGCTCGAGCTGAGCGTCGACCGCGACGAGGCCGAGGCGCACCCCGCCGACCTGGTCTGGCGCGTGCGGATCCTCAAGCTCACGGACGACGAGATCGCCGTCGAACAGCCCACCGCGGTGGGCCACCCCATCGCCCTCGCGCAGGGCACCCGCCTGATCGCGGGCATGTCGATCGGGCAGAACCGCTGGATGTTCAAGACCGAGGTGCTCAGCCCGGGCTCGGGCGACGCCCTGTCCCTGCGCCAGCCCGGCGCGGTCCGGCTCCGCATGCCCGACCACGTCGAGCGCTGCGCCCGGCGCGCCTTCTACCGCATGACCACCGCCGAGCTGCGCCTCCCCGACATCCAGTGCTGGCCGCTCCTGGACCCGACCTCCGTGGTCGGCGCCGAGGTCGCCAACCGCGCGCAGATCTCGGCGCTGCTCCGGGGCGAGGTCGCTCCCGACGCGATCCCCGACGACGCCGACCCCATCGTCCTCCCCGAGGTCGGCCCGCCCTTCCGGGCGCGCCTGGTGAACCTCGGCGGCGGCGGCGCCGGCCTGCTCGTGGACCGGACCGCCAGCCACGGCTTCGACCGCTCGCGGATGATCTGGATGCGGATCAACCTGACGCCGGAGATCCCCGCGCCCGTCGCCGTCACCGCCAAGCTGGTGCACAGCCACATCGACAGCGGGATGAACACGTACCTGGGCGTCGCGTTCGACTTCAGCTACCACGCCGCGCACAAGGACTTCGTGATCAGTCAGATCACCCGCTACGTCCAGGCGCAGCAGCGCCGCCAGACGCTCAGGCGCGCCGCGTGATCGCGGGGGGCGGCGCTGCGCCCTGAATTGGACCGCGACGGTCTCTCGACCCATCTCCTTCATCAACCCTTCACCTTCCCCCACCGCAGGTTCAAGCGCGGCAGGATCGCCCCGCCGATGTTCTCGAGGCAGACTTCGGGCCACGGGATCGGCGTTGACCCTCCCGTGAGCCGGGCCACCACCAGCCCCAGGAACAGCCACGCGGCGTTGAGCGCTTCGCCCAGACTCCGGCGCGGCGCTCCCTCGCCGGTGCAGCGGAGCAGCATCACCGTCGCATCGTCGGCCAGCACCGGGGAGCTTGCGCCGAGGCGCGACAGCAGCGCCGCGGTGAGCGCCTCCGGGCGCGACGCGTCGAGCGCGCCGAGCAGCGCGAGCACGCCACGCTCGCCGATCAACGCCCCGTCGCTGCCCCGCGCTTCGACCAGCGAGTCGGTGTAGATCAGGACGAGGTCGCCCCGCTCCAGGCGCACCCCGTGCGGGCGGTAGCGGCCCGTGTCGAGGATCCCCAAGGGCAGGTTCGCGGGTCCTTCGCCGGTGTCGTCGTCGCCCTCATCCAGGAGTTCCCACCGTCCGGTCGCGGCGCGATAGTGGAAGGGCCGAGGATGGCCCGCGTTGCTCGTGACCAGGTAGCGCGTGGGCGCCCAGTACGTTCCGACCACGGCGGTCGCGAAGTTCCCGCCCTCTGCCGAGCCGGCGAACTCGCGGTTGAGGCTCTCGACGAACCGGCTCTGGTCCAGGTAGTTGACGAACCGGCGCATCAGGTTCCGCAGCGTGACGGCGATGTCGGAAACCTCGCGCCCGTGCCCGCTCACGTCGGCGACGAGCAGGCGCGCGATTCGGCCCGTGCCGCAGCGCGAGACGTAGTGGACGTCGCCGCCGCTGGCCTCGCCCTTGTACGGCCGGCTGTACACCCACACGTCGAGCCCGGGCATGCGCACCGCCGAGTCGGCGGCCTCGTTCCCGCCCCACACTTCCATGCACTGCATCGTGTGCGCGCCATCGCCGTGTCCGGCGGGGATCACGGCAGATATCGGCGCGATCGACGCCATGTCCATCGAGTCTACCTCCGTCGGCGATAGGTTCGCTCGGCAGTTTGGATGCGATTCGGCCGCGACAAGATTCGCGCGACAAGTGCTTTCTCGGGCGTACGACGACCGCAACGCGTTCATTACGAACCGCGAACGAAGTGAGCCGTCGCGCGCACGGCGGCCTGCCGGGCCGCAAGGCGAGCCGCCCGTGCCGCCAGCGTGCGGGCGGCGCCTCGCAGCGATTCCACGAACATGTCGCGCCCGACGCTCACTCCGTTCGCGGTTCGATCGCGAACACGCCTCGCGCGAACGCGTCCAGGGCGGATTGCTTACGCCAGCGCGAGATCCAGCAACTGCTCCACGCCCTGCGCCCGCGTCGCCACCGTCTCGACGATCGGCCGCTTGCCCGCGATGTCCTTGAGGTCGCGGACCAGCTCGTTCTCGCCCGGATGGTCGGCCTTGTTGCAGACGAACACGTCGGCGATTTCGAGAATGCCGGCCTTGTCCATCTGCACGGCGTCGCCCATGCCGGGGGTCAGGACCACGAGCGTCCGGTCCACGTGCTGCCGGATCTTCGTCTCGTTCTGGCCCGCCCCCACCGTCTCGACGAAGAGCACGTCGAACGCATCATCGCCCGCGCACGCCCCGCCGATCAGCTCGACGATCTCGGGCAGCGCGCGGTAGTCCTCGCCGCTGATCGCCAGGCTCCGGTAGTACACCGCCTCGTCGAGCACGTTGAAGTCCACGCGCAGTCGGTCGCCCAGGAGCGCGCCGCTGGTGATCGGGCTCATGGGGTCGAAGGCCACCACCGCGCAGCGCCCCGTCGCGCCGCCCGCCTTCGCCCGCTTGCAGAACTCCGCGGCCATCTGCGCGACCAGCGTGCTCTTGCCGGCGCCGGGCGAGCCCGTCACGCCCACCACGCGCTTGGGACGCCGGCGCTTCGCGCCCGCGCGCACGCCCTTGCCGGCGTGGACCAGCGAGATGTCTCGCGCGAGCTGTGCCGCGGCGGTCGACGTGCCCGCGATGCGCTCCGCGTACGGCTTCACCGCCCCGCGCACCGCCTCGACGATGTCGAGCAGCCCGACGCCGGTGGTGAAGCACTTGGCGATGCCGCCCTCGAGCAGCTTCGGGATGTCCTCCTGCGGCAGGATCCCGCCCATGTAGACGGGCACGTCAGTCCGCCCCAGGTCGCGCAGGTCCGACACCAGCCTGGGGCCCAGCACCAGGTGCGAATTGCTCATCATCGAGGCGCAGACCACGTCGCAGTCCTCATCGCGGGCCGAGATCGCCAGGCTCCTCGGCGTCTGCCACAGTCCGCTGTAGATCACGTGCACGCCCGAGTCCCGCAGCGCCCGGGCGATCACCTTCACGCCGCGGTCGTGCCCGTCGAGGCCCATCTTCCCCAGCAGCACCCGCGGCCGGTGCGGCAGGTCGGCGCAGCGGTCCTTCTTCTCGAACTCGGTCGTCGGCGTGTTGAGGGCGGTGGTCATGCGGCGAAGTCTACGCGACGCGTCGCGCCAATCGAAAGAGAACGCGGAGGGGCGGAGATTGCGGAGCCGCGCGGAGAGAAAGGCAGTGGCAGCGGAGTCGAATCCCGTCGAAATCCCGCGTGAACGCGATCAGGACTTGATTCCAAAGCACCGGCGTTCTCTCCGCGTCCCTCCGCGATCTCCGCTCCTCCGCGTTCTCCCCGGCTCGCCGGGCGGTCATTTCCATGTCGTCAGGTGCCAGCTCTTCTTCCCCCGCCGCAGCGCGATCATCGACCCGTGCAGCAGGTCCGAACTCGTCACCTTGTCGTCCGCCCCGGCCTTGCGGCCGTTCACGCTCACCGACCCGCCCGCGAGAAACTCCTTGGCCTCGCGCTTCGACGCGGCGAGCTTGGTCGTGACGAGCAGGTCGATCAGCGCGACGCCGTCACCGAGCGATGACTTCGCGTGGGTGCTGCTGGGGACGCTGGCGAGCACTTCGCGCAACGTCGCCTCGGGCAGGCCCGCGATCTCGCCGCTGAAGAGCGCCTTGGCGGCGTTCTCGGCGTTTTCGACTTCGGACTTGCCGTGGAGGAGTTCGGTGACGTGGCGGGCGAGTGCGCGGTGCGCTTCGCGCGCGCCGGGGTTGGCCTGGTGCGTTGCGATCAGCGCCTCAACCTCTTCGCGCCCCATGAAGGTGAAAACCTTCAGGAACTTCGGCACGTCCTCATCGCTGGCGTTGAGCCAGAACTGGTAGAAGGCGTACGGGCTGGTCTTGTCCGCCGTCATCCAGATCGCGCCCGACTCGGTCTTGCCGAACTTGCCGCCGTCGGACTTGGTCACGAGAGGGGCGGTCAATCCATATGACTCGCCACTTGGCAACCGTTCAGTTTCACGAATCAATTCCTTCATCCCGCCAAGTCGGATTTTCTCAAGCGACTCGCGCTCCCTTTCATTAGTCGACCGCCTCACTGCATCTCCCGCGCCTGTTACACGGCGCTTGATCGCGTCGAGCGCCTCTTCCGCGGCCGCTCGAATACGTCGAATCAAGTCGGACCCCGCGACGATGTTCCCCCACTGATCGCTCCCGCCCATCTGCAGCGTCACCGGACCGCCGACGCCGTGCTTCGCGAAGTCGCGGAAGAGCACGAGGTAGTCGTAGCTCTGCAGGATCATGTAGCTGAACTCGGTGTACGAGATCCCCTGATCCCTGTTCTCCAGCCTCTCCCGCACCGAGTCCTTCTGGATCATCATGTTGACCGAGAAGTGCTTGCCGACATCGCGCAGCGCCTCGATGTAGCCGAGCTTCCCGAGCCAGTCGATGTTGTTCACGATCGTCGCGCGGTTCCGGGCGCCGGCAGAGAAGTCCAGCAGCTTCTCGTAGATCTTCGCCTGCCCCTCCACGTTCGCGCGGGCTTTCTCTTCGGTGAGCAACTGCCGCTCCGCCGATTTGCCCGAAGGGTCCCCTATCAGCCCCGTCCCTCCCCCGGACACCACCACTGGCGCGTGCCCGGCGCGCTGAAAGTGCGCGAGCAGCATGATCGTGACCATGTTCCCGATCGTCAGCGAGTCGGCCGTCGGGTCGAACCCCACGTACGCACGGCGCATCGCGCCTGCCGGATCGGCCAGGTGCGCCCGCAGCCCCTGCTCGTCCGTGCACTGGTAGAAAAGTCCGCGCCACTTCAGCTCATCGAGAAAGTCGATCGGCATGGCGGCAAGGATAGAGCCCACACGGCTCGGTCTGCCCTTGGGGCATCACGCGAGTTCCGGGTTCGGACTCGGTTTTGCATGACGACTACCGCCCGAGCGCGTTGACCACCGGTGCAACCCGCCTACGCTGTTGAGACTCAGTCTCACCTTCCAGCGGAGCCGTCGATGCCTGCAGAATCTCCCTCGAAGATCCGCGTTCCGAAGTGGATCGCCCGCTTCGGCGTCGCCGGGTTCCTGTTCTTTCTGATAAAGGGCCTGCTCTGGCTCGCCGTGCCGGCGATCATCGTCGCCTGGCGAAGCTGACCCCTCCCACCCTTCGCCGAGAAACCGACATGCACCCACACGCAACCGCCGCCCCGACGGCCCCGACCGCCAGCGCGGGGATCATGGAAACGCTCAGGACCGAGACGGCCGAGCACCACGAGCGGGCGGAGAAGCATCCGTTCCAGCGGGCTCAGGCCTCGGGGGCACTTCCCCGCGAGAGGTACGCGGCCAACCTCGGCCAGATGATGCTCGTGAACCGGGCCCTGACGGCGCACCTGCGCCGGCTGGCGTCGAGCGATCCACGGGCCGCGGCGGTGATCCGGGAGCACCAGTTCCGCGAGAACGACTTCGCGGCCGACCTCCGCCACTTCGGCGTCGTGCCCGAGTCGGTGATCGCCCTGCCCGGCGTGGCGGAGGCGATCGCCGAGATGAACGAGACGGTCGAGGGCGCCCCCCTTGCCGCGTTGGGCATGCACTACGTCCTCGAGGGCAGCACCAACGGCGGGCAGTACATCGCCCGCGGCGTGCGCCGGGCGTACGGCCTACAAGGCCAGGAAGGCACCCGGGCCCTCGACCCCTACGGCGACCGCCAGCGCCCGCTGTGGGCCGAGTTCAAGGCGTCGATGAACGCGGCAACGTTCACCGCGCAAGAGACACAGGACCTGCTCACCGGCGCCCGCTGGATGTTCGACGCGGTTTCTCGCATCGGCACCGCGGTGCTTGAGGTCACGGATTCGACGCATCACGGTTAGGGCGAACCGCACCGGAAAGAGCCCCGACCATCACGGATCCGTCACGGGCGTCATCAGCGCGCCGAGATCGTCCAGTCCGGCCTGTCCGCGGAGTCGGCCCAGCGTCGCATGTCGCCGAGCTGGTCCCACGTCATCATCGCCGCGTGCCCGTCCAGCATGGCCGCAACCGCCCGCCCCTTGTAGCGCAGGGAAACGTAGCCGGAATTGGCGCCGGGCGCCTGCGAGCGCGGGTCGTACGCGGCTTCCCACCGCCGCCCCTGACCCGGCGCGAAGTAGGGCGGATCGACGCGGAAGAACCCTTCCGGCGCGCCGAGGCCGGGCGCGAGCGTCTGCAGCTCGCACCGCGCCGAGACGAACGCCATCAGCTCGGTCGGCCGCACGGCCTCGTCCACACGCTCGATGTACACGCGGCCGAACGACTTGCGGAAGAGCGGGTCGAACTCTTGCAGCTTGTCGTTCCCGCCCACGAACGCCGCGTTCATCCCCAGCGACGGGAAGAGGCTCACGATGTAGTCGTAGTTCACACCGTACTTCGAGAACTCGCTCTCGTTCTGGCGGATCGCCGTCAGCAGCCGGTCGTCGCCGTACAGCCCGCGGAAATTGAACCCAAGCGTCGGCGCCAAGCGCCACGGGTACCGCTGCGCGACCTCGCCGTGCAGCCTCTCCCCTTCTTCGTTCCGGACGACCATCGGCCCGTTCACCATCGCCTTGGGGGCGTACCCGACGGGGACCCGCCCCCGGTTGTCGTCGGCGTAAGCGAGCATCGCGGTCATGAGCTGGCGTGCCGCCGCAAGCTCCCGGGTCTGCTTCCCGGCCAGGCGGACGTCGCCCAGGGCCGGGAGCAGAATCGAGATCAGCACGCCCACAATCGCGATCACGACAAGGAGCTCCACCAAGGTAAAGCCCCGCAGCCTTCGGCAGTGCGAACGCTGAATGGAAGATTTTCCTGTCAAACCGGAATCTCTGCGCATTGACGATATCGAAAAATCATCGTACCTTTGCTGCGACTGAGTCTCAACTGCAACCAGGAATCGTTTTCCGCATCCCGGATGCCTCGGAGGTTCCCATGAAGTCCGCTCGGTTCTGCTCCATTCTCGCCGCGTTCGGCGCGGCTTCCGCCGTTTCTTCGATCCAGGCCCAGCTCATCAACGCTGCGTGGGGAGCTCCTACGCAGGACCGCTGGATGTACCCGTTCAACTTCGCCGCGGGAGGCGAGGCGAGCGCCCCGACATTCGGCGCGATCAACCAGCCGGGGTTCGATGACCGTGATTCGCAGTTCGTGTTCGGATTCGACACGACGGCGCAGATTGCCGTCGGGCAGCCTCTGCACCACTACCGGCTCCGGAACGTCCGCGTGACCGCGTACGTCAGCGTGGACAACCAGGCGCTGTACGACGACACTTTCGACAGCGTGACGAGCCTGTACCCTCCGGGCGATTCGGAGCAGACCACCGACGTCGACCCGGGCCGGCCGGTCGAGCTCTTCGGCGTCGGGTACCGCAACGGGTTCACGGCGGCGACCTTTATCGAGAGTTCGCCCTTCGGCGGCACGCCGATCGTGCCGCCGGCCGAGGAGAACCGCAACGCCTTCGCCGCGGTGTTCACGCCCGACGGCACCGCGACCGACGTCTCGCGCCAGGTGCGTCTGCGCTTCGACGCGGCCGCCATGGCGATCGGCACGACCGACACACTCACGCCCGGCGACCCCATCCACGCGGGCACCGCGCTGACGTTCACCGTCGATCTCTGCGACGAGTCGGCCCGCGCCTACGTGCAGAGGTCGCTCGCGGCGGGCAAGCTGATGTTCGCGATCTCGTCGCTGGAGCCGGCCTCGGGCGGGCCGGGCGGGGGGACGGGTGCCTACCCCGCGTTCTACACCAAGGAGAGCGGCATCGCCATCACCAACGGCTGGCAGGTGAAGCTCGACCTCGAGCTGGCCGTCGGCACCGGCGCCGACTTCGACAACAACGGGTTCATCAACGGAGACGACTTCGATACCTTCGTCGCGCTCTTCGCCGACGGCGACGCGGCCGCGGACTGGGACGGCAACTGCTTCGTCAATGGAGACGACTTCGACGGGTTCGTCGATGCCTTCGTCCGGGGGTAATCACCGGATCGGTTCGCCCGCGCCGGGCCTTCACCTCGGCTTGATCGTCCAATCCTCGCGATCGGCCTCATCGCTCCATCGGCGCATGTCGCCGAGTTGGTCCCAGGTCAACGGCTCGGCGTGCGCGTCGAGCATGGCGGCGACGGCCCGCCCCTTGTATCGCAGCGACACGTACCCGGAATTGACCGCGGGCGCCGCGGAGCGCGGGTCGTATGCGCACTCCCAGCGACGACCCTGCCCCGGCGCAAAGTACGGGGGATCGACCCTGAAGAACCCCTCGGGCGCTCCGAGACCCGGCGCGAGCGTCTGGAGTTCACAACGCGCCGATACGAACACCATCAACTGCGTCGGTCGATTGGCCTGATCGATCCGATCGATGTACACACGCCCGAACGACTTGCGGAACAACGGATCGAACTCCTGGAACTTGTCGCTCCCCCCCACGAACGCGGCGTTGATTCCGAGTGACGGAAACAGGCTCACGATGTAATCGAAGTCGACGCCGTACTTGGAGTACTCGGCCTGCTGGTTCCTGATCGCGGTCAGCAGTTTGTCTTCGCTGTACAAGCCGCGGAAGTCGTAGTCGAAGGATGGCGCCAACCTCCAGGGGTAACGCTGGGCAACCTCTCCGTGGAGGGGCTTTCCCTCGGCGTTTCGCACGACCAAAGGTCCGTTAACCATCGCCTTCGACGCGTACCCAGTAAGGACCTTTCCCTTATTTTCGTCGGCATAAGAGGTAAAGGCGGTCATCAATTGACGCGCCGCAGCCAGCTCGCGGCACTGTCTCGCCACTCCCCGCGCGCCCGACATCGCGGGGAGTGCGAGGGACACCAGAACACCGATAACCGCTGTAACCACAAGCACTTCAATCAGCGTGAAGGCTCGCCGCTTCCAGCGTTTGATCCCGTGCTGAAGGTCGCTCCTATCCATACGAAGCCTCCTCACGCGCTCTGAATCAACGAGTAGATTTTAGTACTTCACGATCCTATTATCCACATGTAGTGACTGGGTTACCCGCATTTTTGGAAGAGAACAGGAGAATCACGATGTCGGCATCTTTTTCAAAGAAGGCATTGGTCGCGGGACTGTTGATCGCGGCAGGTTCGGTCCACGCGCAGATGGTCACGGCGGCATGGACTGCGCCCAGCGGGGACCGCTGGGTATACCCCTTCAACTTCGCGGCGGGGACCGAGTCGAGCGCCCCCACGTTTGGCGCCATCAACCAGGCGGGCTTCGATGATCGCGACTCCCAGTTCTACGTTGCATTCAACACCACCGGCCAGGTCACGCCGGGCGAACCGATCGCTCACTACCGCCTTCGACACGTGCGGATCATCGCGTTCGTAAGTGTCGATAACCAAGCCACATACGACGACACGTTCGACAGCGTCACCAGCCTGTACCCCGACGGCGACCCGGAGCAGACCGAGGACACCGACGCTGGCAGGCCGATCGAACTGTTCGGCGTCGGGTACCGCAACGGGTTTACCGCCTCGACCTTTGTGGAGAACTCTCCGTTCGGCGGGGCGCCGGTGGTCCCCCCGGCGGAGGGTTGCCGCAACGCCTTCGCCGCCGTCTTCACTCCCGAAGGAGTCGCCACCGACATCTCTCGACAGGTGCGTCAGCGTTTCGAAGCAAACCCGGCGGCGATCGGCAAGACGGCCGAGCTCTCACCGGGCGACGCGATTCCTGCCGGTACGGCGTTTACGTTCGACGTCGATCTCTGCGACGAATCGGCCCGGGCATACGTCCAGCGTTCTCTGGCCGAGGGCACACTCGCCTTCATCATCACCTCGCTCGAACCCGCGTCCGGCGGACCGGGCGGGGGCACGGGCAGCCCGACCTACCCGGCTTTCTACACCAAAGAGAGCAGCATCGCCATTGCCCAAGGGTACCAGGTGAAGCTCGATCTCGAGCTGGCCGTCGGCACCGGCGCCGACTTCGACAACAACGGGTTCATCAACGGAGACGACTTCGATACCTTCGTCGCGCTCTTCGCCGACGGCGACGCGGCCGCGGACTGGGACGGCAACTGCTTCGTCAACGGAGACGACTTCGACGGGTTCGTCGCCGCGTTTGAGGGCGGAGTCTGAACCTCTTGACCGTCATTGTTGTACCGGCCACACTGCAACTGGAGCCGTTGAACTAGAGCGCGATTACAAGTTGCAACCCTACCATCCTTCGTGCGGGCGCACGACTCCAATACGCTCGAAGAACCGTGGACCACGCGCCGACTTATTGCGTGGATGGCGGGTGCGTTCGCCAAAAAGGGCCTCGACAGCCCGCGCCTGGTCGCGGAGATGCTCGTCGCGCACGTGATCGGGTGCGAGCGGCTGCGGCTGGTCATGGACCCCGACCGGCCCGCCTCACCGCTGGAACGGCAGCAACTCCGCGACCTGGTTGCCCGCGCCCTCGAGCACGAACCGGTGCACTACCTGGTGGGCGAGAAGTGGTTCTACGGCCTGCCCATGAAGGTTGACCGGCGCGTGCTGATCCCCCGTCCGGCGACCGAGACGATCGTGGACACCGTCCTGCGGCACTGCCGCGCCCAGCCCGGCTTCGGCGGCCCGCGCGGCGAGGGCGTGGTGATCGCGGACGTCTGCACGGGGTCGGGGTGCATCGCGGTCGCGCTGCTGAAGTATCTGACCGGCGCGAGGGCGGTGGCGACGGACATCTCGGGCGAAGCGCTCGAGGTCGCGCGGGAGAACGCCGCTCGCCACGGCGTCGAGTCGCGGGTTGACTTCGTTCACGGCGACCTCCTCGACGCGCTCGACCAGCACCCTTCCACGCGGACGCTCGGCACGGTCCACTACCTCGTGAGCAACCCCCCGTACATCCCCGACCACGAATGGCCCGCCGTCCCGCCGAACGTGAAGGACCACGAGCCGGAGCGCGCGCTCCGCGGCGGCGCGGACGGGCTGGAGTACGTCCGGCGCGTCATCGCGGACGGCCCGGGCCGCCTCCGCGAGGGAGGGCTGCTGCTGGTCGAAGTCGCCGATTCGACCGCGTCCCGCGCGGTGGCGCTGGCGCACGAACACCCGATGCTCGCGGACGTAGAGACGCTGCGGGACTTCGAGGGCCTTCCGCGGGTCGTGCTCGGACACCGCTCGGGCTGAAGGGGGCGAAAGTCGGGCAGGCGAATCTGCTTCCGCCGATGTACTCTCCGAGACCGGGCGGTGCCCGGGAGAAGGGACCCAGCGTGCCCGTACGAAGGAGCGTGACCCGGGCCGCGGTGTGCGCCGCGGCGGGCGCGTGGGCGGCGACGATGGTGCTGACGGGGCTGTGGTTTCTGTTCAGCGCGCCACTCCACGGGTCGATGTTCCCACGGGCGGTTGGCGACGCGGCGGGGGTGACGCTCGTGTTCATGGGCCAGTTCACGTTCCTGAAGATGGTGGCCGACCGTGTCTTCCCCAACGCCAGCCGCGGGCTGACGTCCACGATGGAGGTGGGATGCTTCCTGATCTTCGCGGCGGGCGCAGCGGCGACGGTGTGGCCGCTGGTGGCCGGGGGCGGGCTGTGAAGGGCGCGGCGTGCGCGTGGCTGCTGGCGGCGCTCCTCGCCCCGGCGGTGGACGCTTGTGAAACGGCGCCGGGCGGCACGTTGCCCGGCCCGCCCGCCGGCGCGGCGCGCGCCCCGGACTCGGTCTCGCGTGCCGCCGCCCGGTGCATCGCGCGTCTGGCGATCATCGACCTGCGGCTGCGGGAGATTCCCCGCTCGGCTGACGCGCACATCTGCGAGCACCTCCTGGCGCTGGCGCTCGAGGCCGACCCCGGGAACGCGGAGATCGTGCGCATCGCAAGCTGGATCTCCGACCTCAGCGAGGACGACGCGATGAGCGCGTCGTACCTCCGGCGGCTGGTCGAGCTCGACCCGGCCGACACGTACTCGCAGTACCGCCTCATCTCCAACCTGCTGCGCTCGATCCAGAACGCCGACGAGCGGCTGGCGAGGTTCGAGGCGTTCCTCGGCGACAAGGGCTCGACACTGCACCCCTCGATCCGCAGCAGGCTGGCCCACGAGGCCGCGACACTGCTCATGGAGCGCGGCGACGACGGCGCGGCGGTCGAGAAACTCAAGCTCGCGTTGACGCTCGACTCGACCAACAAGGACGCCGCCGTTGCCGCGTACAAGTACTACCGCTCGCGGCTCACCGACCCCGCCGGTCAGGCGGAGTTGCTGGTGAACCTGCTGATGGCCGATCCGGTCAACTTCGACACCCACGAGGAACTGGCCCGGGTCTTCGCCTCCGGCGGCGCCTTCGACGCCGCGAAGCGATTCCAGAGCACCGCGGCGACCATCATGGAGCGCGCCAGCATCCAGCAGGACATCGAGGGGCTGGTCCAGACGCTGTGCGTGGACTGGGCGGTGGACGGCCCGGCCAAGGTCGTCTCCGAACTCAACACGTCGCTGGAGATCCGCCGCAACGAGCAGATCAAGCTGCGCCAGTTCATGGAAGAGCAGCTGATCCCGATGCAGGACGTGCCGACGCCGGAGGAGGTCCGTCTCGAACCCAAGCTCGACAAGCTGCGGTTGCTCGCCGCGATGGCGGCCGGCGACAGCGCCACGGCCGATTCGGCCGCGGCGGACTTCCGGGCGTCGTACGACAAGCCCGTCGAGTACCTCGAGAATCCTCCGCCCAACGTCGCCGTGGACATCGCCGACCCCGGCGCCGAGGCCCGCGCCCTGCGGCTCGAGCGTGCCGCGGTGCTGCTGTGGGCTGATCGGCAGGCGGACTACGCCCGGACGGAGATCGAAGCGGTCAGCACGACCGAAGGGCAGGACCCGCAGGACCCCCTGCTGCTCGAGGCCCGGGCCTGGGCGCAGCTGCGTTCGGCCGAGCCTGCCGCGGCCGTCGAACTGTTCCGGCCGCTGGTCGAGCGCAGCCCGCCGGCGCGGGTGGGCCTGGCGCTGGCGATGGCCCTCGCGGGCCGGAAGGACGAGTCGCTCGCCGAGTTCGTTTCGATCATGCGCGAAATGCCCATGACGCCCGAGGCGATGTGGGCGTGGGAGCGCGCCAAGTCCATCGCAGGGCGCTCCGAAGTCGAGCCCGAAACGGTCAAGAAGCTGCGCGACATCAACGCGGGCGTTCCGATCTGGGTGGACCGCGCCACCACCGACCCCGACCGACTCATGACGCTGGCGGTCGAGCTCGTCGAGACGTCGCTGGACGCGGCCGAGCCGGCGACGCTGCGCGTGCGGCTGGGCAACGTGTCGCAGATCCCGCTCGGCGTCGGGCCGGGGCGGACGATCGACTCGCGCCTGCTCCTGTCGCCCGTGCTCCAGGTCGGCCTCGAACTGGTGCGCCAGGGGATCGCCCCTGAACTGATCGACGCCGAGCGCCGGCTGCGGCTGGCCCCGCGCGAGTCCCTCGAGTTCGAGTGCTGGCCAGACCCGGGCCTTTCGGGATGGCTGGTCGAATCGCTCGCGGTGGATGCCGTGCGCACCCGGTGGAACGTGATCCAGGGCTTCACGCGGGGTCCTTACGGCCAGATCGTGCCGGGCCCGATGTGCCTGCGGGCCAGCTCAAAGATCCTCGTGCGCCCCGCGATGGTCGAGACTGGGCTGAGCGCGGCCGAGCTGAGCGCGAAGGTCGCCGACGCTTCCGAGGACGATCTGTTCCGGCTCTCCGTGGCGGCCCGCGCGCTCCTGCTGTCGCGCGTAGAGGCCGACGCCGAGGCCGCGGCCGCCCCCCGCCTGAGCGACGAGGACGCGGGCCTGCTTGCAGGGGCCTTCGCGGACCGCTACGCCCGGTGCTCTCCCATGGCGCGACGCCTGCTCGCGTCGTCGATGCCGCACGCCCGGCAAACGCCGGCGCTCAGCGGCCTGGACGCGGCGATTCGCGCCGACGCTGACCCCGCCATCACGGCGATCGCGCTGGTCAGCCGCGTGACCGACCCGGCCGATGAGTTCCTTGCAAAGGCCAAAGCCTCGCCGGACGCGAGGCTGCGGGCGCTCGCCGAGAGGCTCGCCGCGCGCCTGGAGGCTGGCGCGCCTTGTTACGGCGCCCTCGGCCCGGGACTGAACGGCCTGCTGGGACCGGCACCAACCTCGGACGATCCGGGCGCCGCCCCGGAACCGGGCGTGGTTCCGGCCGACCCCGCGCCCGTGGAGCCTGCGCCGGGAGCGCCCCGGTGAACGGCCCGGCGCCGCCGCTTCCCCGGCGTCTCCCGCCCAGGCTCAGGTCGCTTGTGATGGTCGTGGCGGGCGTCGCGCTCGCGGGGCTGGCGGCGTGGTTCGCGGGGCGTGCCGACGGCGGCGGCGCGTTGCTCCGGGCGTGGCACTCCGCCACGGGCGCGCCCCCGGCCCTGAAAGTCTCGGCGCTCCTGCTCCCGGTCGCGAACTGGGCGTTCACGTCGCTGCTTTTTCTCACGCTCACGCGCGCGCACGGACGCGTCGGAGCGGGAGAAATGGGCGCCCTCATCGGTGCCGCGGGGCTGTTCAACTATCTGCCCATGCGCCCGGGGCTCGTGGGGCGCGTCGCGTACCACCGGGCCGTGAACGGCATCCCGGTCATGGCGTCCGTGCGCGTGCTCGCCACCACGATCGCCCTTTCGGCCGTGGGCATCGCGCTGCTGCTGCTGGCGAGCCTTGTCGCCGCGCGGATCGACGGGCCCGACGCCAAGCTGGGCGCCCTGCTCATGCCCGGCGTCGTGGGCGCGGTGCTGGCGTGGTTCGCGATGGCGCGGGGCCTGGGCGCGTGGCGGCTCCTGGGCGGGCTGACGCTGCGGTACCTCGACCTGCTGGTTTGGGTGTCGCGCTACGCGGTGATCTTCGCGCTGGTGGGCCGGCCCATCGACCCCGCGCAGGCCGCGGCTATCGCGGCCGTGAGCCAGATCGCGTCTGTGGTGCCGCTGGCCGGGAACGGCCTGGGGCTGCGCGAGTGGGCGGTCGGGTGGGCGGGCGCCGCGCTCCCGTCTTGGTTCGCGGGCGGGCCGGCGGCGCCGAGCACCGAAGCCGGGCTCAGCGCCGACCTCATCCACCGCGCGGCCGAATTGCCGGCGGCGATCGTGATCGGGCTGGCTTCGACCGTGTGGCTGGCGCGGGGCTTGTCCCGGCGGGCGGCGGCACCGCCCGAGGGATCGGAAGCTACCCCGCCCGGGTAAGCAGCACGACGGCGTGGGCCTCGATCGCGCGTCCTTCGCCCACGGCGTCCACGCGCTCGTGCGTCTTGCCCTTGACGTTCACCCGGTCGGGCGCGATATCCAGCGCCCGGGCGATGTTCGCGCGCATGGCGGCCTTGTGCGGGGCGATCCTGGGGCGCTCGAGAACAACTGTGCAGTCGACGTTTGCGACAACCCAGCCCCGGCCGCGCGCCGCGCGGACCGCTTCGCGCAGAAAGTCGGCCGAGTCGCGCGACTCGTGGCGTGGGTCGCTGTCCGGGAAGAGCTGCCCGATGTCCTCAAGGCCCGCCGCGCCGAGGACGGCGTCCGTGACGGCGTGGAGGAGCGCGTCGCCGTCGGAATGGCTGACCGGCCCTCGCTCGTGTGGCAGGCGGACCCCGCCCACGACGAGGTCGCGCCCCTTGCCGGCGGGGGGGCGGTCTTCAAGACGGTGGAGGTCGTACCCGTGCCCCACGCGCCAACCGGCCGCCGCGGGTCCCGAACCGGTCTGGCTGTTGCTCGTATCAGTCGGGCCCGTCATTCCTGGAGTGTACAGGGGCCTCGGGTGCCGTTGGGTCGGGGTAAGGCTCCCCGGTCGCT
The DNA here is from genome assembly GCA_964500365.1 of uncultured Phycisphaeraceae bacterium. Classification (GTDB taxonomy): domain Bacteria; phylum Planctomycetota; class Phycisphaerae; order Phycisphaerales; family UBA1924; genus CAZCPB01. The sequence continues at coordinate 26,366 of CAZCPB010000012.1, forward strand.
CGAGCCGATACAGTGTGGGCGGACGAGGCGTGTCCCGTTCGCGGCGCGCGTTCAGGGAGACCAGCGATGAGCGTCAGGACGGTGACGGCGGCGTGTGCGGCGGCGGTACTCGGCCTTGCGGGCTGCTACAAGCCCGGCGGCCCGGGGTACTCGGACGACACGTTCACGTACTACGGCCTGCCGCACCAGCCCGTCACCGTCACGATCCTCGATACACGCACGGGCGAGACGGTGTGGAGCTACGAGGTCGCCGTGGGGCGGCAGCTCACGATGAGCTTCATCGACGACTACGCCCCCGAGAACGTCATGACCCCGACGAAGCTGACCTGGCAGGAGTTTGAGCGCGGCACGCGGAGCGGCACGCTCGACAACTCGATCCTCGTCCCCGACCGCTATTCGCGCCGGGTGGACGTGTCGTACCGGCCGCAGCCCGAGATGCCCAGGGGCGCCTCGGCCGGCGTCGACGCGGAATAAGGCTCGCGCTCAATACGCCCGGTCGACCACCGCGTCGGCCATCACCTCGAGCAGGGCCGCGGCGGGACCGCGCGCACACCCGCCCAGGGCCGCGCGGGCCTCGACGATCAGCCCCCGGGCCACGCCCGCGGCGTACTCGAGCGAACCGGTCTGACGCAACGCGTCGGCGAGGATCCCGTCCGGCGCCGAGCCCCGGTGCGCTTCCTCCAGGAGCCGGAGCGTTCTGCCGCGTTCGAGCGGGCGCGCGGTGCGCAGGTGGTGGATCACCGGGAGCGTGAGCTTGCCCTTGCGCAGGTCCTGGCCGAGGGGCTTGCCGACGATGCGCTCGTTGCCGGTCAGGTCGAGCACGTCGTCCTGGATCTGGAACGCGGCTCCCACGCGCCGGCCGAAGGTCTCGAAGGCGCACCGTCCGGCCTCGTCCGCGCCCGAGTGCCTCGCCCCGAGTTCGCAGCTGACGGCGATCAACGCCGCGGTCTTGCGCTCGACGATCTCGAAGTAGGTCGGCTCGTCGAGGGAGTAATCGCCGCGGTGGTGCAATTGCAGCAGTTCGCCCGAGCACATGACCTGGCTGGCCCGCCCGATCGCCAGCGATGTCTCGGTGTCGACCGTCGAGCAGAGCCGGTAGGCGCTGGCGATGAGGTAGTCGCCGAGGATGACCGCGGTCTCGTTGCCGCTGAGCCGGTTCACCGTGTCCCCGCGCCGGCGCGTGCCCGCCTCGTCGAGCACGTCGTCGTGGACGAGCGTGGCCATGTGGACCATCTCGCAGACGGCGGCGACGGTGATGTGGCGGTCGGTGAGCGGGGCGCCGGGGTCGGCGGAGTCGGCCTCCGACGCGGCCATGCCGCACAGGAGTACGAGCGTCGGGCGCATCATCTTGCCGCGGTAGCGCTCGATATGGCGGCAGAGGCGGTTGACGGACGGCAGGTCGCAGTCGAGTTCCTGCTCGAAGACGCGCTCGACGCGCTCGAGCGCGCCCGCGACGGCGCGCTGCACGGGCAAGAGCGAATCCGGGAGATCAACGACGCCGCGCATCACAGGAGCGTAGCCCGCGGCGCGGGCCATTTCGTACGGGGCAGGCGCGAGGCTCCCCCCCCGGGCGATACAGTCCGGAACCCCCGGGAGACGCCCCGTGCACATCCTCGCCGTCATCGCGCTGGCCTTTCCGGTTCCGGGCGCGGAGCCCCCGGCCCGCCCGCTCACCCCCGTTCCCTTCACCGACGTCACGCTCGACGGCCCGTTCTGGGGGCCGCGCCTGCGCGCGACGCGAACCGGCACGCTGCCGCAGAACTTCGAGCAATGCGAAGGAACGGGGCGCATCGACAACCTGCGGCACGCCGCGGCGGGGGCGGGCGAGTACAAGGGGTACTTCTTCAACGACTCCGACGTGTACAAGGCGATCGAGGGCGCGTGCTACCAGCTCGCCCTGTCGCGCCAGGGGCAGCCCGGCGCCGACGCCACGTTCTACGCCGACCTCGACGGTCGGCTCGACGACCTCATCGCCATCTTCGCTGGCGCCCAGCGGTCGGACGGGTACATCAACTCCTACTACCAGCTCAAGGAGGGTCTCGACAAGCGATGGACCAACGAGGCCGACAAGCACGAGACCTACTGCATCGGCCACCTCATCGAGGCGGGCATCGCGCACCACCAGGCCACCGGCAAGCGGTCCCTGCTCGAGGTCGCGATCAAGGCCGCGGATCACGTCGCCTCGGTCTTCGGGCCCGGCAAGCGCGCCGAGGCCCCCGGCCACCAGGAGATCGAGCTCGCCCTGATCAAGCTTTCGCGCCTCACCGGCGAGAAGAAGTACTTCGACCTGGCGCAGTTCTTCATCGACTGCCGCGGCGTGCCCCGCCCAACCTCGGCGTCACCGACGCCGCGCCTGTACGGTGAGTACTGCCAGGACAACCTCCCCGTGCGGCTGCACTCGGAGGCCGTCGGGCACGCCGTGCGCGCGATGTACCTCTACTCCGCCGTGGCCGACATCGCGGCCGTGACCGGCGACGCCGGCTATCTGGGCGCGCTCGACCGCGTGTGGGACGACCTCACGCTCAAGAAGATGTACGTCACCGGCGGCATCGGCCCCAGCGCGCACAACGAGGGATTCACGATCCCGTATGACCTCCCCAACGACTCGGCCTACGCCGAGACGTGCGCCTCGATCGGGCTGGCGATGTGGGCCCATCGCATGGCGCTGCTCCACCGCGATGCGAAGTATTTCGACATCTTCGAGCGCGTGCTCTACAACGGCATTCTCTCGGGCGTCTCCCTCGACGGGCGGAAGTTCTTTTACGTCAACCCGCTCGCCTCGCACGGCAAGCATCACCGGCGCGAGTGGTACGAGTGCGCGTGCTGCCCGCCGAACGTGCTGCGGTTCCTGTCGTCGCTGGGCGGGTACGCGTACGCGACCGACGGGGACACGGTCTACGTCAATCTGTATGCGCAGGGCACGTCGACGGTGAGGCTGCAGAGTGGGGACGTGACGATCAGGCAGGAGACGAACTACCCGTGGGACGGCCGTGTAAGGCTGCACATCGTGCCCGCCAAGCAGCAGCAGCGCTTCATGGTGATGCTTCGAAAACCGGCCTGGTGCACACGCACGAGCTACTCCATCGGGAACGCAAGCCATCCGGCCCGGTTCAAAGTCGGCACGTTTGACGTCTTGAAGTCGGGCGACTCCGCCTATCTCCCGATCGAACACGATTGGGCGGCACAAGATGTGTGTGAATTCGACTTGGCGCCGGAAGTCCAACTCGTCCACGCCAACCCAAACGTCAAGCAGGATTTCGGCCGCGCGTCGATCCAGCGCGGCCCCCTGATCTACTGCCTCGAGCAGGTCGACAACAAGGACGGTGTCCGCAATCTCGCGCTCAAGCCCGGCGCCGACTTCACGCCCGAGTTCCGCTCCGATCTCCTCGGCGGCGTCACCGTGCTGAAGGGCTCCGCGCTCCGCGCCGACTCGACGCCGTGGACCAACGACGCGCTCTACGCGCCAGCCCCGAAACCCGACGATGTCGAGATCACCGCCATCCCCTACTACGCCTGGGACAACCGCGAACCCGGCGAGATGGTCGTGTGGATCCCCGAATCTCCCGCGCTCCTGAAGCCCCCACCGCCGCCGGACATCACGGCCAGCGCTTCGCACTGCTTCGCGCGCGACTCGGTCGCGTCGGTCCTCGACCCGGCGGAGCCGGAGAGTTCCTCCGACCATTCCGTCGCGCGCCACACGTTCTGGGACCGCAGGGGCTCGACCGAGTGGGTCCAGGTCGATTTCAGCACGCCGCGCGCCGTCTCGGCGGCCAGGGTGTACTGGTTCGACGACGGTCCGCGCGGCGGGTGCCGTGTGCCCAAGTCGTGGCGCGTCCTCATCAGATCGGGCGATTCGTGGGAGCCCGTCGAGGGCACGGGTGAGCCGGACTGCGCGAAGGACCGCTACAACGAAGCGCGATTCAATCCGGTGGTGACCCGCGCCGTGAGGGTCGAGGCCGAACTTGCCCCGGGGTACTCGGGGGGCGTGCTGCGCCTTCGCGTCGAGTGACGCCGATGCGGCGCGGCGGAGTCGCAGGAATTTACACCAATTTCGATTCCTGATGCGGCGAACGCACGATGCGGTCCACAATCGCGCAATGCGTGCGCCGTTCCCGATGATTCTGCAAGTGCATGTATTTCAGGTGTTTACGTCGTTGCGACCGGACCGCCACGGCGCCGAAGACTCAGCGCGTGAAACCACGCACATCGCCGTGCTTGATGATTCCAGACATCGGCGTATCCTTGGGGCCGCAGTACAGTCTTGAATTCTGGTGAGGGGAAACACGACAGGAGGGTGTCATTTATGAAACGCATGTTGATCGGTCTCATTGCGTTCGGTGCGCTGTGCGGTGCCGGTCTGTTCGGCTGCACGGCCGATCGTGACTTTTCGCAGGACTACAACCCGAGCGCGAGCAACCTGTTTGCGCCTGCGCCGGAGCCCGCGTCCAAGCGCGACTTCGCCCAGCCGCAGACGACGGCGGCCGCCGAGAAGCCCGCCCCGCGCCAGGCGGAGAAACCGCGCCCCGCGCCCGCGAGCGGCGACGGCGTGATCCGCACGTCGATGGGCTTCCCCACCGGTGACCGCAACACCTCCGCGGTGTGGCTCGAGCGCACCGCGCCGGCCGAGGTCATCGCGGGCCAGGACTTCCAGTACACCTACACGGTCAAGAACCTCACGGACATGGAACTCCGCGAGGTCGTGCTGACCGACATGTGCGCCACCGGGTTCACGGTCGTCAGCTCCAACCCGCAGTCGAGCACGGCCCCGCCCAAGCTCACGTGGAACCTCGGCGACTTCGGCCCCGGCGAGACCAAGACCGTGACGGTCAACGGCAAGGCGTCCGGCGTCGGCACGATCACCAGCTGCGCCACCGTGACGTACAACAGCCTGCTGTGCATCAACACCAACGTCGTCAAGCCGGCCCTGGCGATCAGCAAGACCGGCCCGTCCGAGGTCAGCCTCTGCGACGCGTGGGCCTACGACATCACCGTCACCAACTCGGGCTCGGGCGCCGCGCGTGACGTCAAGATCACCGACGCGCTCCCGGCCGGCGTGAAGACGACCGACGGCAAGACCAACCTCGACTACACGATCGGCACCCTCGGCGCCGGCGAGTCGCGCAAGGTGACCGCGATGGTCAAGGCCGACAAGACCGGGACCTTCACCAACCAGGCCAAGGCCTCCGCCGCGGGCGGGCTCTCGGCTGAGTCGGGGCAGGTCACGACCAACGTCCGGGCCCCCGCGCTGGCGCTCAAGGCCGACTGCGGCGGCGACCTCCTGATCGGGCGGGAGACGACCATCAAGTTCACGGTGACCAACACGGGCGACCTGGCCTGCAAGGACGCGGTGATCACCTCCGCCGTTCCCACGGGCCTGAGTTTCTCGCGGGCCGACGCGGGCGGCACGGGAGCCGGCGGCAAGGTCACCTGGAACATCGGCGCCCTGGCGCCCAAGGAGTCCAAGACCGTCTCCTACACCGCCCGTTCGACGGGCGCCGGCTCGATCCAGGTTTCGGCGACGGCCTCCTGCACCTGCGCGAGCGCGGTGACCGCTTCCTGCTCGACCAAGGTTCAGGGCGTGCCGGACATCGGCACGGGCATCGAGGATGACACGGG
>CAZCPB010000013.1:0-31548 GCA_964500365.1 uncultured Phycisphaeraceae bacterium
GACGCGCCGAGCACACGGCGGGCCGGGCGTTGGCTCAGCTCGCCGACGATCGGCACCGATCGGGAAGCAACCTCGCGCACTACCTCGCCCTGCGCAGGCATGATGTCCGCGAGTTGCAATCGCAGCTCGCGGAACTGGGCCTGTCGTCGCTCGGCCGCTCTGAATCGCACGTGGCTTCCAACCTCGGGGCGGTGCGGACGGCGCTCGCGGCCCTGGCGGGCCAAGCCCGGGCCGCGTCCGCGCCGGGCGGGGTCACGATGCGGGAAGGCGAAGCCGCGCTCGTTGAAAACACACGCCGCTTGCTCGGGCCGGACCCCGAAAAGCGCGGCACCCGGATCATGGTCACGCTTCCTTCGGAAGCGGCCACGGACCCGGCGCTGGTGCGCGAACTGCTCGAAGTCGGTATGGACGTCGCGCGGATCAACACCGCCCACGACGCGCCCGCCCAGTGGGAACGGATGGTCGAGCACATCCGGAGCGCCGAGAGGGCGGCGTCGCGCCGGTGCCGGGTGCTCATGGATCTGCCCGGCCCAAAGGTGAGAACCGGGGACATCACACCGGGCCCGCGCGTGATCGACTGGCACGTCGGACGAACGCCGCTGGGCGCGGTCGATCGTCCGGTCCGCGTGCTGCTGCGCGCGGACGACTCGGCGGGCCACGACTCTCCGCCCTCTGATGTCGCCCTGATGCTCCCCCGCACCTTCGTTCGGGCGGCGCGCCCCGGCGCCGTCATCGAATTCGACGACGCGCGCGGCGCGCCCCGCAGGCTCATCGTCCGCGAGGCCGGGGAGGGCTGGGCGCTCGCCCTGGCTCGCCGCAACGCGTACATCGTCCCGGGCATCGAGTTCCGCTTCGCGATCGACGGCCGCGAGCACCGCGCTCGGATCCGCGAGGTTCCCGAGCGCCCGGGCACGATCGTGCTGTTCGAGGGCGACCTGCTCGTGCTCACCGCGGACCAATCGCCGGGATCGGACGCGCGGCGCGACAGCGCCGGGCATGTCCTGGTCTCCGCGCGTGTGCCGTTCACGCTCCCAACGGCGCTCCCGCTTCTCCGCGAGGGGCACCGGGTGCTCATCGACGACGGCAAGGCAGGGGGCGTCGTGGAGAGGGTGGGAGCCGAAGAAGCGGTCGTGCGCATCACCCGTGCCAAGCCCGGGGGCTTCGGGCTGGGAGCCGACAAGGGTGTCAACCTTCCCGACACGCCCCTGGATTTCCCGCTTCTGAGTCCGGAGGACGAAGAGACGCTCGCCTTTATCGCGCGCCACGCCGACATGGTCGGCCTCAGCTTCGTGCGCACCGCCGAGGACGTGCGGGAGGTGCAGGACCGGCTGGCGGCGCTCTCCTGCCCGCACGTGGGGCTCGTGCTGAAGATCGAGACCGCGCGGGCGTTCCAGCGCCTGCCCGAGCTGCTGATGGCCGCGCTGCGCAGTCCGTCGTCCGGCGTCATGATCGCTCGCGGAGACCTGGCGGTGGAGGTCGGGTACGAGCGCCTGGCCGAGGTGCAGGAGGAAATCCTCTGGCTCTCGGAGGCCGCGCACACCCCGGTGATCTGGGCGACCCAGGTGCTCGAAACTCTGGCCAAGAAGGGGCAGCCTAGCCGCAGCGAGATCACCGACGCCGCGATGGGCCAGCGGGCCGAGTGCGTGATGCTCAATAAGGGCCCGTACATCGTGCAGGCGGTGCGCGTGCTGGACGGCATCCTGCGGCGGATGTCAGAGCATCAGACCAAGAAGCGCGCGATGATGCGCCCCTTGAGCGTCGCGCGATGGCTCGGCGACGCATGACCCGCACGAGGCAGGTCACTCGGTCTCGTACAACTCCAGCGGCAGCCCGTCGGGGTCCGCGAAGAAGGTGAATCGGCGCCCGGTCAGTTCGTCGGTTCGAACCGGTTCGACGTTCACATCCGCGCGCGACAGTTCCGTCACGGCGCGATCCAGGTCGCTGACGCCGAACGCCAGGTGGCGAAGGCCGCACGCCTCAGGCCGGCTCGCTCGCGCGGGCGGGCCGGGGAACGAGAACACCTCGAGCCGGGCCCCATCGGCGAGCGCCAGATCGAGCTTGTAGGACCCACGTTCGGCGCGGTACGTCTCGGCGATGACCGGCAGGCCGAGCGTCCGCGTGTAGAAGCGCTTCGAGAGGGCATAGTCGGAGACGATGATCGCGACATGATGCACGCGGAGTGGAACCATCGCCGATTGTTGCCGCGGCGGGAAAAACAGGCCAGTGTCGAGGCCGGCCGCCGCCGGGTATTCTGGGCTCATGAGTGACCGGACCGACCCAGCGCCGGCGCGAGTTCTGGGTACCTTCAGCGCCGCGTGCATCGTGATCGGCGCGATCATCGGCGTGGGCATCTTCCGTCAGCCCTCGCAGGCCGCGGCCGCGGCGGGCACGGCGCCGCTCACGCTCATCGCCTGGGGCGCGGCGGGGCTCATCGCGTTGTGCGGGGCGCTCGTCTTCGCCGAACTCGGGACGAGGTACCACTCCAACGGCGCGCAGTACGAGATCCTCCGCGACGCCTTCGGGCCCTTGCCGGGGTTCCTCTTTGTGTTCTGCAACGCGACGCTGATCCAGGGCGGCGCGATCGGCGTGATCGCCGTGATCTGCGCGGAGAACCTCGGCATCGCCGCCGGGAGGCCGCTCCACGAGCCGATCGTGCTCGCGCCGGCGCTGCTCCTCATCCTCGGGGTCTCGGCGGCCAACATGCTGGGCGCGAAGTTCGGATCGGGGATCCAGAACGTGACGGTGGTGGGGAAGGTCGCGACGCTCGCCGTCGTCATCGCGATCGCGGCGTTCGCGCCCCCGAGCGCGGTGGCCGCGCCGGCGCCCCCCGGCCCCGCCCCGCGCGGTGCCATCGGCGTGTTCGCGGCGCTCGTGCCGGCGCTCTTTGCGTACGGCGGCTGGCAGCACGCACTGTGGGTCTCGGGCGAGGTGCGCGAGCCGCGCCGAACGCTCCCCCGAGCGATCGTGGGCGGGGTCCTGGTCGTGGTCGTCGTGTACGTGCTGGGCAACTGGGCGTACCTGCGGATGCTGGGCCACGCCGGGCTCGTCGCCAGTCAGTCCGCCGCGGCCGACTCGGTCGCGAAGGTGTTCCCGGCCTGGGGCGGACGCGTGATCGCGGCGGCGGTGGCGGTCTCGGCCTTCGGGGTGCTCAACGCGCAGTTGCTCTCCGGCCCGCGACTGGTGTACGGCATGGCGCGCGACGGTCGCTTCTACGAAATCTTCGGGCGCGTCTCGAAAGGGTCCGCGACGCCCGTCGCGGCGATCCTGCTCCTGACGGGGATGGCGGTCGTCCTCATCGTGCTCTCGCGCGTGGTGCCCGGCTCGATCATGGACAACCTGACGACCGGTGTCGTCTTCGCGGACACGGTCTTCTTCGCCATGACCGGCGCGGCGCTGATGTTCTTCCGGGTGCGGGACCGCAAGGCGGTCGCGGAGCCGGGTTTTCGCGTGCCGCTGTACCCGTTCGTCCCGCTCTTGTTCATCCTCGGGGAGATCGGCGTGCTGATCGGCGCGATCGTTCCGGCGCAGAATCGAGTCGCCGCGCTCTTCGGGTTGGGGTGGATTCTGCTCGCGGGGGCTCTCTACGTCGTGCGGTTTCGGCGAGCCCGCTCCTGAATTCGGGCAGGAATCTGTACGGAATAGATCCGATCGGTCGATGCAGCGCCACGATCCGGCCGCCGTTCTGTCGCGGCCCGCGGGTACCAGGAGATTCACATGCCTCGAGCCATCGGATCGGTCATCCTCGGCTACCTGACGATGGCCGTCATCGTGTTCGGGGGCCTGACCGCCGCCTATCTCGCGATGGGGACGGACAAGGCGTTCAAGCCTGGTTCGTACGAGATATCGACGGTATGGATGGTCGCGATGTTCATCGTGGGCATCGTGGCCGCGCTGGCCGGCGGCGTGGTCGCGCGCCTGATCGCGAAGAGCGCGACGCCCCCGAAGGTGCTCGCGGGGATTGTTCTGCTTCTGGGCATCGCCATGGCGATCCCGACGATCGGGGCCAAACCCCCCGCAGAGCCGCGCCCCGCGACGATGTCGAATCTCGAAGCGATGAGCAAGGCTCACACGCCGGCGTGGGTCGGGTTCGCCAACGCGGTGCTCGGGTGCGTCGGAGTTCTGATCGGCACCGGCTTGATCAGGCCGAAAGTGGGGATGGCTTCACCCGCGCCGCCGGCGTGATCACTTGCCGCGCGTGTCCCGTCCCATCATCGTGACGTCGAAGTCCATTTCCTTGCCGTCGCGGATGACGGTGACCTTGACGACGTCGCCGGGTTTGGCGGTGCCGAGGAGCGGCATCCACGATTCGACGTTCGGGACGTCCTGGCCGTTCCAGCGGATCAGTCGATCACCGGCCTTGAGGCCGGCCTTGGCGGCCGACCAGCCCTCGGCCACCGCGTCAAAGAGCACGCCGCCCTTCTCCTCGCCGTAACTGCCCGGGGTCACGCCGAAGCGGACCTTGACCGGCACCGGGCCGGGTGAGGCGGGCTCGTGGGGGTCGCCGCCGTCGCGCCCTGGGCGCGTGTGCGGCATCGCGTCGGGACGTTCCGCGGCGCCCAGCCCGATCCGGTAGGCCAGGTCGATGATCCGCGCGGCCCCCTCGGGGTTGATCAGGTCGGGCGTATCCGTCGGCTTGTGATACTGCTCGTGAAGCCCCGTGAAGAAGAAGAGGACGGGGATCCCCGCGTTGTCGAAGGAGGCGTGGTCGGACGGCCCCTGCCCGCCGGGGAGGCTCTTGGTAACCAGGCCCGAACTGTCGAGGTAGGGCTTGACGAACTCCTCGAGGCCCTCGCCGGTGCCGACGCCGGAGACCTCCAGCGGCGGGGACTCGCGCAGACGCCCGATCATGTCCATGTTCATCATGAGGTAGTGCCGGGACTTGTCGGCGATCATGTGGCGGGTGTAGTGGCGCGACCCGTTCAGGCCCGACTCCTCGGCGGTGAAGGCGATCAGCAGGAACGAGCGCCGCGGAGTGTCCGCGGGCATCGCGCGGCAAGCGTTCGCCAGTTTCTCGGCCAGGACCATGAGGCCCGCGGTGCCCGACGCGTTGTCGTCGGCGCCGGGGTGGATCTTGCCGCGGTTCTCCGGCTGGGCTCCGAACTTGCCGTAGCCGACGTGGTCGTAGTGAGCGCCGATGACGATGTACTCGTCGGCGAGGGCGCCCGAGCCCTTGACGATGCCTCCGATGTTGGACGTCAGGATCGGGCTGCGCTCCACGTCGGCGCGGAGCGTCACGGTGACGCCGTCGAGTTCGACGACTTCGCCCTTGGCGTCGGCGGCCTTGCGCAGGTCGAGGAGGAATCGCTGGGGCGACGCGGCCTTGACCAGCGCCTCGGCGACCTCGATCGTGACCATCACGACAGGAACCTTGGCCGGGCCGGTCATCGCGGAGACCGACTCGAACGTCTCGAGCGCGGGGAGGGGGTCCTGCTTCAGCCGGTCGCGCTGCTCGTTGACCCAGTCATCGTCGAGCCCCGGCGGGTGGGCGAGGATGATCCCCGCGGGGTTGCGCCGCGCGACGGCGGAGATCTTCGATTCGAGCTGAGAGTGGTACGTCCAGTTGTCCTGGCCCCAGCGGCTTCGCCCGTCCTCGTCCATGGGCTCGAAGCGGAAGAGGAGCACGATCTTGCCGGTGAGGTCGGTCCCGTCGGGGAAGCTGGTGTAGCCGTCCTCTCCCATGTTGATGCCGTAGCCGGCGAAGACCAGGGGGCCCGTCGCCTCGCCGCTTCCTGAGAATGCGAGCACGTTGAACTGCTTCCCCGCTTCAAGCGTGACCGGCGCGCCGCCGGCGGTCCACTCGGCGCTCTGACCGAGGACGCGGGCGGTCTTTCCGAACTCGAACGTCTGGCGGTAACTGGCGTTGGGAACGCCGGTCTGGTCGTCGGCGAACGCGGGAGCCAGGCCGAGGTTCTTGAAGTGAAACTCGAGCATGTCGGCCGCGAGCTGATTGCCGCGCGTGCCGGGGGCTCGGCCTTCGAAGAAGGGGTGAGCGAGGGCGGTGTTGTTGGCCGTGAAGGCGCGGGAATCGGCGGCGAGGACCTCGGCGGAGGCCGGGGCGAGAATGTTCGCGCCCGGCCGGTCCTCGGCTCGCGCGAACGCCGGCGCGGGGCCTGTCAACAAGCCGATCGCGGCGGCGAGGGAAACGGCGAGGGCGCTTCGAGTGCGGGGCATGGCACGTCCTTTCACGCTGTTTCGATGCGCCGGAGCGAGCCAACCGGCGTGAAAAGTGTACGCCGTCGCCTACACTTTGCAGACCCCGGAGGAGAGTTCGTTGCTGGGTGAAGCCCCTGTATCCCACGCGACGAAACCCGGCGCGGGCGACCGCTTCCGCGAGGCTTGTTCACCCTATGGCCAATACCGCCGCGTCCCCTTCCGTGCCCGCTCCGCAGGCGTCCCGACCCGGCCCTGACCCGCGAGAGCGCACGTCGAATCCCGGCTCCGCGCCGCTCGATCCGCTGGATACCTTTCCCCGACGGCACATCGGACCGTCGGACGGGGAAGTCGCCGACATGCTGGCGACCGTCGGATTCGGCTCGCTCGACGCGCTGACCGACGCGACGGTGCCCTCGGCCATCCGGCTCGCGAAACCCCTCTCGATCGGTGTCGGGCGCGTGCGCGGCGAGTTCGAGCTGCTCCAGGAGTTGAGGTCGATCGCCGGCCAGAACACGGTGATGCGGTCGTTCATCGGGATGGGGTACTACGACACGATCACCCCCCCGGTGATCCTGCGGAACATCATGGAGAACCCGGGCTGGTACACGCAGTACACGCCGTACCAGGCGGAGATCTCGCAGGGCCGGCTCGAGGCGCTCCTGAATTTCCAGACCATGGTGGCGGACCTGACTGGGTTGCCCCTGGCGGGCGCTTCGCTGCTGGACGAAGCGACGGCCGCGGCCGAGGCGATGGCGATGTGCTTCAGCATCGCCGGCGGGCACGAGGGGACGAAGAAGGCGTTCCTGGTCGCGGACGACTGTCACCCGCAGACTATCGCGGTGTGCCGGACGCGGGCGGGCTCGCTGGGGATCGAGCTGCGGGTCGCCGATGTCTTCGCGCCCGAGTCGTACGCCCAGGACCTCTGCGGGGTGCTCGTTCAGGACCCGACGACGGTCGGAGCGGTGAAGGACTTCTACGCGGTGGTGCGGGTCGCGAAGAAGGTCGGGGCGCTCGTGGTCGCGGCGACAGATCTGCTGGCGCTCACGATGATCAAGCCGCCCGGTGAGTGGGGGGCCGACATCGCGGTGGGCAGCGCCCAGCGGTTCGGGGTGCCGATGGGCTACGGCGGGCCGCACGCCGGGTTCATCGCGACGCGCCACGAGCTCGCGCGCAAGCTGCCGGGTCGGATCATCGGCGTCTCGAAGGACGCGCAGGGCAGGCTCGCGTACCGCATGGCGATCCAGACCCGCGAGCAGCACATCAAGCGCGAGCGTGCGACCAGCAACATCTGCACGGCGCAGGCGCTCCTGGCGATCATGGCGGGGATGTACGCCTGCTGGCACGGGCCGCAGGGGCTGAAACGGATCGCCGAGCGCGTGCACCTGCTCGCGAGGGTGCTCGCGCGCGGGCTGCAGAGCCTCGGGAACCAGACCCAGGTCCGCGTGTTCTTCGACACGGTCGAAGTCTCGGGCCCGTGGCCGCTCGACCGGGTGATCGCCGAGCTCCGCACCCGCGGCATCAACATGCGGGGAATGCGCGATGCCCGGGCCTCGATCTCGGTGGACGAGACGGTCACGCCCGCGGAGATCGAGTCGATCTGGTCCGCGTTCGCTTCGGTCGGGAGTCCCGGCGCGGGCCAGCTCCGGTTCGATGAGGTGGCCGGTGAGGTAGCCCGGGAGGTCGGCCCGCTCAAGGCCTTCGAACGAACGTCGGCGTTCCTGACGCACCCGGTGTTCAACGCGTACCACTCCGAGCACGAGCTCCTCCGCTACATCTTCAAGCTCCAGAACCGCGACCTCTCCCTCGCGCACAGCATGATCCCGCTCGGCTCGTGCACGATGAAGCTGAACGCGACCAGCGAGATGCTCCCCGTCACGTGGCCCGAGTTCGGGCGGCTGCACCCCTTCGCGCCGAGCGATCAGACCAAGGGCTACCAGCGCATCTTCACCGACCTCGAGAACTGGCTCGCGGAGATCACCGGATTCTCGGCCGTGTCGCTCCAGCCCAACGCGGGCTCGCAGGGCGAGTACGCGGGGCTGCTCGTGATCCACGCCTACCACGTCTCGCGCGGCCAGGGGCACCGCGACGTGTGCCTCATCCCCGACAGCGCGCACGGGACCAACCCGGCAAGCGCCGTCATCGCGGGCATGAAGGTCGTCGCGGTCGAGTGCGATGCACAGGGCAACGTCGATCTCGCGGACCTGAGGAAGAAGGCCGCGGAGCACAAGGACGATCTGTCGTGCCTGATGATCACCTACCCGAGCACGCACGGCGTGTTCGAGGAGGACATCAGGGAGATCTGCAAGGTCGTGCACGAGCACGGCGGGCAGGTGTACATGGACGGCGCAAACATGAACGCGCAGGTCGGGCTCACGAGCCCCGGCGCGATCGGCGCCGATGTCTGCCATCTCAACCTGCACAAGACATTCTGCATCCCGCACGGCGGCGGCGGGCCCGGCATGGGGCCCATCGGTGTCGCAAAGCATCTGGCTCCGTTCCTTCCCTCGCACCCGGTGGTCCCGCCGTTCCCGCAGCACTCAGCACCCGGCACGCAGCACGCCTCTGAGCACATCGGCCCGGTGTCGGCCGCGCCGTGGGGTTCGCCGAGCATCCTGCTCATCTCGTGGGTGTACATCGCGCTGATGGGCGCGGCGGGGCTGAAGCGGGCGACGCAGGTCGCGATCCTGAATGCCAACTACATGGCCAGGCGATTGGAGACGCACTACCCGGTGCTCTTCCGCGGCAGGAACGGCACGTGCGCGCACGAGTTCATCATCGACATCCGGCCTTTCGAGAAGAGCTCCGGGATCAAGGCCGAGGACATCGCCAAGCGCCTGATGGACTACGGCTTCCACGCGCCGACCATGAGCTTCCCCGTGCCCGGGACGCTGATGATCGAGCCGACCGAGAGCGAGTCGAAGGCCGAGCTCGACCGGTTCTGCGACGCGATGATCTCGATCCGCGAGGAGATCCGGGCGATCGAGGAAGGGCGCGCCGACCGGGCCGACAACCCGCTCAGGCACGCGCCGCACCCGATGCACGTCGTGTGCGCGGACGAGTGGAAGCACAAGTACCCGCGCGAGCAGGCCGCGTTCCCCGCGCCGTGGACGCGCGACCACAAGTTTTGGCCGGCCGTGAGCCGGATCGACAACCCCTACGGCGACCGCAACCTGGTGTGCGTGTGCCCGCCGATGAGCGAGTACGCCTGAGCGGGGGGCCGCCGTTGGAGGACGAGCTGCCTGCCGATTCGAGCGATGCGAGTCTCGAAGCGCTGTGCACCGAGACGGCGCGCTTCGAACGGAGGCGATGGGCGGGTGTCGTGCTCATGTACTCGCCGCTGTTCTTCATTCTGAGCTTCCTGGCGCTCGCCGTCCCCAGCTTTACGCCGCTCATGTTCGGCACGCGCGGTCCGCCGCAGATCTCGGCTGTGCAAACCGTGGTGATGTTGCCCGCCGCCCTGGGCATGCTCGCATCGCCGCTCCTGTTCGTGATCGGGATCTTCGTTCGCGCCAGCGGGGCGACGTCCCTCGCGCGCGCGGGCAGCGCCGGCGGGCTCGAACACCTTCCCGGCGCCCCGCCGATCCGGTCCGCGGAGCGGCTGGGGGCGTGGATCGTGGCGGTCGCCGGACCTGATCGCGTCGTGTTGCTGCACCGGCTCTGCCCGCCGGCGCTCTTCGGCATCATGCGCTGGGGGGCGACGTCGTTTGTGCTGTTCCTGGCTGTTGTCGGAGTCGCGCTTGCTGTCACCGGGCAGCCGGCCGCGCTGGTCGGGGGACTGGGCACCGCCGCGATGTGCTTGTTCTTCCTGCGCCCCTTCTTACTCGACCGCCGGATCGAGGTTGTTTCGTCCGGGCTCGTCTCGGTATTCGAGCGCGTGCATCCGATCTTTCCGGCGCGGGTGACGACGTTCGCGTTGACGTCCGTGCACCGGTTCCCGCACGCGGTCCGACTGGAGGGCCCGGACGGGCTGGCCGTCACGGTCGAGGAGCTGGCTTCGTATCCGCCACTGGGCGCGTGGCAGGCGCGGCGGCTGGCGATGATGCTCGAGCAGGTGGGGGCAAGTTGAGCGGACGGTTCAGCACGGACCTGCCCGGGATCGCTACTCGAAGCGTCGCGCGCGGGGAAGGCACAGATCGACGAGCACGCCGAGCAGCGCAACCACGCTCGCGCCGCCGTACACGCTCCCGCCCGCAATCAGGAGGTACACGCCCCACGCGTACTTCCGCGCCGCCCACTGCCCGCCGAGGTCAATCAAGAGTCCCGCGCCGATGAGCAGCACCGCGAGCGACACGAGCCGGCGCGGCCAGCTCGTTGCCAGCGCGAGCGCGATCGTCGCGA
This sequence comes from uncultured Phycisphaeraceae bacterium, assembly GCA_964500365.1. Classification (GTDB taxonomy): domain Bacteria; phylum Planctomycetota; class Phycisphaerae; order Phycisphaerales; family UBA1924; genus CAZCPB01. Next base: position 10,492 of record CAZCPB010000013.1, read on the forward strand.
TCGCGAGCGTTCCCAGGGACAGGGCGTGCGTGTGCGTGCTGGTGACCAGGATCGGCGTCGAGACCGGCGTCAGGTTCTTGGCGACCGAGAGACGCAGCACGTCGTCGCGCCGGTCGAGCGGGTAGGCCTTGGCGATCGGGTGCTGCTCGGCGATCTTGGCCGAGTGGCACGAGAGACAGTGTTTGGCGATGAGTTCGTTGGGCGCCATGTCCCCGAGGTCGAAGTTGTCGTAGTTCTCGGCGAGCTGCTTCGGGCCCGCGCGAACGCCGGACGCGTCGGCCGGGCCCAGCACCCAGTCGAGCAGTGCCGCGCGGGCCTTCTCGGGCATCTCGGGCGGGTGGCCGCGCTCGAGCGCCGAGGCAAGCAGCGGCGGGGCCTGCACGCCGTGGTACGCGCCCATCACGTCGTCGAGTGACAGCCCCTTGATGTCGTCCTTGGGCCCGTGGTGGTCGGCGACGTGCTGCGCCGACGCCGCGAGCCCGCCGAGGATCACGAGCACGGCACCCGCGACGCCGAGGCGCGCCCCGACGCCGAGGTCGCGGAGCCTGAACGAGCCGAGCCCGCCCGTTGGTCCGTTCACGTCACGCTCCCTTCAGCAGCGCCGGGTCGATCGCGACCGTCGAGCCGGTGACGACCGCCTTGTTGGCGAGGATCCCGATGATGCTCGCGCGCATCCCCTCGTCGGCCGAGGCGACCGGGGGCTTGCCCTCGATCACGCTCGTGAAGAAGTCGTTGAGCGCGTAGTACACGGGCGGGTTGGGGATGCCCACGCCCTCCTTGAGCTTGCCCTGGCTGGCGAGCTTGGTCGCGTCGGCGATCAGCGTGATCCCTTCCTGGCTGTAGATCTGCGTGCGGTTGGCGTAGACCTCCCAGCCCTGCGTCGGCGAGTCGGCCTCCTTGAACATCCACCCGGCGGTCCACGCGAGCTTGATCGCGGCGTCGCTGCCGTGGAGGATCTCGTGCCGCCCCTGGAACGAGTTGGCGATGGTCGCGTTGTAGTCCAGGCGCAGGCCGTCGGCGAAGGTGAACGCGCAGGCGACGGTGTCGTCGATCTCGCGCCCGTCGTTCCACTTGCGGATCGAGCCGGCTCCCGAGACGCTCACCGGGTACTCGCCCTTGAACCAGTGGAAGACGTCGTACTGGATCGTGCCCAGTTCCCCCGCCAGGCCGATCGACACGTCCTTGTCGAGCTTCCAGTTGCGGGCCCGCTCGCGAGAGGGGTCGGGGGCGGGCGTGCGCCACGAGGTCTTCTCGTGGTGTTGCGCCCGCAGGCTGACCAGGTCGCGCAGGACGCCGGTCTGGTAGAAGGACCTCGACAGCACGTACACCGGGTCGGAGCGGCCCTCAAGGGCGCTGGCGAATACGGTCTTCGCCCCCGCCGCGGCGGCGGAGATGGCCCGGCAATCCTCGACCGTCGAGGCGATCGGTGCCTCGCAGTACACGTGCTTGCCCGCGGCGAGGCAGTCGAGCGCGATGTCCTTGTGCAGGTGCGTGGGCGTCGCGATGATGACCGCCTTGACGTCCTTGGCCTTCTCGAGCAGTTCCTTATGGTCGGCAAAGCCCTGCGCGCCGCCGGCGCGGCTGACTCCGGACTCAAGTCGGGACGGATCGTTGTCGCACACCGCGACGAGCTTTACGGCGTCGAGCTTGTTCAGCTCGGGCATGATGGCCTGCCGCCCCTGACGGCCGATGCCGACGAGCGCGACCGGCAGCGGCGCCCCGCGGCGGCGCGCGGGTGCCGGCAGCGCCTCGGGGATCAGCGAAAGGGCGGCGATGGTCCCCGCGGCCTGCGAAACGAACGTGCGGCGGTCGATGTTCATGCGGCGTTCTCGCGGATCGGCGTGAGATCGAAGACGACGGACATGCCCACGGGCAAGGTCGGCGGTCGCTCGCCGAGCACCAGCAGGGCGGTGGACCACGCGTCGCAGAGCGCCCCGCACGGGTGCGTCACGGCGACCGTGCCGCGACGCTCGACGGGGACGCCCGTGCGCGGGTCGATGATATGGCCGACCATGCCGCGCTCGGTGCGCGCCGTCCGGCCGCGGGGCGCGGTGACCGACAGGCATCGATCGCGGAGCCGGACGACGGGGCGTTCGTCCTTCTCCGTTTCGACGGCGATGGTCCATGCGTCCTGCCCCGGCGGCGCGCCGATGGCGACGACGGAACTTGTCCCGCCGTGAACGAGCGCGCACGTGACCCCGCATTCCCGCAATGTTGCCGCCGCGGCGTCGAGTGCAGCGCCCTTGGCGATGCTGCCGAGGTCGATGGACATGCCCGCGCGAGCAAAGCGGATCGACGGCCCCGCGGCGGGCAACCCCCCCTTCCCTTCGGACGGAGAAATCTCAACCATGTGCATGCCTACAAGCTCACGGGCGCTCCGGGCTTCGGCCGCCGAAGCCACACCGCCTCGCAATCCCCACGCCTTCATGAGGGGCGCCACGGTGATATCAAAGGCACCGCCGGAGTCCTGCCACACGCTTCGCGCCGCACACAGCAGCTCGTAGAGCTCGCCATCGATCGTGACGTCGCGTTCTGCGGCGTGCGCGTTGATGCAGGACAGCGTGCTCCCCGGGTGAAAGAAGCTCAGCCGTCGGTCCCAGTCGAGCACGACGTCGAGCGCGGCCTCCCCGGCGGCGCGGAGCGGCGCGGGGTCATCGCCGACAAGCACCGCCTCGAAGCGTGTGCCCATCGCGTCGCACGCCAGGCGCACGGCGCGACCGTCATCCACGCCGGGATCCAGGGGCGCGACCTTCGCCTTCGCCCGGCTCACACCGCCTTCGCAGTCATGGTCTTGGGGTCGAACGTGTACGCCTTGCCGTCCCACATCGAGCGGGTGGCGAGGTCCACGATGACCATGACCTTGGTGCTGATGTCGATGCCCGCGGCCGGGGCCTCGCGCGAGCGGATGCTGCGGAGCCACGCCACGCGGTGGGCGTCCTGGTCGTCGCCGATGTCAGGGCACTGCACGGTCTTGGCGTCGAAATCGTCGGCGAAGATCCGCTCGGGCGCGACGTCGCAGTTGTTGCCGCCGAGCCTGATCGTGCCCTTGTGACCCCGGATCATCACCTCCAGGCCCTGCTCGTTGCAGGTCGAACCCGCGACGATCATTACGTGCTCTTTCTCGAACTCGACGTTGATGTTGACCTGGTCGTGGTTCTCCATCTTCTTGTCGATCAGGTGCCCGCCCGAGGCGACGACCCGCGTCGGCCAGCCCTGGTCCATCGCGTACATGAGCGGGGTCATGCCGTGGACGAGCAGGTCGCCGATGATGCCCGTCGAATACTTCTTGTAGCGGCGCCAGCGGGCGTAGACCTCGGGGTCCCACGGCGCCTTGCCCAACGGGCCGCACCACGCGTCCCAGTCGAGGTTCACGCCCGGCTGCCACTTCGGGTCGATCGAGTAGTAGAGCCACTCGCCGTCCTTGGAGTTGCGGCAGTAGCTCGTCTGGCTGAAGACCGGCTTGCCGATCCCGCCCGAGGCGATCAGCTTGCGGGCCTCCAGGAACTTCGGGCGCTGCATCTGCTGCGTGCCGACCTGGAACATGACGCTCGGATTGGCGTTCACCGCCTTGTACAGCGGGATCGCGTCCGACAGGTTCAGCGTCATCGGCTTCTCGACGTACACGTCCTTGCCGGCGGCGATCGCGTCGATCGCCATCTGCGAGTGCCAGTGCTCGGGTGAAGCGATGAGCACGCCCTGCAGGTCGGGCCGGGCGAGGAGCTTGCGGTAGTCCGAGTGCAGCTCGATGTTCACGTCCTTCTGCGAGCGGTCGGCCTTCCCGCCCTTCTCCTCGATGCGCTTGGCCGAGTCTTCGACCGTGCGCTCGATCGCACGCTTCGCGCCCTCGAGGCGCGGCTGGCACACGTCGGCCAGCGCGACGATGTGGACCTTGTCGAGGCCCTTGACGTTCAGCGTCGTGAACGACTGGCAGTGCCCCGTCCCCATGCCGCCGGTGCCGATCACGGCCATTCGGATGATGCCGTCGGCGGCGATGGGCGTCGGGTCCGCGGCCTTGGGGGCCGGTCCCGCCGAGGCGGCGCCGAACGCGATCGTGCGCGATCCGACCCCGGCCAGCCCGGCCACCCCGGCGAGCGCCGCGGTCTTGGCCAGGAACGAACGGCGGGAAGGATCGACGTGGACGGGCGGGTGGTCGCCTGTACGGCTGGGATGCTCGGCCATGTGGAAACCTCGGCTGAGGGTGCGTCGGACGGGGGGAACCCGCCTGTTTCCATCGAGCATAGCGGCCCCGCGCCGCCGGACGCAAGCGGCGGCCGGGGGCGTTCACCCCTGTTTTTGGAAGTTCGCGGCACGCGCCATGGGATGTATATTCCCGCATCGTGCGAACCCGGCTCAAGGTCTGCTGCATCGCCACGGCCGATGAGGCTCGCCTGGCGGTCTCGCTCGGCGCCGACGCCTTGGGCCTGGTCGGCGCCATGCCCAGCGGGCCCGGGCCGATCGATGACGACCTGATCGCCTCGATCGCGCGGACCGTCCCGCCGCCGGTCGCGACGTTCCTGCTCACCAGCCGCACGGCGCCCGGTGAGGTGGTCGAGCACGTCGCCCGGGCCGGGGTCGGCACCGTCCAACTCGTGGACGAGGTCGGGCCCGCGGCGTACGACGCGCTCCGCGCCTCGCTCCCGAACCTCAAAATTGTGCAGGTGGTCCACGTCGAGGATGAGCGCGCCCTGGAACTGTCCCGGCGCGCGGCAGCGCGCGTGGACGCCGTGCTGCTCGACTCCGGCCGCCCCTCGGCGCCGGTGCGCGAACTGGGCGGCACGGGCCGGCGGCACGACTGGGCGATCAGCCGGCGCATCGTCGAAGCCCTGAGCGTCCCGGTGTTCCTCGCCGGGGGGCTCAACGCCGGCAACGTGCGCGAGGCGATCGACACCGCGCGCCCGTACGCCGTGGACGTGTGCAGCGGAGTGCGGACCGACGGCCGGCTCGATCCGGGCAAGCTGCGGGCGTTCGTCGACGCGATGCGGTAGCCGCGCGGGACTCAGCCCTTCGTGGCCTGCCAGTCATCCCACGAGACGACGCCCAACTCGGGGCGCGGGGCTTCGGCGAGCGGCGCGATGAGTTCGAGCGAGTGGCCGTCCGGGTCGCGGAAGTAGATCGACACCGCGGGCATCCACGCGAACACCATCGGCCGGCGCGTCCCGTCGTCGAGGAAGTTGCGGGGCTCGAGCCCGCGCTCGGCGAGCCACGCGGCCGAGTGGTTGAGCACGTCATCGAGCGAGGCCGAGAACGCGAAGTGCTGGCGCGCGACCTGCTCGCGCGGCTTCTCCCACAGGCCCAGCATCGCCCGGTTGCGCCCGCCGATCCACAGGAACGCGACGCGCCGGTCGTCTTCGCGTCGGCCGACCTCGAGCCCGAGCACGTCCCGGTAGAACGCGACCGACCGCTCGAGGTCGGCGACGTTGATGTGCGTCTCGAAGAGCCCCCGGATCATGTCTCAGCGCTTCCGCTTCTTGAAGCGGTCCTTGACGCTCGGCGTGTGCGTCGAGCCCCGCGTGGGGAAGCCTGCCCCAGCGCCGGCGTTGCCGCTCATGGCGTTCACCGCCCGCATCTTGTCGCGGGCCGACATCCCGGCCATCTGACGCGTGAACTTCGTCACCTGCTCGAACTGGCGGACGAGTTGGCCCACGTCGTTGGGCTGCGTCCCCGACCCGGCCGAGATCCGCCGCCGGCGCGAGTTGTCGATCAGCGACGGCTCCTTGCGCTCGCGCGGCGTCATGGAGTGCACGATCGCCTCGACGCGGTCGAGCTGCTTCTCGTCGATGTTGACGTCCTTGAGCGCCGAACCGACCCCGGGCAGCAGCCCGAGCAGGTTCTTGAGCGGGCCCATCCGGCGGATGGTCCGCATCTGCTTGAGGAAGTCCTCCATGGTGAGCTGGCCCTTCTCCAGCTTGGCTTGCAGGGCCTCGGCCTCGTCCTCGCTCACCTCCTGCTGGGCCTTCTCGACCAGGCTCACCACGTCGCCCATTCCCAGGATGCGCCCGGCCATGCGGTCGGCGTGGAACTCCTCGAGAGCCTCGAGCTTCTCGCCGACGCCGACGAACTTGATCGGCGCGCCGGTGACGTGCTTGACCGAGAGCGCCGCGCCGCCGCGCGTGTCGGAGTCGAACTTGGTCAGGATCACGCCGTTGGTGCCGAGCGCCGCGTGGAACGCCCCCGCGCTCGTCACTGCGTCCTGGCCGGTCATCGCGTCAACGACCAGGTACACCTGGTGGGGCTTGAGCGCGCCCTTGATCTGCTTCAGCTCGCCCATGAGCTGCTCGTTGACGTGCAGACGGCCCGCGGTGTCGAGGATCAGCGTGTCCACGCCGGCCTTCTGGGCCGCGGCGTACGCCCGTTTGCACACGTCCACCGCGACCCCGACCGCCTTGCCGTACGCCGCGACCTTGTCGGGCTCGGCATAGAACAGCACCTGCGCGCCGCCGGCCATCTCGCCCTGCACCTGCGCCGTCACGATGCCGAGCTGCTCGACCGCCGCGGGACGCTGCAGGTCCGCCGCGCCCAGCATCACCGAACGCCCGCGCTTCTTCAGGTACGCGGCCAGCTTGCCGCACGTCGTCGTCTTCCCCGAACCCTGCAGCCCGCACATCATGACCACGGTGGGGCCGGGGCTGGCCCGGGGCACGATGCCCTCGGGGCTCACGTTGAGCGAGGGAAGCGCCTGGCCGGGCTCGGGGGGCTGGCCGCCAAGCACCTCGACCAGCCGCCGGTACACGATGCCGATCATCTCCTGCCCGGGCTTGAGGCTCCTGGTGACCTCGGCGCCCAGCGAGTCCTGCACGACCGCCTCGCAGAACGAATCCACGACGCCGATGTTCACATCGGCATCGAGCAGCGCGGTCCGCACGTCGGCCATCGCCTCGCGGACATTGTCCTCGGTCAGGTTGGACTGGCCCGAGAGGCGGCGCAGGACGGTGGAGAAACCTTCGGAGAGTCGTTCAAACATGGGTGAGCCACTGACGGGGGAGCGGAACGAGGATCGATCACGGAAGAGACACGGAACGACACGGGCTGGAATCAGGAGACGGACGAGAAGTTGGCCTGAACCTTAGGGGGAGAGCGTGGCTCGGGCGGCGTGGCTCGGGTAGAGGTCGGGGCCTGAACTCGAGCTTGAGACCGAAGTCGAGCAGCGGTCCCCACGTGCATGGCGTGGCCCGCAGGGTTGTGCGTCGATTCGGCCGCGCTCATTTCTTCTTTCCCTTCTCGATCAGCTTCGTAGCCGTGGGTTTCTGTGCGCTCCCGTGGCCGCGTCCCCCTCCTTGGTCTTTCCCTGCGCGGGCCTTGCTCCGCAGCCACGCACCCAGCGTGTCACAATCCCATGCGTTGATGCAGCTCCGCGGCGTCACCCAGCCGCGCCGCGCCGTGGCCACCCCGAACCGCAGGTTGTCGAAGTCCGCGGGCGCGTGCACATCGCAGTTCACCGCGATCAGGCACCCCGCGTCCACCGCGGCCTTCACGTGCACATCGCGAAGGTCGAGCCGCATCCAGTGGGCGTTGATCTCGAGCGCGACCCCGTGCTCCTTCGCCGCGGCGACCACCTCGCCCATGTCCGGCGCCAGCCCCGCGCGCCGGTTGATGAGCCGCCCGGTCGGGTGCCCCAGGATCCGCACGAACGGGTTCTCGATCGCCCGGAGCAGGCGCTTGGTCGCGACCGCCGGCTCCTGCGAGAGGGCCGCGTGCGGGCTGGCGATCACGATGTCGAGCAGCGCGAGCGTCTCGTCGTCGTAGTCGAGCCGACCGTCGGTGAGGATGTCCACCTCCGAGCCCGCCAGGATCGTGATCCCCTCGACCTCGCCTCGCGCCCGCGCGATGGCCTCCACGTGCCGGCGCAGGCGGTCGGGCTTGAGTCCGTTGGCGATCGCCGAGCTTGCCGAGTGGTCCGTCACGGCGACGGTGTGGAATCCCCTTGCCTTCGCCGCCGCGGCGAGCTCGGCGATGCTCAGCACGCCGTCCGACGCCGTGGTGTGCGCGTGCAATTCGGCCTTGATGTCCGCGAGCTCGACCAGGCGCGGCGTCTCCGTGAGGTCGAGTTCGCCCCGGTCCTCGCGGATCTCGGGCGGGATGTACGGCAGCTTCAGTGCCGCGTAGATCTGCTCCTCGGTCTTCCCGGCCACCGGCGTTACGCCGCGCTCCTGCGGCGGGGTCTTCTCGCGGTCGTCGGGGAAGAGTCCGTACTCATTGAGCGTCAGGCCTGCCTTGAGCGCCCGCTCGCGCAGCGCGACGTTGTGGTCTTTCGAACCCGTGAAGTACATCAGCGCGGCGCCCCAGGAATCGGGCGGCACGATCCGCAGATCGGCCTGCACCGTCCCGTGCGGGACCGGGCTGTCCGGGAAGACCTTGGTGGTGGAGATCAGGACCGAGGACTTCTTCTCGCCTGCGGCGATCACCCGCTCGACCTCGGGCATCTCGACGAACGCCCTGGCGACCGGCCCGCCGTCGGCGGTCGCGACCAGCACGTCGATGTCTCCGATCGTGTCGCGTCCGCGCCGCAGCGACCCCGCGTACGCCGCGTCCTTCACGGCGCGGACCGCGCGCATCCGCGAGACGATCAGTTCCGCGATCGGCATCGCCGCGCCCAGCGCCAGCCGCACCGCCCCCTCGGCCGCGAACGCCAGCGACTGCCTGATCTTCTCGACGCTCTTGGCGCCCATGCGCGGCAGGTTGACGAGGGAGCCGTCGTCGAGCGCCCGCTTGAGCGACGCGAGGTCGGTGACCCCCGCCTGCTGCCACATCACGCGGACAGTCTTCGGGCCCAGGCCCGGCACCCCGAGCACCTCGAGCAGCCCCGCCGGGACCCGCTTCCGCAACTCGTCGTGCTCCCGGATCCGCCCGGTCGTGCGGAGTTCGACGATCTTGTCGGCGATCTTCTGCCCGACCCCGTCGATCTCCAGCAGTTTGGCCTTGTCCCCCGCGATCGTGGCCAGGTCGAAGGGCAGATCGCCGAGCGCCCGCGCCGCGCGGGCGTGCGCCGAAGCCTTGAAGGAGTCCTCGCCGAGCAGGTCCATCATCTGCCCGATCTGCTCCAGGACCTTCGCGGCGTCTTGGTGAAATGCCATGCGCGATCGTACGGGCCGGGGTCAGCCCGCGCGCCGGTTGCGCCGCCGCTCGCGAGCGGGCGGGCCCGCGGAATACGTTGTGATGGTGCGCTCCGTGAAGCCGTCCCGTTGGCGCTCCTCCGAGACGTGGTCGAGCTCGGCCGTCCGTCCTCCACCGAGCTCGGCCCGCTCGGCCAGGACCCGCTCGATCTCCGCGACGACCGCCTCGCGCTCGCGCTCATCGACCAGGAGCAGCGCGGCGAGCCAGCGCCGTCCGAGCTCGGCCCCCAGCGGCCTGAGGAGCGCGATCAGAAGGCGGAGGTGGTCATTGGGCAGCAGCGTGCCGGGGGAGCGCGCCCCGTCCAGCAGCGGCGCTCGCTGCGCCGGGAGCGATGGGTGCTTCGACGTGGATCGTTCCGTTCCGGACTTCATGGGATTCACCCGCTTCGTTCCTGCCGCCCGCGCTCTGCGCGTCGCGCGCACGGACCCGGGCGTCAAGCTGCTGCACGAACACTTCGAGGCTCTCGATGCGCTCTGCGAGCCGATCGATGACGTCGCCCACCGCCGTCACCAGGTCGGTCGTCCCCGCCTGCTTGAGCGCTTCGCGGAGCATTTCGCTCTCGCGCATCGGTCCCCGCCCGGTGAGCAGCCAGTGCCCGCTCACGCCCATGGACCGGCAAACCCCCGATAGAAACTCGGCGCTCGGCGCGTGGCCCGTCATGTATCGCCGCACCGATTCTGCGTTCGTGTGCGTCAGGTCGGCCAGGTCCTTGTAGGTGATGCGACCGACGGCGTCCGACAGGCGTTGGTGCAGGGCGGAGTTCACAGCGGCAGAGAATATCAGAGAATTTTCACATCTGCCAGCCGCTTCTGTTCATCCGGCGGGGTCGTTTACTCCGGGGTAAACCGCCGGAGTTCCTCCGCGTCGGCCGGTTTCTCATGGGCAACTTCTCACGCCCAGGCCGCCCCGCGGCCGAAGAAAACGGCGGGCGGGGTGCGTCCAGCCTCTGGAGGCATTCATGATGAACATGGCGATGATCGTGATGGCCCAGAACACCCCGAGCGCCGGTGAAGCGGCGGGCGGGTTGGTGATGGTCGTGTTCTGGCTCGCGTTCGTGGTGCTGCTGATCGCGGGCTTCTGGAAGACCTTCGCCAAGGCGGGTCAGCCGGGGTGGGCCGCCATCATCCCGATCTACAACATGTACGTGCTGTGCAAGATCGCCGGGCGTCCCTGGTGGTGGCTTCTCTTGATGTTCATTCCGATCGTGAGCATCGTCGTCTACGCGATTCTTTCGATCGATGTCGCGAAGTCGTTCGGCAAGGGCGCCGGCTTCGGGGTCGGCCTCTGGCTCCTCGCGCCGATCTTCTACCCGATCCTCGGGTTCGGGAGCGCTCAGTACCAGGGGCCCGCGGCGGCCACGTGAACGACGACTCCGGGCAGAATCCGGGCCCGACTTCGGGCGTGTCCTCGGGACTTCCACGGACCCCGCCGACGCAGCGCCCGCTCACCGCAACGCCCCGCGCCTGCACAAAGTGCGGGTATTCGCTCATCGGTCTGCACGTTCCGGGTCATTGCCCCGAATGCGGCACGCTGTACAAGGCCGAGCCCGTTGCCCCGGGGATCGCCGGGCTGCCCGAGCCCGAGTGGGCCGAGCGCCCCGGGTTCTGTGTTTCGTGCGCCTACTCCCTCGACGGCCTCGCCGCGCCCGGCGTGTGCCCCGAGTGTGGGCTGGCCTTTGGGGATCGGCAGCTCGTGCTGTCCGGTGTCCCCAACGCCATGAAGTCCTCGTCCGGGTGGCGCCGCGCGGCGTGGGCCGTCCTGTTCGTCGCGATGATCCTTCATTGGCAGACGTGGGTGTTTCAGATCAGGTACGGGTGGTGGGCGCCGATCGCGGTGTTCGGGGTCCTCGGTCTGGGCGTCGTCTGGCTCCTCCTCACCGGCCCGCGTGAGCGCCGGGGAACCGAGCGATTCATCGTCACCGAGGGCGGCATTACCCGCGTGGTGCCGCGGACGAAGGCCGCCGGCGAGTCCATCGGTTCGCTCTTTATTCCATGGGGCATGAGCGATTCGGTTCACATCAAGCGAATCAGCCCGTTCTGGAAGCGATTGCGGGTCGGACGGGCGGTGGGCCGGACCTTGCAAGACGTGGTCTTCGACGCCGGGATCCGCTGCCGCGACGGTGTTGATGCGCACGTTCGCCAGACCATCGAGCAATATCTGGGGGCTCCCGGCGGGCCCGGGAACGCTCCGGGCTCGGGCGGAGAAAATCCCGGACCGGGTCCGTAACGCCGGGCCCGCGCCGAGCGATGGATGGTCGAGAGACCATCCATGTCCTCAAAGGTCATCGTGACGAACGCCTCGGCGCTGCGCGCCAAGTTCGGCGCCGACGGGAAGCGGTCGGTCGATGCAGCGCTGAAACGCCTGATCGCCGCGGACTCCGCGCGCGGCATCACATGCCGGGTCGTCGCCATCGACAGTGCCGCGGCCATGAAGGCCGCCAAGGGCAAGGCGGTCTCTTCCCCTGACGACGCCCCCGGCGCCAAGCGGGCCATCGACGCCGTCGCCCGCAAGCACCGCCCCGACTACCTGATGATCCTGGGCGGGCCCGACATCGTGCCCCACCAGCCGCTCCTGAACGGCCTGTTCACCCCCGGGATCGACGACGACCCGACCGTCCCGAGCGACCTGCCCTACGCCTGCGAGCAGGCGTATTCGACCGACCCGGGCCGGTTCCTCGGCGCGACCCGGGTGGTGGGGCGGCTTCCGGACCTTGCCGGCGGATCCCCCCGCGCCACGGACCCCGCGTACCTCGTCGGGCTCATCGATCGCGCCGCGAACGCCGTGCGGCGCCCCGCGGAGGACTTCGCATCATTCCTCGGCGTGACCGCGGAGGTGTGGAAGGAATCGACCGACCTCACCCTGCTCACGATGTTCGGCCGGGACAGCGCCAGCCGACCCGTGCCGCCGCAGGGGCCGCCATGGTCCGCGGCCGACCTGGCGAGCCGTGTCATCTTCATCAACTGCCACGGCGCGATGGCCGACCCCAGCTACTACGGGGAGCCGGCGACCGGGCCGCGCGGGTACCCCGAGGCGTTCCGTGCCAGCGATCTCCAGGGGGCCGTGAGCGAGGGCGCCGTCATCGCCGCCGAGTGTTGCTACGGCGCCGAGCTGTACGACCCCGCGCTGGCGGCGCACCAGTCCATCGTCAACACGGCGCTGGAGCACGGCGCGTACGGCTTCTTCGGCTCATCGACGATTGCCTACGGCCCGGCCGATGGGAACGAGCTCGCCGACCTCATCACCCGCTACTTCATCCAGCAGGTGCTCGCCGGGGCCTCGATCGGTCGCGCTGCGCTCATCGCCCGCCAGCGCTTCGTGCAGCAGGGCGCGCCCATGGACCCCTACGAGCTCAAGACGCTCACCCAGTTCAACCTGATGGGCGATCCTTCGATCCATCCGGTCGCGACGCCGGCCATCGGCCCGGGCGGCACGCCGGGCGTCGGGCCCGCCAAGGCACTGGGCGCCGTGCCCGCCGCGGCTCTGGCCGGAGGGAACCCGGACCACGCCGCGCGTGCCATGCGCCGCGCCGCGCTGCTCGACATCGGCCTGCGTCTCGGTGCCACGGTCGCCGCCTGCGCCGCCGAGGGCAAGCCCATCGTCGCGCCCGGCGCGCGGCGCTCGCTCGCCAAGGTCGCGCGGGAGTACGGCCTTGATCCGAGCGATTTCCGTCGATTCGCGGTCACGTCCCCCATGAAGGGCGTCTACTCGAAGGCGGGCCTCGCCCCCGCGCTCCCCGAAGAAGTCCGCGTCGCGGCCGAAGGCCGCCGCGTCGAGCAACTTAAACGCTCCGAGGTCCGCGCCGTCGTCGCGCTCATCCGCGACGGTGACATTGTTTCCGTCAGGCTCGCCTACAGTCGCTGAATGGAACTGCGCGGCACGGTCGTGCGCGACCGCATCGGGGCGGGCACCAAAAGCGAGCGGGAGTCGTTTCTTCTGGTCACGAACGACGGCCGGCGGCTGCACCTGCGCGTCAAGGGAGGGAACCCGATCTACGACGCCCGCTTCGAGCCGCTCCTCGGGCAGGAAGTAGTGGGGAACGCGGAGGTGGTCGGCCCCGTCGCGATCTTTGAGTCCGAGCCGCGGCCCGCGAGCCCCGGCGGCGCGTAACGTGGGCCCGCGCGCCGACAGCCGCGGCACGCTACTCTTTGGGCACGATGGCGAGCGACGCGGGCAACGCCATGCAGGACCGGCCCGGGGCTGACGCGGGGGCCGCGTCGAGTCTCACCGCTGAAGCGCTCTGGGACACGCTCACGGCCGACCCGCAGGTCGGCGTTGGCATCCTCACCATCGACGGCGAACTCCGTTACGCCAACGACCAGGCGGCCAGGTTCTTTCTCGGGCCCGAGGCGACCGCTCGCCCGTACATCGGGCAGAACCTGCGATCGTTCTTCCCGCTCCCGCTCGTCAAGGACCGCATCGCGATCATGGAAAAGATGCGCGACACCGGCCGCCCGGTGGCGCTCCGCGGGATCTGGAACGGCCGCCAGCATCTGACGCTGATCCGCAAGATCGAGGGCGAACCCGGCGAGCCGGGCGAGGTCGGCGCCAGCGATGCTCCCGAGCAGTTCCTGTTCATCCTCCACCCGATGCAGGGCGACAGCCCGAGCGAACCGCTGGCCGACGGATCGAAGTACGAGTTCGTTGAGTCGCCCGTGATCGAGCTCGGCCCGCTCGATGCGCTCACCGCCCGAGAACTCGAAGTCCTCGCCCTGATCGGCCGGGGCCTCAGCCTGAAAGAGATCGCCGCGACGCTCTACCGCACGGTCAAGACCGTCGAGAAGCACCGCGCCGCGATCGGCGCCAAGCTCGCCGCCCACGACCGCGTGGCGCTGGCCGAAATCGCCCGGCGGGCCGGCCTGACCACCCGCGACGCCGCCCGCGAGCGGGTTTGAGACAGGGCCGCAACCGTCTATTCGGTTCCGGAGCGCAGGCGGCTCAGCGCGGCGTCCAGCACTTCGTCGTGCCCCTTGCCCAGGAACTCGACCGCCGTGTCGGGCTCGATGCCCCGCCCCTCCAGGACCGAGCCGTCCGGGAGCGAGTCTTCCCATGTCGGCAGCCGCACCGAAACGCCGTTGCCCAGCTCGACCGCGCGGGGGTTCCCCGACGAGCCGAACGTGCGGGCGCCGACCAGCGTCGCAGCGGCGCCGAGCTTCATCATCAGGACGAACGACTCGTTGCTGCTCATGCACGAGGGGCCGATCAGAACAACCGTGGGGGCGCGGCAGGGTCGCGCTATCGCGCCGGTCGCCGGGTCGGTCGCATCGTCGGGTCCGACGACGCGGTCGAACGTGCGGGTCCATCCCTCCCGGGCCGAGGGATCGCGGGTCCGGTTCCGCGAGTACACCGCAGGCTCCCGGCAGAACCTCGCCGCGAACCGGCGCGCCGACACCTCGTCGCCGCCCCCGTTGAGCCGCACGTCGATGATCACGCCGGGTGCATCGGCGTGCCGGGTGAGGAATCCGTGCGCCGCGGCCAGCGGGGCGGCGTCCGACGGCCAGCCGTTGATCTGGATGTAGACGAACCCATCGTCGAACCGGCCCGTCGCGACGACCGGCGACTCGCGCCGCAGCCCGGGCACGATGTGCTCCAGGATCGCGCCGTTGACATTGGGCACGGTCTCGGCGCGGTACGTCGGAAAGGCTTCGCCGTTCACGAGGAGCGCGACGTGCGGGTCCTGCGCCGCCGCGAACGCGCGCGCCGTGGCCCGCGCGAAGCCCGCCCGCGTTCGCGCACGGACGATCTCCTCGCGGTGCGGGGCGATCGCCGCTTCCCAGTCCTTCACGACCCGGTCGCGGTACGAGTACCGTTCCGCGATCGCGGTCATGAGCGCATCCAGGGCCATCTCGTTCTGATCGGGGGTCAGCGCGGCGAGAGCGACGGGCGAACCGTCCGCGGGCGCCGTGGTGAACGCGACGGGCACGATCTCGCACGCCTCCCCGGCCGGCGACCTGAAGTTCCGGAACGAGGCGCAGTTGATCGACATCTGGTAGCGGTGCCCCGGCTCGACCGCAACGGGCACGACCAGCACGCGCGGGCTCTCCCACCGCGCCTTGCCGGTGATTCTCGGGAACGTCGGCCCGCCCCCGCAGATCGAGTGTCCGCCCTGCATGCCCTGGTCGAAGACGACCCGGATCTCACCGAGCGACGGATCGACACCGACATCGCCGTGATCCGGGACCACTTCGACCACGCGCGGAGGGTCGGCCGGGGCGAGCGCCGGGAAAAGCGTGCTCAGCAGTCCGCACGTGACGTGCATCGCGTTCATCCACGACCTCCGTTCCAGAGAGTATCGGCGCGGAGCCGAGAGGTTGCGGCTGCGTCACTCTTCCGAGGGCGATCCGCACTCCGGGCACCGAACCGGTGATGGCAGGCCGCTCAGGCTGTACCCGCAGTGTGCGCAGGTGCGGCACGCGCCGCACTCTGGGCACGGCGCCCCGATGGCCAGCCCACGCAGGTCGTAGCCGCATGTACCGCAGACCACCGACGGGGCGCGCCGCCGGGGCCAGGGAAATCCGCCCGGAGTCTGGAAGTGTGCGGTCAGCAGCCCCGAGCCGACGATCACCAGAACGATGCCGAGAATACCGACGAACGGCGCGAGAAAAAAGAATCCACTCATCGCGCAGCCGACCAGACTCAGCGAGCCGAGCAGGAGCGGCCACTGCCAGTGATTTCTGCTCTGCACGCGCCCCTCCGAGCACGCATCCAAGCCCGACGCTCAGAACATCTCGCACATGGCCGGCGTCTGCCCCCCGAACATCGCCGACGCGACCGCCACCGCTTCGTCGTCGCCCGCCAGCCTGCCGAGCATCCTGATCTGCGCGGCGGGCAGGAACCCCGAGAACAGCATCGCCAGCGAGTCCACCGACAGCGCGATGGTCGGCGCCTTCACCCGCTTCTTCGAGTCACGCACAACCGTGGCACGCGACCTTTCAACGTGAACGACCACGCGCCCGTTGTTCGGCTTGATCAAGGGGTCCTTCACCTCCACCGCCAGTTCGCACTTCAGCCCGGCCGCGTAGCCGCGCTGTTCGAGCGACTTGGCAACATCCACGACCCGCAGCATCCAGTACATGTGCAGCGTGATCTTGTAGTTCTGCTCCGGCAGCAGCGTGAGGAGCGGGTGGATCGGGGTGCAGTGCCACACGAGGTCCGAGCAGATCGTCGAGTGGCTCGCCAGGAACGACCACAGCCGCCGCCCGGCTCGGGCCGTCACCGCCGTCATGTCGTTGACGTGCAGTTCGGGTCTTCCCTCAGGTCCGGCGGGCATGTGCATGTACACGTACGCCTCGAGCGGCGCTCTCCCCCGTTTCGAGCGCCGCTCGCCCTCGACGACGAAGCACCGCGCCGGCTCCAGGCGCATCGGCGGGATCAGCTCGGCGCGCTGCCACAGCGCGCTGTACCGCATGAGCGAGCCGTCGGTCGCGCCCGCCCACGTCTCGTAGATGCGCCTGATCTCGGGCGTGTCCTCGCCCGTCGCGGGCCGAACCCGCGGCCCGCGCTCGCCCGACACGATGCGGTTGAGCGGCATCCGCAGCATGCACCGGTGCCCGGCCTGCTCATACCCGCTCCGGCGGTACAGCGCCTGCGTCGCGGGGTACAGCCCCGAGAGCGGCACGCCCTCGCGGTGCAGGTGCTGCACGGTGCGGTCCATCAGCAGCGTCCCCGTGCCCCGACCGCGCCAGGCCGGCGCTACTCCCACGCCCGCGATCCCCACCCCCGGCACGAAGCGCCCGCCGTAGGAGTGGCCCATCTCGATCATCACGAGCCCCGCGGCAACCCCCGCCGGCGATGGGTCGCGCGGATCGACCAGCAGCGCCTGGTTCTCGCGCTTGTGCCGCGACACCCAGGTCCGCGCATCGTCCATCGGGCGGGCGTAGCAGTGCGAGAGGATCATCGCGAACCCCTCGGCCTGCGCGTCGGTCGTCATCAGCGTGTACTTCAGCGATCCCGCCATCTTCGTGTTATACCGCAATCCGCGCCGACCCGCGCCCCCGCGCCGCGCGGGCCCCGCGGCTAGACTGCCCGCTCCGATGGCCGAGCCGCCCGCCATCCACGTCCGCGGCCTGTGCTGGGTCGTCTTCGCGTACGACATCGGCATATCGATCGACCTCGCCCGCGCCCGCGCGCGCCTGGCGCAGGCCGACGAGCCGTCGCTTCAGAAAGAAGGGGAGCGCCACACGCGCCGCGCCCCCAAGTACTTCGAGTTCCGCCCCGCGCCCGTCCGCGTCACCCGCGCGGTCGAGCCGCAGCGCCTCGGGCGCTGCGGGACGCTGCCCGTCGCCGACTGCACGCTCTACGACTTCGGCGCCATGACCGTCACGTACATGGTTCGCGCCGACGGACCGCTCGAGAGCCTGATGACGCTCAGCGAGGACCTCTATGAGAGCCGCGTCCTGCTCGACGCCTCGCGTGGGCTGGTCGAGAAGATCATGGCCGAGGCTGGCGACGCGATCGCGCGCCCGAGGCTCGGCCCCAACATCGAGGACTACGTGATCTACCGCCTCCGGCTCACCGACGAGTCGGGGGCGCCGCTCCCGGGCCCGCTCGCGCCGCTCATCGATGCCCACGCCGGCACACTCGCCCGCATCCTCCGCGCCGACCGCCAGCAGCTCTCCGACCAGGAGATCAGGGACGCGATGGCCTGCCGCATCTCCTACGCCCCCGCCGACGCCGCGGTCATCGACTGGAACGCCGCGGTGCTGTTCCTCGAGGAGCCCGAGGACGTCCGCAGCGTGCTCGAGTTCGCCAACGTCGAGCTGCTTGAGATGCGCCACCTCGACGACCAGCTCGACGCCGCCATGGAGGAGGCCTACCAGGCGCTCACCCGCCCGACCAACCGCGGCATCATCCACCGCCTCACCCCGGGCGCCGACGCCGCGCAGCTCCGACGGATCGCAGAGCTCCAGATGGACGGCTCGCTGCTCTTCGAGAACGTGAGCAACGCGTTGAAGCTGCTGGGCGACCAGTACCTCGCCCGCGTCTACCGGCTCGCCGCGGGCCGGCTCCACCTGCCCGACTGGGACGCCAGCATCCTCCGCAAGCTCAGCGTGCTCGAGAGCATGTACGAGAAGCTCGCCGACCGCCAGGGCGGCTACCGCATGGAGATGCTCGAGTGGATCATCATCGTGCTGATCGCGCTCTCGATCGTGCTCACGTTCGTCCCGGGCCTGCACTGACGCTTCAGGTCATACGGCGCGCAAACCGGCGCGGCTGGCCCGTCGAGAACCCCAGCGCTGCGCTCAGCGGGAAGAAGATCAGCGACAGCGCGAACGCGGACACGCCCGTCGCCGCCGAGACGCCCAGACGGCGTGCCAGCTCCGCCCCCGCCGACCACGCGATCGGCTCCCCGTACAGCTTGTGCGCCGTCATGAACGCGACCACCACCACGTGCGCCACGACCGACGCCACGATCGCCAGGAACGCCATCGTCAGCGGGTTGCGCCGGATCATCACGCCGCGGAGCGTGAGCACGAGCTGTGCCGCGACCAGGTAGCCCAGCGCGTACGGTCCGACGATCACCATCCGGCCGCCGCCGTCGGCGATCTCGACGAGGTTCGTCAGGTCCGTGACCGTGCCCAGGATCAGGGCCGCCCAGTACGCCGTCGCCGCCGGCGCAAAGAGCGTCACGAACACGAGAAGAGGGAAGACGAAGCTCGGCGCCATCCACGACGGGCCGAGCTGCGCTCGCACGCCCAGTTCGAGCCCGAAAAGCAGCCACGAGGCGATGGCGAAGACAGCCCAGTTCACGCCCCGCCCCCCGGCCCGAGCGTCACGTCGGCCTCGGTCGCCACGCGCAGCACCACCTCGCTGAGGCGCTCGAGCCGAGCCGTGGGCCGCACCGTGATCACGCGGCGCAGCGGCTGCTCGGGGCTCGTGCCCACGTCCTCGATCACGCCGACGACGAGCATCTGCGCGTGGCGAGGCCAGCGCTCAGGGTCGTCCAGCCGCACCGCCATGCCGCGCCTGATCTCGACCTGCCCCTCACCTTCTTCCTGCACCGGCCCGCGGAGCCGGCCGTCGCCTCCGGGGCTGAGGCTCGCCAGCGGGCGTGGAGCGCCCTCGTCGGTCATCACCACGCCGAGCAGGGTCGTCGTCGCGGCCTTCGAGGTGATCGGCTGCACCGTGCACGTGCGGGCGTTGACCTCGGTCACTCGTCCGACGAGCTGAAGCCCCGGCGTCACCACGACCGTGTTGGGCTCGACGCCCTGCGCCGTCCCGGCGCGGACGGTGAACTGCCCGCTCGAAAGATCGCTCGACGCGCTGATCACGGGGACGGTCAGGTGGCGCACCGGCGCGTTGGGGTTGAGGATCTTGACCCGCAGCGCCTCCTCCATGTCGCGTTTCAGCCGCTCGATCTCCTGCTCATCGCGCAGATGCTGCTGGGTCAGCGTCTCGACCTGGCGCTTCAGCTCGCGCACCGCTTCGCTCTCGTTGCGGGTCTCGGTCGCCGGCAGGAGCGCCCCGGTGAGCCACCGTGCGGGGGCGCTCACCGGCGCCAGCGCCGCCTCGACGGGGCTGGCTAGCCACCCCAGCCAGCGGGTGAAGCGAGCGGGGAGCAGCGCCAGGACCGCCATGAGCACGATCACCGCCGGGAGAATGCGGCGCGAGGCCGAGGTTCTGGCGAGCGAAGGGGTCACGGGTCGTGTTTCGGGGGTCCGTCCGGGCGCCGATCAACTGCCGGGGCGGGCCGTCCGCCGGGTCAGGCCGCGCGGCTCGGCGACGGGTGGCGCGCCTCTCACACGTCCAGGTCGTTCTCGAGCGTCGACTTCCATTCCTCGATGTGTTCGAGGTAGATGCACGTGCCCCGGGCGACGCACGTCAAGGGGTCGTCCGCCAGCCGGGTGTCCAGGCCGGTTGCCTTCTGCACCACCGTCGGCAGCCCGCGCAACAGCGACCCGCCGCCGGCCATCGTGATCCCGTTGTCCACGAGGTCGGCCGCCAGCTCGGGCTCGGCGCGCTCCAGCGTCCGCGTGATCGCCTCGATGATCGCCGTGACGGGCTCCTGCAGCGCCTCGCGGATCTCCTCGCTCGTCACCACCGTCTTGCGCGGCAGGCCGGAGATCATGTCGCGACCCCGGACCTCCATCGTCGTTTCCGGGCCCGTCGGCGCCGCCGACCCGATCTCGATCTTGATCCGCTCGGCCGTCTGCTCGCCGATCATCATGTTGTACGTGCGCTTCATGTGGGCCATGATCGCCTCGTCCATGTCGTCGCCCGCCACCCGCACGCTCTCGCAGGTCGCAATGTCGGCCAGCGACATGATCGCGACTTCGGTCGTCCCGCCGCCGATGTCCACGATCATCGACGCCGTCGCCTCGGCGAAGGGCAGCCCCGCCCCGATCGCCGCCGCGATCGGCTCCTCGATCAGGTACGTCCGGCCCGCCCCGGCACGCTCCGCCGAGTCGAAGACGGCCCGCTTCTCGACGGCGGTGATGCCCGAGGGGATCGAGATGACGACCCGCGGCCGGAAAATCCTCGTCTTTCCGTTCACCTTGTTGATGAAGTACCGCAGCATCGCCTCGGTGATCTCGAAGTCCGAGATCACCCCGTCCTTGAGCGGGCGGATCGCGGTGATCGACCCCGGCGTCTTGCCGAGCATCTCCTTGGCGACCCACCCGACCGCCTCGCCGTTCTTGAGCACCTGGTTCGTGCCCTTGCGCACCGCGACGACCGACGGCTCGTTGAGCACGATCCCCTGGCCCCGGACGGACACGAGCGTGTTGCACGTGCCCAGGTCGATGCCCATGTCAACGCTGAAGATGCCCTTGATGCGGTCAACGACTTGCACTTGCACGCCTACTCCTTGGCCGCGCGGCAGCGAAGACTGTCCGGCACGGTCGGGGCGGGCGATGGTAGGTCCCCCGCCGCCCGCCACGATCCCCGTGCGGGGCAGATTATCGGCAAGTCGGGGCTTCTGCCATGCGGGGGAGCACCGAAACGAGCCCG
>CAZCPB010000014.1:0-30863 GCA_964500365.1 uncultured Phycisphaeraceae bacterium
GGGGGTGGGGGTGGGGGGGCGAAGTACAACCTCTACACCGTGACCTTCGATTTCTACTGCATCGATTCCTGGGACGGCAACGACCCCGTGCACGGCCCCGACCGCTTCAGCGTGCAGGCCAACTCCGCCACGATCTTCAGCGAAACGTTCGGGAACGTGTACGGGCCGCAGACGATGCACGCCCCGAACCTCGGGCCCGTGTCCATGGTGTTCAACACCTCCTACCCGGATTCGATCTACCGCCAGGTCTCCGCCGAATTCCATGTCCCCGACAGCGCGCCCTTCACGCTGAAGTTCGGCGGCGCGGGCCTCACCGGGCTCAACGACGAGTCGTGGGGCATCGACAACGTGTCGGTCTCGTACCGCGTCGTTCCCGCGCCCGGGCCGCTGGCCCTGCTCGGCGCCGGCGCCCTCCTGCTCCGTCGCCGGCGCTGAATCACCGCATCGGCTGCCAGATCGAGTCGTCGAGCGGCTTCTCGAACTGCTCCTCGAGCTCGAAGATCAGGATTTCTTCGGCGGTCATCCCCAGGTCCTTGGCCTGCGACCTCAGCAGCCGCTCGAGCGCGGGGGCGATCGAGAACTCGTCGAGCTTCCACCGGCCGTTTTCCTTCACGAACCGCGGCCGGATCTGCGTCCATTCGCCGTCGGACACCAGCATGGGCCGGGCCACCGACTCGCCCTCGAACCGGAAGTCCTCAAGCGTGTCCACCGACCGCTGGTCCTCGGGGAGCACGTACCACCCGCTCGAGGTCGCGTGCTCGACGTACCGGCGCCCGTCCATCCCTTCCAGGTCCGCGCG
Source organism: uncultured Phycisphaeraceae bacterium (assembly GCA_964500365.1). Taxonomy (GTDB): domain Bacteria; phylum Planctomycetota; class Phycisphaerae; order Phycisphaerales; family UBA1924; genus CAZCPB01. The sequence goes on from CAZCPB010000014.1 coordinate 800, forward strand.
CCGGCCCTTGATCCGCATCGTCAACACCTCGCGCTTCTCCATGAAGGTGAGGGCGCGGACCTGCTCCGGCCTGCCGTCGAGCCCGAGCTTCACGAGTTCCCCGTAGCGGTCGAACGTCGCGTCCGTGAAAATGTCCATGAGGCCGGCGCCGTCGCGCCCGTTGTTGCAGTCGTAGTAGGTCGTGAAGACCTGCTTGATGTCCGACTTGTCCTGCGTGCGCTGCTCGCAACCGCCGAGCGCGAGCGTCACGGCGGCCATGACAACGAAGGTACGGTTCAGCATCAGCGCATGTTACATAAGAACCGCGGCGCGTGCGTCCCGGTTGACTGATCAGTGAACGCGCCGGCGGTCCGCCGGTTCACACCCGCCGGCACCCCGACGCGTCGCGCTCGTAGCGGGGCACGCTTGCATCGGCCGCGAGCGACCACAGGTCGATCCCGCCCGCGACCGAGCGGGCTCCCTCGATGCCGCGCTCGCGCGCGAAGAGCGACGCCTTCAGCGAACGCACACCGTGGTGGCACAGAAAGGCCACGGGCTTGCCCGGCTTCTCGTCGGCCGCGTCTTCGACCTCGCCGAACCGCGATTCGAGTTCGTGCAGCGGGATGTGCACCGCGCCTTCCACCCGCGAGACCCGCCACTCCTCGATGGTGCGCACATCGAACAGCACCGCGTCTTCTCGTGCGAGCGCGGCCATCGCCTCGCGGGGCGTCATTTCGAGGTCTGGCTTGAAGGGGTAGCCGGGGGGCAGCCCGCGCGCATCCAGCCCCGGCGAGACTCCGGGGTTCGTGCTCACCGCGGATCCTCGGACGCGGGCTCGCCCGGGAAGGTCGCCGGCGGCACATCGGGCGCGGACGCATCGCCCAGGGCCGTTTCCGGGCGCACCGGATCGGGCAGGGGCGGCGGGAAGAGCAAGGCTCGGTTCGTCGGCTGGCGTTCGTAGCTGTCGCGCGGGCTCACCATCTCCCATGTCTGCGGCTCGCCGATGAGGCGCACGGGGATCGTCACCGCGTCGAGCATCGCCCGGGCCGGGACGATGAAGCCCTCCGCGAACCGCTGGTGCGAGGCCGTCGTGCCCTGTTCCGAGCCGTCGAGGTCCAGGGCCGACTCGATCGTCGGGTACTCGCCGCGCTGCCTGCGCGTCACGTCGGTGAGGAAGAGGGCGTCGGCGTACGTCGGCCGGTGGTGCGTGCCGTCCACGGGCACGAGGAACGTCATGGCGCCCCAGTTCGAGCGGTCGAGCCCGGCGAGCGAGGGCCCGTCCTGCGGGTATTCCTCCGGGATCGGTCGAGAAGGCTCCAGCGCGGGGAGGGTGATCGTCTGGCCGATCGTGGTGCGGCTGTTGGAATCAACGCAGGCAGACAGGAGCCCGGCGCCGAGCACACCCGCCGCTCCGAGCCATCCTGAGATTCGTCGTTCGCTCGCCATTGCTGTTCTCACGCCACCATCGTACCACGGCGGGCCGCCGATCAGTCCCCCGTGTCCGGCATCTCGCCCAGCACTTCCCGTGCCGCGTTCCTCGCCGTGTCGTCATCAAACCCGCGCCGTGCCAGCCCCGCCAGCACGCGCCGGAGCCGGGCCGCCGGCGAGGCGTGGCCCGCCCGCCGTGCCAGTTCGCGCGCCGCCTCGACGGCGCGCCCGTGATCGTCCCCGACCTCTTCGTCCGCCAGCGCCGCGCGGATCGTGCTTTCTTCGATGCCGCGCAGTCCGAGCGATCGTTCGATCTCCGCCCGCGCGCGTCCGGCCCGCACGCCCGCCCGGACCTCGGCCTGCGCGATGGCCCGCTCGTCGATCAGTCCGCGCTCGACGAGCCGCTGCGCCGCCCGTTCCGCGTCGTCGTGCGCGTGACCGGCCTGCACGAGCCGCTCGACGATCTCGCGGCACGTGCGCGCTTTCCGCGAGAGCAGCGTGACGGCCGCGCGGTACGCCGGGGATTCGCCGCTGTCGCGCATCACCCGATCTCGTCGAGGAACGAAGAGATCTCCGCGAGGGCGTGCCCGTCGCCCGCGCGCTTTGCCGCGCCGACGCCGTCGCGGAGCACGGCCACCGCCTCCGGCGTGCGCTCCGCCTCGTGGAGCACGCGGGCCTTGTGGAAGTAGGCGTAGCAGTACCCGGGGTCGGCGGCGAGGCAGCGGTCGAAGCACTCGAGTGCCCGCGCGATGTCCTTGCGCTTGGCGTGCTCCTGCGCGAGGCCGTAAAGCAGGAACGGGTCCTTCGGCGTCGCGGCGAGCAGTTTTTCGAGTTGTTCGATCGTGGGCATGGGCGGGTGGATCATTGGACTCCAACGCCGTCGCCACTCGCGGGCCACCCTCATATCCTTCCCTCCCACGTCTTCGATGGAGGCCTCTCGATGTCCACCGTCAACACACTCGGCGTCATCGGCTCGGGCCAGATGGGCGGCGGCATCGCGCAGGTCGCGGCCGTCGCGGGCCTCAGGGTCGTCGTCCACGACTCCTTCCCCGGGGCCCTCGACAAGTGCAGGGCCGGTCACAAGAAGTTCCTTTCTCGCTCGGTCGAGAAGGGCAAGATGACCCAGCCCGACATGGACGCGGCACTGTCCCGCATCACCTACGCCCCGAACCTGGACGACATGAAGGGGGCGGACTGGGTCGTCGAGGCGATCGTCGAGGACGCGAAGGTGAAGAAGGACCTCTTCGCCTGCCTCGCGGCGATGTTCCCCGCCGAGCACGTGGTGCTGGCCACCAACACCAGTTCGATCTCGATCACGGAGATCGCGACCAGCGCGGGCGCCGCGTCTTCGCGCGTCGTGGGGATGCACTTCTTCAACCCCGTGCCGCTGATGCAGCTGGTCGAGGTGATCCCGGGGATCCAGACTTCGGCGGAGGTCGTCGAGCGCACGGTCGCGCTGGCGACCAAACTGGGGAAGACGCCCCTGAAGGCAAACGACCGCGCGGGCTTCGTGAGCAACCGCGTGCTGATGCCCATGATCAACGAGGCGTTCTACGCGTGGATGGAGGGCGTCGCCGAGCCCGAGGCGATCGACGGCATCATGAAGCTGGGCTGTAACTTCCCGATGGGCCCCCTGCGCCTGGCCGACTTCATCGGCCTCGACACCTGCGTGCACATCATGAACGTGCTGGCCGACGGGCTCAACAACGACCGCTACCGCGCCTGCCCGCTGCTCAAGCAGCTCGTGAGCGCGGGGCGGCTCGGGGACAAGTCCGGGCGCGGGGTGTTTGAGTATCCGGCGAAATCCTGAACAACAAACGCCTATCAGAGCCTTCCGAACGTCTCATTGAGGGCGTCTGCTGGTCGTGACTTCCCACGGCCGCGGCGAAGATAGCTCGCCGCGCCGGGCCGGCCGCATCGACTCCCACAGCAGCGGCTCCAGGATGATCGTGTGACTGCGTCCGGCGATGGCGAAGACCCGCTCGCCCCGCTGCGCCAGGTCGAGCATGGTCCGCGCAAAGTGCGGATCGCGGATCTCGTTGCCGCGCGTGGCCATCAGGTTCAGCCACGTATCGGTGCGCCCCGGCCACATCGCTTCTTCGGGCAGGTCGCGCCACGGGCCGAGGTCGGGGAACTGGGACGCGAAGTAGGCGTCGAGGGCCGCGATGTCCGGGAGCGCATCGGTGAGGGGCGCCGCGCGCCGGCTCAGGATCCGCCGGATCTTGAAGTCGCTCACCGGCCCGCCACGCCGCGCGCTCATGTACGCGCTCAGGGTCGAGAAGAGCGCGATCTGCGTGCGGTCGCCGATCTCCTCGAGCGCCGCGGTCTCGATCTCGCGCGAGGGCTCGAGGGTGAAGAGCGGGACCCCCGCGCGCTCCGCCGCGGCGTAGACGGCCGCGCCCTCGCCGAAAAGCCGCACGCCCTGGCGCTCGGTGCCGACGAAGAAGCTCATCCTGCCCTCGACCAGCGCGACCGTCGGATGGAACCCCTCCCACGCGCGCCGGAGTTCGGCGAACATCGGGTGGTCAGGGTCCTTGATGTGGCGCGAGCCGAAGAAGAGAATCGCGCCGCGCGCGGGCGAAGCGCCGTCCGGCTCGATGTGCAGGATGTACGGCCCATCATCGAGAAGCACGACGCGTTCATCGTGCCCGCCCGGGTAAAGCACTTCGCCCGTCACCGCGACGTCGGTCGATGGTGTGTACATCGCCGGCGCCCACCATCCGAAGCGCCACACGATGATGCCGAGGATGCCGACCAGCGCCGCCAGCGCCATCGCAAGGCGCCGCGTCCAGCGGGCAAGGCGTGAGGGAGCGCCCGGTGTGGTCATCGCGACAGTCTTTCGGACCCTCGGGAACCGGGTTTCGCGCTCATCGCATTGGGATGGGGGCCGCTGTCCTTGGCGCGACGACTCGAAGACTCGTCGTCGGCGTGAAGAGGCCGCCGCTGCAACCTCACAGCCACCGCCACCGCAGCCGGTCGCGGGCCTGAGCGTTGGCCCGGCGGATGGACGTGAACAGGTCCATCAGGTCGTGGCGCGACTTGGGCGGGCAATCGGCCGCCTCGACGCGACAGAACGTGACCCGTGCCTTATCGGGCAGGGCTCGCATCGCGCCCTCGGTTCCCTGTGCCGCTTCCGCTTCGTATCTCGAGATCAGGTACCGCAGGATCTTCGTCCGCACACGCCAGAGCCACGGCGTGCCCAGCGGTTCGGCGGCCATCACGTGCGCGGCCGCGAGCCGCTCACGCCATGACTCCAGCAGCAGGCGAAGGAACCACACAAGAGGCCCCCATGCCGCGGCGAACGCCGCACAAGATCCTATCCGGCGTAATCCAACGCCCCGTTCCCCCAATAACGCCCCAGCATGGAAACCCTTGCCGCCCTCTGCGTCGGTGTCTGCCTTGCCGCGGCGTGCGGGCTGCGGGTGTTCGTGCCCATGCTCGCCATGTCCGCCGCGGCGAAACTGGGCGTGATGGACCCCACCCACGGCTTTGAGTGGCTGGGCTCGTGGCCGGCCCTGATCGCCTTCGCCACCGCCGCGGCACTGGAAATCGGCGGCTCGGCCTTCCCCTGGCTCGACCACGCGGTGGACTCGGTCGCGACGCCCGCGGCACTGGTGTGCGGCACTCTGGCGATGGTCTCGCAGATGCACGACGCCGGCCCCCTGGTGTCGTGGTCCACCGGGATCGCCTTGGGCGGCGGTGCCGCGGCGGCGGTTCAGGCCACCAGCGTGACCACCCGCGCGGCATCGACCGCGACGACGGCGGGCCTGCTCAACCCAGTGATCGGCGCGGTGCAGAGCGTCGCGTCGGCGGTGGTCTCGGTGCTGGCGATCGTGGTGCCGGTGCTGGCGGCGGTGCTGCTGGTGCTTGTAGCGATCGCCGGGATTGTGGTGGTGATGAAGTGGAAGCGCGCTCGAGCGCGACGTCTTGCGGTCCGGACGGTCAGCGCGTAGACGAGATCATCTCAAGCGACCCTTACGTCGGGTTGGTCCGGCCTACTTCGGCTCGGCCTCTTCCGGCGGCAGCACCTTCGTCGGATCGACCGCGACATACTTGCCGCGGAGCTTGGGGTTGGCGTTTGGGCTGAACGCCCGCGCACGGCGGAGGGCGTGCAGGATCGCGTTGCGGTCGGGGATATTGAAGTCGGGGTCGGTCAGCGCGGCTTCATCGCCGCCCGGCTTGACCGTGATGTCCATGGACTTCTTGGCGTTGCGCGCGTTCTTGGCGGCGCCCGGCTTGGCGGCGTTGGCCAGGGCGCGGGCCACGAGCGGGTCCTGCGGCTGGGGTGCGCCCCGGGCCTGCTTCGCGGGCGGCTTTTTCACGACCGGCGCGGCGGACGCGAAGGCCGGCGCCTCGAGCTGAAGGTCGGCGGGCACCGTCTGCTTCCAGCTCTCCGCCGCGGCGATGTTCGTCGTGAGGTCGTTGTCGTAGTGGGCGACGGGCACGTAGCCCAGGAGCGCCAGCCGGCGCGTGTCCTGGAGCACGCGGGCGCCGTCGGCGTCCTGGTGGAACGCCCGCTTGAGCATCGTGTACTTCAGCACGCCCCAGGTCTCGTGCCCGGGGAGCAGGAAGTCGGCCATCCAGAAGGGGTGCCGCAGCGTGTAGAGGTCCTGCTCGCGGGTCGGCCGGCCGTTCTCCATCGTCGCGGCGAGCGACATCCCGGCGATCGCGTGGATGAAGTCCGGCCCGCCGGGCTCGACCACGAACGAGGTGCTCGTGAAGTGCATGGCCAGCTGCTCGATCCACTGGTGCTGGTCCCACGCGGGGACCAGCGTGTGCTTGGAGGAGCCCAGCACCACGGTCCCGGCCCCGGCCCGCACGGCCATCTCGATCTCGTTGAGCGCGGCCTGCACGTGCTCGGGCTTGTCGAGGTCCATGCCCTCGACGCGCGGCACGTCCCACCCCGGCGTCACCTGGTACGACCGCGCCCAGTGCAGCGCCAGCCGCTTGCCGGTCTTGCCCACCGCCGGGAGCCCGTTGTAGGGCTCGAGGGCCGAGGCGAGCTCGGGGCTCGAGTTCCACGCCGTCGCGAACTGGTACGGCGGGTTGTGCTGGCGGTTGACGGCGTACTGGCCGCCGGGCGAGGCCAGCATGTACGCGTCCCAGCCGCCGAGCTCGACGCGCAGGCGGCGCGTGAGCCGGCCCCAGCCGCCCAGGTCGGGCCGGTACGAGGCGTTCCACCCCTGCGGGTTGTCGTCGCTGATCAGCGCCGGGTCCGACATGGTCAGCGCGAGCATCGGCTCGGGCTGGCGCTCGTAGCGGACGGCGCCGTAGGTCGCGCGGAAGAAGTCGCGGTACGGGGTCAGCGTGCGGACCCACTCGCGCGGGTTCTGGCACACCCGGATCGAGACGACGTAAACGCGGGTCTGGCCCTGGCCCACTTCCGAGCCGTGGGTGAGGCGCTGCCCCGCGCCGCCCAGCTGGAACCGCGCCTGCCACCCTCGCGCGTTCTCGATCCCCGGGCCCCGGGCCAGCGGGCTCGACATCGTGAGCCGCACGTCGTGCCGCCACTGGAGCACGGGGTACTGCAGGCTGATGCCCACCGACATGGCGCTGTTGCTGACGACCCACGCGGGGCTGTAGAGCTCGCCGGGGTACGTCCACGAGCGCGCGACGAAGGTGTTGCAATCCGCACTGACCGCGTCGCCCGCCCCGCGCAGGTCGTGGATCGTGACCGTCGGCCCGAGCGCCAGCGTCCCGATGTTGATCGTGCCGATCTGGCGCCGGCCCGGGGCCGTGCCCGTGAACGTGAAGATCAGGTCGGCGCCCGAGGGCTGGGGCTGGAGCTGCACGTCCCACTTGACGCCGGGGTCGCACCCTTCGACCAGCGGGGCCGCGCCGGGCACGATGACGGGCGCGCCGGCCGTGTCGGTGATGCGCAGCGCGCCGTCCTCGAGCCCGGAGCGGACGATCGGCGTGCCCGATTCGGGCGCCGGCGCCTGTACCTGGGCCGGCGTTCGTGGCGCGGCCGCCATCGCGCAGACCGCCGCGAGGATCGTGCGTGTGCGTCCGAAAACCGTCATCGGGTCTCCTCTGCTCGCTCGGGATTGATCGACGCCGGGCCGGGGGCGGTGCACGGACTGTGGCGGGGTTGGAGAAAGTGCCGCGCCGGGCGACCCATCCAGACGGAACCGGCGGGGGGTTGACCTCTCGTGTACGATCTCCGCCCCGTCCGGGGCAGGCGGCCCGCGTCCCGGGCGCGTGCGACAGCCCGAGAACAGGTGCCGCGTCCATGAACCGCAAGACCAAGAACTTCCTCAAGCAAAGCCTCTGGTACATCGAGCAGGCGGCGGTCAGGCTCGGGTGGCACGTGCTCCCCCGCCACTACCACACCTGCGTCCCCGATATGCGCTGGGTCAAGAGCCACCGGCACGTGTGGGCGAAGCGCTCCGAGCTCCCGGGGATCCACGTGGACGTGGATGCGCAGGCCGAAGCCATCCGGCGCCTGTGCATGCCCTACCAGGCCGAGTACGCCGGCAACAAGATCCACCTCGAGAACCTCAAGGAGCACTCGGGGCCGGGGTACGGCTACCTCGAGAGCCAGTGCCTGCACGGTGTGCTGCGCTCCCTCAAGCCCGCGAACATCGTCGAGATCGGCAGCGGCGATTCGACGCAGTGCATGCTCGTGGCCAGCCGCCTGAACCAGAAGGATTCAGGGAAGGGCTCGAAGATCACCTGCGTCGAGCCGTACCCCAAGCCCAAGCTGCGGGCGACGCCCGAGATCACGCTCATCGAGAAGCTCGGTCAGGAAGTCCCGCTCGAGGTCTTCACGTCGCTCAAGGCCGGCGACTTCATGTTCATCGATTCGTCGCACGTGGTGCAGGTCGGCTCGGACGTGAACTACCTGTACCTCGAGGTGATCCCGCGTCTCGGGCCGGGCGTCGTGATCCACATCCACGACATCTTCCTGCCCTACGACTACCAGCGCAACACGCTCAAGACCGTGTTCTGGTGGAACGAGAACTCGCTCCTGCGGGCCCTGCTCACGAACAACAGCAAGCTGAAGATCCTCTTCTGCATGAGCCAGCTCTTCTACGACCGGCCCGAGGTGCTGAAGGAAGTCTTCCCCGAGTTCGAGCGCCAGCCCGGCGAGAACGGCCTCCAGCCCGACTGGCTCCACCCCTTCCAGGCACCGCCGGGCCACTTCCCCTCGTCGATCTATCTCGAGACCGCCTGAGCCGCCCACGCCCCCCCGCGTCACGCCGGCAGGTCCGCGAGTTTCCACAGCGCCAGGTGCTTGTGGTGCGTGATCCCGTCCTCCGCGGCATCGGGCATCTCCGCCAGAGACCACTCGGGCGCGGGGAAATTGAACGGGGGCAGCGTCAGGTCGAGCGGCCGCCAGTGGCCCACCGCGATGTCGATGTTCCGCCGGCCCGTGCCGGGGAACGTCGTCGTGAGCAGGTACGTGGACCCGCTCTTCCTGAAGTTGTCGATCGCGCGCTGCGCGGCGGACAGCGGCAGGTGCACGAGGCAGTCGCGGCAGTGGATCAGGTCCACTTTCGGGATCGGGTCTTCGATGATGTTCAGCACCCGGAACGTCCGGCCCGGCGCCCCGTACCGGGCCGTGTTCTCGGCGATCATCTCGGCCACGATGTCGGCGCCGATGTAGTTCGGCGGCAGGCCCGCGGCCTCGCGCATCCAGAAGAAGTCCCCGCACGGCGCGTCCAGCATCGACCCGACGCCCAGGCGCGCCAGGAGCGGCGGGACCTCCGCGCGCCAGCGGGCGGTCTGGTCGAGCGTCGAGCCCACCCCCGACAGCGACTCGGCGCCCCAGTAGTTCTTCTTGTAGATGCGGGTGAACACCTCGTCCGCGGGCTTCGGGGGCAGGATGAGAATCATCGCCCGTCGCACCGCCGCGGGGATCCCCGTTTTCTTGACCAAGTTGCGGAGCCTCCGCGTGAGCCCCGGCGATGATCGCGGCGTGCTGGTCATGGCCCCGGAGTGTATGAGCGTTCGCTCATGAGAGCAGCGCCCGGCGCGCCGTCAAGCCCGCTTAGTCAGCTTGCAGATCAGGACCAGCAGGCTCCGCGGGTTCCGCACGAGGTCGCGCTTGGCGTTGAGGGCGTTAAGGATCACCTTGAACGGGCCCGGGAAGTAGGGCACCGGCCCGAGCATCTCCATGAAGACGTACTCGGGCTTCTCGAAGCCGAGTTCCTCGGCCATCGCGTCGATGACCCGCGGCTTGTTCACCCGGTAGAACACGGGGTAGTGATACTTTTCAACCTCGTTCCCGCCGCGCACCACGCGGAGGACGAGCTCGTCCAGCCCGAGCACGCGCAGCAGGCTGGCGATGCGGGCGAAGTAGTGCGCGCCGTTGATCGTGCCGAACAGGTACGACCCGCCGGGCTTCAGGCAGCGGGCCACGGCCTGCATGAAGGGCCGGGGCTCCTTGACGTGCTCCATGACCATGAACGAGTACGCCAGGTCGAAGGCGTTCTCGGGCAGCGTCGCCGTCTCCATCAGCGCGTTCTGGTAGTGGTCGAAGAGGCCCGGCTCCGGCGTGATCGTGTCGTCGGGCTCGATGCCCCAGAACTCGTCCACGAGCGGCCGGATGCTCCAGGTCAGATCGATGTGGAGCTCGATCCCCTTGCCGCAGCCGATGTCGAGCACCCGGATCGGGCGGGTCCGCCGGGCGCACTCCTCGCGCACGAGCCTCGCGAAGACCGGGGCGCGCTCCGTGGGGTGGCGGAAGTTGTACTGGCGCGCCAGGCCCTCCCAGGGCAGGGAGTCGTCCAGGGCGGGGTTCAGCCCGGGCCGGAGGGGCGTGGTCTGCGTCTGGGTCATGCGGTCGCTCGGCGGCCCCGCGCGGGGGGACACACCATACCCGTTCGATCGGCGGTTTTCCCCCGGCGGACAGATCAGGGCTTGTCCTGGCGCGGACGCGGCGTCGGGGGCAGCACAACGGTGACCTTGTCGCCCCCCGTGCCGCGGAACGTCCGGACACCGCCGTCCTCGGGAGGCGGGGCGTCGTCGGGCTGCGCCGCGTCCTTGGCACGGACGGGCACTTTCCCGGCGCGGCGGACCACGACCTTCCTGGACAGGTCGTCTGTGGGCACAGTCTCCCCCGGCGCCGCTTCCGCGCCCGATGGGGAGGGCGGGGAAAGCGCGGCCGGGCTCGCTGAGATACCGGTCCCCGCGGGGCGGCCTGGCTTGAAGCCCCGGACCTCGGGCCACGAAAGGCCGCCGCCGGGCTTGGCGGCGAACGAGGTGCCGAGCGCCACCGAGCCCGAACCGTCCCGAACCGGGCCGAAGGGGACCGGCGTGTCGGGCAGCTGCAGGTCCGCCGGGACCGTCTGCTCCCACGGACGGGCGATCTCGATCGAGACCGGCGGGATCTCGCCCGGGGCCTGCATGATGGGCGTGAATCCGAACGCCGCGTGACGCTGCATGTCCGCGATGACGCGGTCGGGGGTCGCGGTGATGCCGTAGTACTGCTGCCACTCCGAATAGCGGTACACCGCGTACGTCTCGTGCCCGGGCAGGAGGAAGTCCGCCAGCCACAGCGGGTGCTTGATGGAGTACAGGTCCTCGGGCGTCGTGGGCGGCTTGAGGTCGTTCCAGCCGTTGAGCACCGCGCCGCCGAGGGTGTGCAGCACATCGCACGGACGCGACTCCATCATGAAGCTCACGTCCGGGTGGCGCAGACGCATGAACCGCAGCCACGCGTACAGCTTCCACACCGCCGTGCGCTCGGCGCTGAAGGTGTCGAGCCCGACGACGCGGCAGCCGGCCTGCACCGCGAGGTCGAGCTCGCGGATCTTGCTCTGGAGGTGGTCGGCGCGGTCGGGGTCGAAGGACTCGAGCGAGGGCGGGTCCCACACGTTGCCCGGCGCGACCTGCGCCGAGCGGCCCCACCAGATGCCCAGTTCCTTGCCCGCCTTCACCAGCGAGGGCAGGCCGTTCACGGGGTCGAAGGCCGTGGACAGCGCCGGCGTCTCGAGCCAGGGCGTGCAGATCTGCGGGGGGTAGTTGCCCGCCCGGTTGTTCATGTAGTGCCCCGACGGCGTCCACAGCATGACCGAGGACCAGCCGTGCCGGTAGGTCTTGATGAAAGTCGTGAACTTCGACCAGCCGTAGAGGTCCGGCCGGAACTCCGGCGCCCAGCCGTGCGGGTTCTCCGGCGTGCACAGGTCACGCCCGGACATGCCCACGCCCAGGATCGGCGTGGTCCGGCGGGTGTAGGTCACGCCGCCGTACGTTCCCCGGAAGAAGTCGCGGTAGGGGACGAGCGTCCGCAGCCACTCCGAAGGGTTCTTCGAGACGCGGACGCTCACCACGTACGTCCTCGAAGCGCCGGGCGGCACGCTCCCGCCCCGCCCCACGCGCTGCCAGTACTCGCTGCCCGTGGTCGAAAGCCCGAAGTGCACGGACCAGCCGCGCCCGCCCTCGCCGATGAGGTACTCGCCGCGCGGGTTGCTGATCGAGAGCCGCGTCTCGTGCTCGTACTCCAGGATCGGGTACTGCAGGCTGATCCCCATCGCGTACTCGGGGCTCTGCAGCACCCACACGGGGCTGTACGCCCAGTCGGGGTACGACCACGCCTGGCCCACGAACGTCGAGACCTCCGAGGGGACGAAATCGAGGAAGAACTTCGTGTCCAGGTAAGAGAGCTCGGGGCCGAGCGTGATGATCCCCAGCTTGATCATCCCGAGGGAGATGTGGTCGCTGGTGGGGTTCGTGAAGGTGAAGATCAGGTCGGCGCCGGTCGGCTGCTCCTGCAGCGTCGTCTGCACAGACAGGCGGGGGTCGAGATCCGTCAGCAGCTTCATGCCGCGCGGCACGATCAGGGGCCGGTTGGCCTCCAGGTCGCGCAGCTCGAGCTGACCGTCGATCAGCTTGGCGCGAACCATCTGCCCGCCGGTTTCCTTGTCGGGGATGAGCTGGGCCGCGGCGTGCCCGCCGAGGGCCAGGCAGAGCACGGCGCACCGCCGCCCCAGAGCGCCCAACCCGGCTGCGATCGGCTCGTTCATCGTGGCTCCCCCCGCCCCGGATCACCGCCCCGCATCGGGTATCGTCGCTCGCGGGCGCGGGCGCGCGGCGACCTTCGCCGACTCCCGCCACGCGGGGTCGCCCGTCCGGTCCAGCCGCCACCACCGTTACCGCCCCTCGCCCACGCGCTTCCGAGAACCGTCAGGCCGCCCGACCGGTCTCCTCGTGCTCGCGGTACGACGCGGCGATCTGGGGGTCCACCAGGTCGTCGTGTTCGCCGTAGTGCTCGCCGCGGTCGTGCTCCGGCTCGGCCACGTCGGGGGGCGGCATGACCACGCCCAGGTAGCGCGCGATCGTCACGCACACGCCGATCCCGACCCACGCCGAAGCGGTCATGATGAAGATGCGCGCCAGGAAGAACCCCGCCTCGCCGCGCGGGATCCCGACCATGTCCCCGAGCGCCACGCCCAGCGGGATGATCACGAACGGGTTCCCGGGGTTCCGTCGCGCGATCTCGTCCATGAACTTCACGAGCAGCGCCAGCGCGAACGCGTACGGGATCATCGTGATGTACGGGTTGTCGTGCCAGATGTGGCCCATCAGCCCGGGGCCGAAGCTGAACTCCTTGCTCCGGCCCTTGGTCTTCGAGCGCGTCACGCCCGACTGCTCGGTCATCAGCGAGCCAAGCGCGATCGGCTTGTCCGGCCACACCACGCGCGGCACGGGGTGCACCAGGAAGTACTTGAGCGAGTGGAACAGGTCGTGCGGGAACGGGTCCGGCCGGGTCTCGATGACCCACATGCTGCACGCCGCGGCGGCCTGGCCCGTCGCCATGTCCATGAAACCCTTGCCCAGGTCGCCGCTCCCCAGGCGGGCGAAACTCTCCGTCAGGCTCAGGTTGCGGTCGATGGTCGCGTCCCGGCGGCCCGCGGTGAACGCGGCCAGGAACAGCGCGGAGCCCCCCACCAGCGTGATCAGCTGCGTCCGCGCCCGCCGCAGGCCGACGTGCCTCCAATGCCCGTGGTGCGCTCCCCAGATGCACGCCAGGAAGATGTCGAGCGCGTTCCGCCGGCCGAAGTCGCCGTAGAACACGATCGCCAGCGACCCGCCCATGATCAGCAGCGCCACGAGGGCGACCGCCGGGTTCGTCCAGCGCGGCGCCCACGCCCACGCGGCCATCCCTGCCGCCGCCGCCGCGAGGCCCGACGTCACGATCATCGCCAGCACGCCGAAGACCGGGATCTGCGCGAGCACGAGTCTCCAGAAGATCGCGCAGAGCAGGAACAGCGCCGCCAGGAACAGGAGCGTCCCGGTGCCCACCGCGCCGACGCGCCCGCCGACCTTGGCCGCCAGCTTCGGCCCCAGCTTGCCCCGCTTGTAGAACGTCAGGAACAGGAACAGAAAGACCAGAACCATCACCGTGTAGAGGGCGCCCGCCGTCGCGTAATCCGAGCACTGGACGGCGTCGTAGTACCCCGTCCACAGCGTCAGGGAACCGCTCGTCAATTGGAAGACGACGAACCCGAGCAGGAAGAAGTTCCGGACGCTGAAGATGTCCGTCGTCCCGCGCGCCGCCTGCACGAGCACGTACCCACCCACGCACAGGGCCACCACGCACAGGAAATACGCGAGGAGCGACTCCATCAGGATTCCATACGGAAGCGGTCGGCCCGGGGACAGACCGATAGTACGAGCGGGCCCCGCAGTGAGATCGGCCCGCGGGACGGGCCACTCCAACTCCGACCGGGCTGAAAAACTTCCCGGGCCGCGCAGAACCGATCAGAATCCGATCCGGCCGGCGGGTGGGCCCCGTCATCCCTGGCTGGCGAGCCGTCTGAACGGCCCCCACACGAAACGCTGCCGTTCCTCGGAGGTGAGGACGAGCGCCATCGCGAGCACGACGTACACCGCGCCGAACAGAGCGCCCGTCAAGGCCAGGGGGATGATGCCCGGACGGGTCGGGTCCTTGGCGAGCAGCGGCAGCACCAGCACCAGCACCGGCGCCGAGAGCACCGTCACGAACGCCGGCCGCCACAGGGGCAGGAACATCTGGGAGGGCGCGATCCCCAGGCACCTCGCCCCGATCAGGGGGAGCCCGATGCAGTAGATCGCGAACTGCACGGCGCAGAACGTCGCGGGCACGATGTACAGCGTGACCGAGGGGTTCGCGGGCGCGCCCATCACCTTCAGCAGCGTGATCACCAGCGGCGGGAACAGGACGCCGCCCGCCACGATGAGCGGCGCGTACCGGCGCAGGAAGCCGGCCCCGTACAGGATCATCAGCCACCCGTCGGCGATGGCGCGCGAGGTGAGCGAGATCGACATGATCTGCACCGTGAGCACGATGCCCGGGATGTACCGCTCGGGGTCGGCGAAGCGCCCGCCGACCCAGAGGCGGATCAGGGGCTCGGCGAGCAGGAACACGGCCACGCCCGTCGGCAGCGCCGCCAGCCCGTGCAGGCGCGTCGAATGGTGCATCAGCGCCCGCAGCGGGCGCTCTCCCCCCGACGTGCTCACCCGGGCCGAGACCGCGTCGAGCCCGAAGGTGACGCCCACGGTCGCCTGCCGGACGTACGAGACGAACTGGTACGCGATGCCGAACACCACGTTGCCCAGGAGCCCGAAGAACGCGTTGATGATGAACTGCCCGACCTTCTCGTACAGCGCGTTCGAGAGCTCGACCGCGACGTACATCCCGATGGTCTTGCTGATCGCGACCGCCCCTTCGCGCGAGGCGTGCGCCCGCGACGGGCGCAGGCGCCGGTCGGCCCTCATGTTCATGAGCACGGGGATCAGGAAGGTGATGCTCTGGAGCGCGGCGACCATGACCGCCCACCGACTCACGGCCAGGTTCGGGTCCGTCACCCCGAACCCCAGCGAGAGCACGACCGCCGAGATGAGGAGCGTGCTCCGCTCGGCCAGGCTCCAGAAGTTGAAGGCCGTGAAGCGCTCACGCACCACCAACATGTTGTAGATGGGAGAGAGCGCCGTCGTCAGCATCACGTACGCGCCCTGCGACGCGAGCATCACCCTCGCGCCGCCCAGCAGCGGCGCGGGGATCTTGAAGAGCGGGAGAAAGAAGAAGAGCCCCGCGAACACCACGCCCGCCACGCCGGCCATGAGGGCGCTGACGACGAGCGCGGAATTGAACGTGCGCCGGAACGCCTCGTCGTCGCCCGAGTGGTGGGCCGCGCTGAGCTCCCGCACGACCGAGCGGGTCGTCACCTCTCGGAACATCGAGGCCAGCCCGACCCCGGCCCCGAGCAGGATGATCAGGCCCAGCGCGTCGCCCCCGATCCAGTGGAGGACGAACGGGACAAACGCCAGGCCCAGGGCCAGCGTGAGCCCCAGCCGCGCGTAGTTGGTGACGATCCGCACCAGCGCGCGGTGCGCTTCGCGCGTGCCGCGCACCGCCGGGGGACGCGCCTCGCCGGGCCGTTCTCCCGCGGCCGAAGGGGCGTCGATCTCGTCTCCGTCGCTCAAGGCGGGTCCCTTCGCTCGCGCCGCGCCCTTCAGCGCCGGGGGCCGGACCCGGTTCTGTGCTGCGCGGGCCTCCGGCGGTTCGATCCGCGGCGGACGCGGACCGGCAATGCCCCCTTCCCGGACCGGCTAGCGGAGCACGCGCGGAGCGCCGGCCGTACGGTACATCCGCTCGAACCGTTCGGCCAAGGGGCCGGGCTCCAGGAACCCGAACGCCCACTCCCTGCCGCGCTCGCCCATCGCGCGGGCCCGGGCCGGGTCCCGGAGGATGCCCTCGAGCGCGTCCGCGAAGGCGGTGTCGGTCAGGTCCGCCAGCACCGTGCCGCCGCTGGCTTCGAGCTCGGTCGCCGTGTCCACGCAGCCCGTGGTCACCAGCGGCACGCCGCACGCGAGCGCCTCGAAGAACACGAACCCGAAGTTCTCCTGGCACGTGGGCAGCGCCATCACGGTCGAGGCCGACAGCAGCGAGAGCTTCGTGTCCCCCTTGACCGTGCCCACGAAGCGGGCCGTGCGGTCCAGGCCGAGCGAGGTCGCGAGGGTCTTGAGCCGGGCGACGTACCCGGGTTCGCCGTCCCCGGCCACGACCACGCGGAACGCAAGCCCCTGGCGCGCGAGCTTCGACACCGCGCGCAGGAAGATGTCCGGGCCCTTGTTGTGGATCAGCCGGCTGAGAAAGAGCACCAACGGAACGCCGTCGTCGGGGATGTCGAACGCCCGGCGCGCGAGCCCGGGATCGGGGACCCGGCGGTACGGCTCGAGGCTCATGAAGTTCGGGATCACGGTGATGCGGCCGCTCCCGATCCACTTCTGCGTCTGCTGGCGCTCGCGCTCGGCGGTGCAGTGGACCCAGCCGGCGCTCTGGAGGACGCGCCTGCCGCCCAGGGCGAGGTAGAGCCGCTTCTTGACGGCCTTCTGCCTCATCGGCCAGTCGTCGAGCATGCCCCGCGTGCTGATCACGTGGGGCACGCCCAGGCGGTTGGCCTCGGGCGCGAGCTGGAGGATCGAGGGACGCCAGATGTGGTGGAAGTGGATGACGTCGTAGTCGGGCAGGATCCGCGTGAACTGCCGGATCTCGCCCCGCCTGAAGAGCGGGCCCGGCAGCGATCCGACGCGGTAGCGGATCAGGCGCGGGATCCCGCGCCCGGCGCCCGGTCCTTCCCACCCCTCCGGGGGGTCGAGCACATCGCAGGAAGCGACGTCCACGCGGTGGCCCCGGGCCGCGAGCGTCTCGGCCAGGTCGATCACGGCGCGGACCGGCCCGCCCAGCTCGAGCCGCATCTGGGGCAGGAACTGGAGGATGCGGAGCGGCCTCTCCCCGCCATCGCTCGCGGGTTCGTGGTCGACAACGGGGGTTTCAGTCTGAGCGTCGGGCATTGCTGAGCAGGGAGTGTTCAACGGCAGAATCGCCCCCGCATTGCGGCGCAATCATGCTCGTATCGGCCCGTCGGCGGGCGCGAAAGAGCCGTTCAACCCGGCGCATGCCCCCGCGCGGCCCGCTGAAGCTCGCGGACCTTCAGCCCGATCTGGTACTGGTACCACGACTGGAGCACGCAGTACGTCACGCCGGCGATGCCGTCGAGGATGCCCAGTTTCAGGAAGTACATGTAAAAGAACTTGAGGACCGGCAGGGCCGGGAGCCGGTGTGAAAGATTTTTCAGTTCGAGCCGGCGCGAGATCGGGTCCGGCGACATCAAGTTCCGCAGGTGCACCGGGCTCTCGCGCAGGGCCTTCACCGTCTCGATCGCCTCGTACGTCGAGTAGCGGTTGTGCCGGTCGAACCACTCGCCGATCCCCTTGCTGAAGTTGTAATGGACGAAGTGCTGGGTCAGGTAGCCGTAGTCGCCGTCGATCACCGGCGTCGGGTTCGCCAGGCGCTGGAAGCGGATGTACGGCGGCTGGAAGAACCGCATGATGTGCCCCGGCGGCATCGACCAGCGGATCCAGCGGTTCATGAAGTAGTTCCGCCTCCCGCAGAAGAACGCCACCCGCTTCTCCCCGGGGTCGTCGGCGATCGCGACGATCTCGTCCTTCAGCTCCGGCGTCATGCGCTCGTCGGCGTCGAGATAGAACACCCAGCGGTGCTTCCACCCGATGTTCTCCATCGCCCAGTTCTGGTGCGGCCCGCGCCCGTCGTAGCGTCTCTGGAAGAACCGGCAGCCTCTTTCGCGGCAGACGCGCTCGGTGCCGTCGGTCGAGAACGAGTCGAGCACGACGATGTCGTCGGCCCACGCGACGCTGTCCAGGCACCCCGGGAGGTTGTGCTCTTCGTTCAGCGTCTGGATGAAGATAGAGACGGACATGCGGTCTCCGGTGAAGACGGAAGCGTACCGGCACGCCGGGACGCCGTCGCCGCGCTCTCCCCCGCCTTCGCCGTGACCCCCCCGTCTTTCCTGCACACGTCCGCGTACATGGATTCATAGGCACTCGCGACGGCCGCCGAATCCAGGTGATCGCGGACCCACGCCCCGGCCGACTCGACCAGCGCCTCCCGGAACGCCCGGTCGCCGAGCACCCTTTCAATCGCGCCCGCGAAGGCTTCCGGCGTGCGGTCGGTGAGCACCGCCGCGCGCGACGCGGTCAATTCGGGCCAGATGTCGATCGTCCTCGTGGAAATCG
The DNA here is from genome assembly GCA_964500365.1 of uncultured Phycisphaeraceae bacterium. GTDB lineage: Bacteria > Planctomycetota > Phycisphaerae > Phycisphaerales > UBA1924 > CAZCPB01. The sequence continues at coordinate 19,232 of CAZCPB010000014.1, forward strand.
CGGGTGTGCCGCAGGCCATGGCCTCGACCAGAACGAGCCCGAAGCTCTCCTGCGGGCTCGGGAGCGCGAAGACGTCCGCGAGCTGGTACAGCGAGAGCTTCCGCCGGCCGACGACCATCCCGAGCAGTCGCGTGCGGTCGGCCACGCCGCGCTCGCCGGCTCGTCGCGTCAATCCACCGAGGTAGTCGTTCTCGCCCGGCCCGGCGATGAGAAGGTTGCAGTCGATGCCCCGATCTTTGAGGATCGCGACGGCGTCGATCAGGACGTCGGGGCACTTCTGCGGATGGACGCGCGAGAGGAAGAGCACGACCGGCGCGCCCGGGAGCGGCACCGCGAACGCCGCGGCGGCCTCGTCGGGCCCGGGCAGGTCCCGGAGCCGCTCCATGTTCAGCATCGGCGGGATGACGTACGTCCGGCCCGCCCGGAACCGGCGCGTCGCCTGATCCAGCTCACCACGGGCGGTGACGTGGACCGCCGCGGCAGACTCGAGGAAACGGCGGCCGGCGATCGCCAGGAACGCGTGCTTCCGCCCGGAATTCTGGGCCACGCTCCAATCGTCGAGCATGCCGTGCACCGTGACGATGTACGGCACGCCCTGGCGGCGCGCGCACCCGCCGAGCTGGGCGTTGGTCGGCCACCACGGCCCGTGGAGATGGACCACGTCGGCCCAGGCGACGGCTTGACGCACCTCGCGCACCGCCCGCGGGCCCCAGAGGTCGAAAGCCATCCGCGGCTGGGGGAGCTTGATGAATCGGGGCACGGCGGCCCCCTTGACGCCCCACTCGGCGGGGATCTCCGGGGTGTCCGGCGAGGCGATCACCACCTCGTGCCCCCGTGCCGCCATCACCGCGCACACGTCGAGAATGAAGCGAATCACGCCGCCGCCGGTCAGGCGAAGGTCGCGTTGGTAATGAAGAATCCTCACGAGTCTCCAGTCTCGTCGGGCCGAGACATATGTCGCGCCCCATCCCTTCGCATTGCACCACCCCGTAAGTCTGGTTACAGAATATTCATCGCCCGGTTCGGGCCGCGCGCTTGCCCGTGCGCCAAATCGTGCACCCGGCACACGGTTACCCTAACACTATGCAAATATCACGGGGGGCTGTTCTCCCCCGGACCCAGGGCCCAGCGGTACAGCGACTCGTACCGTGCCGCGACGGCGCCCGGGTCGAGCGCGGCGGTGGCCCAGCGCCGGGCCTCTTCGGATTTGCGCGCCCGCAGCGCGGGGTCGGCGAGCAGGCGCGAGATTTCGCGGGCGAACGACCCCGCGTCCGGCTCGGCGAGCACCGCCCCGCCCTGCACCAGCTCCGGCCAGATATCGACGCCCCGCGTGGTGATGGTCGGCGTTCCCGCCGCCATCGCCTCGGCGACGGCCAGGCCGAAGTTCTCCTGGCTGGTGGGCAGCGCGAAGACGTCGGCCATCGTGAACAGCGAAACCTTGAGCGTGCCGGTCACCATGCCCACGAAGCGCGTGCGGTCGGCGATGCCGCGGTCCGCGGCACGGCGTTCCAGCGCGGCCGTGTAGTCCCGGTCCCCGGAGCCGGCGATCAGCAGGTTGCAGGGGATCGACATTTCCTTCAGGTGCGCCACCGCGTCGATCAGGACCTCGGGCCGCTTCTTGGGGTGCAGGCGCGAGAGGAACAGCACGACCGGCGCCCCCTCCAGCGGCGGTGGAAACGCGGCGCGGGCCTCGGCCGGGCCGGGGAGCGTCGCGAAGGGCGACAGGTCCATGAGCAGCGGCACGACCGTCGTCCGCGGATTGTCAAACCACTTGCGGGCCTGCTCGAGCTCGGCGCCGGCCGTGCAGTGCACCGCCGCGGCACGGTCGAAGAGGCGCTTCCCCGCGAAGCGGTGGTAGACGCGCTTGCGGCGCGGGCTCTGCGCCGTGCACCAGTCGTCGAGCATCCCGTGCGGGCTGACGAGGTAGGGCACCCCGAGCTGCTCGGCGATGCGCCCGAGCTGCACGTTGCTGGGCATCCACGCGCCGTGCATGTGGATCACGTCCACGCGGCGCGCGAGCTTGCGGACGTCGCCCCTGTCCAGCCTGTTCCACAGGCCCAGGGGCCCGTGCGGGACGGGCGCGCGGAGCGCGCGGGGGAGCGAATCGGTCCGCTCCTGCCACTCGCGCGGGGCGTCGTAGATGTCGGGCGAGAGGAGCACGACCTCGTGCCCGCGCCCGGCCATGGCGGCGCAGAGGTCGAGCACGAAGCGGACGACCCCGCCCTTCTCGAGCCTGATGTTGCGGTGGTAGTGGAGGATCTTCACGGCGCCTCCCCCCCGTCCTTGAGCACGCGGTCGCGCGCGGGCCTCGCCGGCGTGCCGTGGCAGATCTTCCACGCCGGCAGGTCCTCGAAGACGCTGCTGCGGGCGCCGACGACCGTGCCCTCGCCGATGGTCACGCCCGGGCCGACGAAGACGTCCGCCGCGAGCCAGCACTGCGGCCCGATCGTGATCGGCCGCGCCACCAGCGGGCGCCGGGGCTGGTCGAAGTCGTGCGTCGCGGCGCAGAGGTAGCAGTACTGGCTCACCACCGCGTGCGCCCCGAGCGTGACCGTCGCGACGCAGTAGCAGTCCACGTCCTCACCCAGCGTCGCGTAGTCGTCCATCACGAGGTTCCACGGCGCCCACACGCGGCAGCGGGGGTACACGCGGGCCTTCATGGAGACCTTGGCGCCGAAGAGCCGCAGCAGGAAGGCCCGCCAGCGGTGGAACGGGCGCGGCGAGGTCCGGAAGAGCAGCGTCCACACGACGCCCCAGAGCGCGCGGGCCGCCAGGTGGCCCGCCGGGTGCGGGCTGGGCGCTCGGGAGATGTCCACGCGGGGACGGTCGGGCATGAGCTACACCGCAAAGCGCACAGCGCACAGCGCAGATCCGGAGCGCGGCGCCACGGGACATGGACGTCGGACGCCCGATCGGGCCTGGTTCCCGGGTGCGGTGTGCGCGCTGGTGCTCTTCACGTTCCCGCCCCTGGGGCCCCGGTCTCGATCGCGTGGACGCGCGCCCCGCGGTCCTCGCGGTCGGCGTGCGCTTCGGCCGGGGCGGGCTGGGGGGGCGCGGGCAGGGCGGCGACCGCCCGCCGGCGCGAACGCGGCAGCGAGCCCTCGCGGCGCATCCAGTCCACCGTGATCCGCACGCCCTCCTCGACCGAGTAGGGCATGTCGCCGATGATCCGCGTCACCGGCGTCATGTCGCAGGTGTTGTCGCCGGTCAGGTTCTTGAGGCGGAAGCTGGTCAGCGGCGGGTCCTTCCACCCCAGGCCCTGGCAGACGTCGCCGATCTTTGCCGCGGCAACAAGGTACGAGAGCGGGATCTCGCGCAGGGGCTTGACGCCCATCTCGGCCTGGATCATGTCGGCCCACTCGCGGACCTTGATGGGCTCGGCGTTCGAGAGGTAGAAGGTCTGGCGGTCGACGTCGGCCTCCGGGGCGAGGGTCATGGCGGCGTACTCGAAGACGCCGTTGTAGACGAAGCCGAAGGAGCGGATCGGGTTCACGCCGCGCTGGTGCATGTACTTGCGCTCGGCGACGGCCAGGAAGAACGTCTTGTAGGGGATGTGGAACCATGGCCCCCAGATCGACGTGGGGCGGATCAGCGTCCAGGGGCAGGGGGCGTCCTTCCACGCCCGCGTGATGAGCTCGGTCTGCACCTTGCTCTGGCCGTAGAGCGTGTGCGGCGCGTAGTCCTCGTAGTTCTTGGGCACGTACCCCGGGCGGCAGACCAGCTGCGAGCTCGTGATGATGATCCGCTTCAGGCTGCGCAGCCCCTCGAGCACGCGGAGCGTGTTCTCGACCCCCACCGTGTTCGCGGCGTAGCCCTTGATGTCGCGCTTCTCGTCGAGGTCGGTCCGCGCGGCAAGGTGCAGGAACAGCTCGGGCTCGAAGTCCCGCACGACGCGGTTGTAGGCGTCGAGGTTGCAGATGTTGACGTTCCGCCAGAACCGCTGGTGGGCCGGGTTGCGCGGGGCCTGGAAGTCGATGTTGATCACCTCGGCCCCGGCCCGGTCGTAGAACTCGACCAGGTTGGTCCCGATGAACCCCGAGCCCCCCGTCACGATCACCCGCTGCCCGGGACGGACCTTGGCGCCGAACCGCTCCCACGGCTGGGTGGGAAGGTCCGCCGCGGCGGGACGCGCCCGCACCGGCGTCCGCTCGACCACCACCGGCGTGCCCGGCGTCCGGGTGGGCGCTTCCTCGCGCGGGAAGGCGGGCGCCGGCGGCGGGGGCGCCAGGCCCAGCTGCATCTCGCGGACCTTGAGGCCGACCTGGTACTCGAAGTACGCCCGCAGGATGCAGTACGTCAAGCCCGGGCCCCCGTCGAGGCAGCCGAGCCCGAAGAGCCACGTCCGCAGGAAGGTCCACGTCGGGCTCCGCGTCCTGAGCGCCGGGTCGCCCGCGCGGTGGACGCCGGCGTGGATCCGCGCCGCCTGAGAGGCCGAGAGCTGGTTGCACCGCTCGAGCCAGTCGGCCAGGCCCTTGATGAACTCGAAGTGGATGTACGGCTCGTCGACCGTGTTCTCCGGTGTGTAGACCGGGCGGGCGCCGGGCAGTTCGGCGTCGGCGCGGAAGAGCCGCGGCTCGTACGCGGGGTAGCCCGCCGCGCGCTTGAGCCAGCGCTCCATGAACACGAACTTGCACGGCACGCCGATCGCGCCCTCCGGGGTGGGCGAGGCGAGCTTGGCCGCGATCGCCCGGACCAGGTCGGGCGTGAGCCGCTCGTTGGCCTGCACGTGGAGCACCCACCCGTGCCGGAGCCCCGCGCCGCCCGCCAGCTCGCGCATGGCCCGCTCGATCCGCTCGGGGGGCAGGTCGGGGTCGGGGAGGTCCTCGCGGGGCAGCGTGTGGACGGTCGCGCCGCACTCGGCGGCGGTCTCGCGCGTGTTGTCGAGCGAGCCGAAATCGACGACGTGCACGTCGTCGCACCAGCCGCAGGTCGCCAGGCACTCCCGGAGAATCCCCTCGTCGTCGCGCGTCGGGATCACGAGGCTGACCGGCGCGCGGACACCCTTCCACGCTTCGAGCGCGGGCCCGGCGCCCAGCGCGAACGACGGGGCCAGGGGCGTGTTGTGGGTGCGGCTCACGCGGGGAGTGTCCTCGTTCGATAACCGGGGCCGCCCGGGCGGTCGGCGCGGGTGAGTCCGGCGGGGGAGGATCGTATTGGCGGGCCCGGGGCTTGACTAGAACGCGCCGGCGCCGGCCCCGGTTCGGGTCCCTCGCGCAAGTTTCGCCCGGCGCACTGCGGCGCGTGGCACCGCGCCCGGTTCGCCCGACGCGCCCGGCCCCGATATCCTGACGGTCATGAACGCCAGCGACTTCGACGGGGTGAACGGCGTGGACGCGGACCTGGCGATCGCGCCCCAGCGGACGAGCGTCCTGGCGATCCTCTCCCTGATCTGCGCCGTGATCTGCATCATCCCGGGGACCGGCCTCCTGGCGGTGATCTTCGGGATCTCGGCGCTGGTCGGGATCAACTCCTCGAGGGGCCGGGTCGGCGGCACGGGCCTGGCGGTGTCGGGCCTGGTGCTGGGTCTGATCGTGACACTGGTCTGGGGCGCCGTCGCGTTCGGGGCGGTGCAGTTCCTGAACCTGTTCAGCGGCCCGATGATGCAGCCGGCCCGCCAGTCGATGTCGGCGATCGACACCGGGGATTTCCAGAACGCGCGGGCCGGGCTCTCGCCGGCCGCCGGGGCCGCGTTGACCGACGAGCAGATCCAGAAGTTCCGTGCCGCGTACCAGGCCGAGCTCGGCTCCTTCAAGGGCATCCCGAAGGGGATGGACCTGTTCACCTCGTACGGCCAGCTCGGCCAGATCATGCAGAAGGCCCAGGCCCAGGGGATGCAGAACGCCATGCCCGTGCCGGCGTCGTTCGACAAGGGCACGGCGGTGCTCCTGCTGGTGATGGACCAGGCGGCGATGAACCAGCGCAGCGGCCAGGGCAAGGCCCCGAAGGTCGAGGACGTCTTCCTCTTCGAGAACATCATCCTGATGACCCCGTCGGGGACGGTGATCGAGCTCATGCCCCAGGGCCGGCCCGTGCTGATCCAGGGCACGCCGCCGCCGGGCAAGACCGAGGGCGATCCGCCGCCGCCCCCCGAGGAAGACAAGGAAGGCGGCGAGGGCAAGGCAGAACCCGAGGGTCCGGGCGGATCGTGAGATCGCCCGAGGGGTCGCGGCCATGAGCGGTTCGGAGCCCGTGATTTCCTGCCGCCAGGTGGTCAAGCGGTTCGACGGGCGCGCGGTCCTCGACGGGATCACGCTGGACGTGATGCCCGGCGAGACGATGGTGATCATGGGCGGCTCGGGGTGCGGCAAGAGCACGCTGCTGCGGCACCTGATCGGGTCCCTGCGGCCCGACGAGGGCGCGATCCAGCTCTTCGGGCAGGACCTGGCGCGGCTGGACCCCGAGGGGATGAACCAGGTCCGCCGGCAGTTCGGCATCCTGTTCCAGTCGGGGGCGCTCTTCAACTCGATGACGCTGGCCGAGAACGTCGCCCTGCCCCTGCACGAGCACACCGACCTGGGGCACGAGATCATCGACATCCAGGTGAAGATCAAGCTCGAGCTCGTGGGCCTGCGCGAGCACGCGGCAAAGTACCCCTCGCAGATCTCGGGGGGCATGAAGAAGCGCGCGGGGCTGGCGCGGGCCCTGGCGCTCGACCCCCAGATCCTCTTCTACGACGAGCCCTCGGCCGGGCTCGACCCGGTGACCAGTGCCGAGATCGACCAGCTCATCATCGCGCTCTCGAAGCAGCTGGGCGTGACCAGCGTGGTGGTGACGCACGAGATGGACTCGGCCTTCGCGATCGCCGACCGCATGGCGATGCTCGACAAGGGCCGCATGCTCAAGGTCGAAAAGCGGGCGTGGTTCGACGAGCTGCGCAAGACCCCCGAGGCCGAGAGCCACGCCATGCCCGAGGACATGCGGCTGATCCGCCAGTTCCTCCGGGGCGACCACGACGGCCCGCTCTCCGAGCGCCGGAGCGTCGCCAACTTCGAGGCCGACCTGCTGGGCCCGGCGGTGAGCATCACCGAGACGCCGAGCGTGCAGCCGACGCGGCGGGGATGAGCGGAAGAAGAGGAGAACAGGAGAAGAGGAGAAGAGGAGACCGGGAGACGATGGTTCCCGTTCTCCCGTTCTCCCGTTCTTCCCCCGCCGGGCGATCACCCCATCACCCCCCACGCCCCCTCACCCCGCCCCCCTCCCGCCCTACCGTTCCTCCCCATGCCTCACATCATCGCCGAGCCCTGCATCGGAACCAAGGACGTCTCGTGCGTGACGGTCTGCCCGGTGGACTGCATCCACCCGACCAAGAACGAGCCGGACTTCGAGACCGCGACGATGCTCTACATCGACCCCGACACCTGCATCGACTGCGGCCTGTGCGTGGACGAGTGCCCCGTGAAGGCGATCTTCCCCCAGGAAGACCTCCCGGCCGAGTGGAACAAGTACATCCAGCTCAACCTCGACTACTACAAGAACAAGGGCTGACGCCCAGAGTGCACGGGCCGGGACACTGGGGCGTCGAGCATCGCCCGGCGCACCGACTTCAACACGCGTTCACGACGAGCCGCGAGCAGAGCGAGCGGTCGGCGGCGCACCGTCGCTCAATGAGAGAGGGGCGTCCGGGGCGCCAGAACCCGTTACTCCGTTCCGGGCCCGTGCGTGAACGCGCCGCGCGAACACGCTGCGGATCGCACCACGCCGGGGCGAGCGCCGCGTTTGCTGCCTCTACAATCCCCCGTGCTCTGGCAGCCCTCACTCCCCGAGCCCTACCTCAAGGCCACGCCGGATGAACTTGCCGCGCGGATCGCCGCACGCCGCAAGGAACTCGGCGATGCCCTCGTCATCCTCGGCCACCACTACCAGACCGACGAGATCATCCGGCACGCCGACCACACCGGCGACTCGCTGAAGCTCTCGCAGATCGCGGCCGACCTCGCCGGGTCGCGAACTCCCGCCAACCCCGTCCGCTGGGTCGTCTTCTGCGGTGTGCACTTCATGGCCGAGTCGGCCGACATGCTCACGCCAGACTCGGTCTCGGTCATCCTCCCCGACCTTTCCGCCGGCTGCTCCATGGCCGACATGGCCCAGTACGACGATGTCATGCAGGCGTGGAAGACCATCCACGCCACGCTGGCGGAGCAGGGCTGGCGCGGCCGCGTCATCCCCATCACCTACGTGAACTCCTCCGCCGCGATCAAGGCCTTCGTCGGTGCGCACGGCGGGGCCTGCTGCACGAGTTCCAACGCGCGCCAGGTCTTCGAGTGGGCGATGAACGGTGGCACGGACCTCCGGGCCGCCGACCCTTTGAATACCGATCATGACGCGCGCGGCCCGGAGGTCCGTGGCACGCGGGACGACATCAAGGTCATCTTCCTGCCCGACCAGCACCTGGGCCGCAACACCGCCGCGGCATACGGCATCGACGTCGCGACGCGGACCACCGTTTACGACCCGCGCCTGGCCCGCAAGGGCGATGAGTTCGGCGGCAGCAATCCGCAGAAGCTCTTCGACGCCAGGGTCATCCTGTGGGCCGGACACTGCTCCGTGCACAAGCTCTTCCGCCCCGAGCACTGCGACCAGGTCCGCGCGCTGAACGCCGCGAGCCCCGCCGAAGCGCCGACGAAGATCCTCGTCCACCCCGAGTGCGCGAAGGATGTCGTGGACAAGGCCGACCTCAACGGCTCGACCGAGTTCATCATCAGGACGATCCGCGAAGCACCGCCGGGCTCGCGCTGGGCCGTGGGGACCGAGATTCACCTGGTGACACGCCTCGCGAAGGAAGCGGCGCACAGGGGGGTGCACGTCCGCATCCTCAGCGACTGCCAGTGCCTGTGCACGACGATGTACCGCATCGACCAGCCGCACCTCCTGTGGGTGCTCGATCATCTTGCCGGCGCGTTCAGCAAGGACGGCCGGCCGAAGGTCGTCAACGAGGTCCGCGTGCACCCCAAGGTCCGCGAGCCTGCGCTCCTGGCCCTCGACCGCATGCTGGCGGTGACGGCGACGAGCCCATCGCCGAAGCGCGATGCGCTCGTCGCGGCGGACTGAAGGCGGGGATTCACCACCGAGACAGAGAAGAGGGGACGGGGAGTTGGGGGGCGCGGCGGTGACGAGCCCGACGCGCGAGCGAGGGATTCTTCACGCCGAAGGCGTGCACGTTCGTAGCCGGGGGTGAAGGAGGCTCTGCGACGCCACCCCCGGTCACGCGGCCGCATGATCCCGACCCCGAAGGGGTCGTCGTCGCGGCCAAAGGGTGGGTCGTCGCGGCGGAGCGCGGGGACATCACGACAACCCCGTCAGGGTTGCGGAGACACACGCGGCCACATCCGGGGGTCGCGGTCGCGGACGCTCCCTTGACCCCCGGCTACTGACGAACAGGCTTTCAGCCTGAAGAGCGCGCGGCGGGTTGCTTGTGCCCGGAGTGCGGTTCGGCCTGAGGAATGGTCTTCTCTGTGCCGCTCAGTGTGCTCTGTGGTTCACTTCCGGATGCTCACCACAGAGGGGCACAGAGAGACGGCGAGGGGGCGGTGTGTCCGGGGTGCGGGAGGCAAGCCGAGGCGCGGCAGACGGCACGGTGACGAGCCCGACGCGCGAGCGAGGGATTCTTCACGCCGAAGGCGTGCACGTTCGTAGCCGGGGGTGAAGGAGGCTCTGCGACGCCACCCCCGGTCACGCGGCCGCATGATCCCGACCCCGAAGGGGTCGTCGTCGCGGCCAAAGGGTGGGTCGTCGCGGCGGAGCGCGGGGACATCACGACAACCCCGTCAGGGTTGCGGAGCCACGCGCCGCCTCCTCCGGGGGTCGCGGTCGCGGACGCTCCCTTGACCCCCGGCTACTGGCGAACAGGCTTTCAGCCTGAAGAGTGCGCGGCGGGATGCTTGTGCCCGGAGTGCGGTTCGGCCTGAGGGATGGTCTTCTCTGTGCCGCTCAGTGTGCTCTGTGGTTCACTTCCGGATGCTCACCACAAAGACACCGAGAGCAGCAGACCTGACGGGTCAGCGTGAACCTTCCCACGTGGCACGAGACACCGGGTACAGCGACTGACCCACCCCCCTCATCCCCGTCTTTATCTTCTCTGTGCCTCTGTGTCTCGGTGGTGAATGCCGCCTTTCCAGTGCGCTGTGCGTTCTCCGTACCCCGGACCCCCCGGAGAACGAGAGAACGGGGGGGTCTACCACAGAGCCCATCCGAGAAGCGCGAAGACTTGGCGTCTGATCCGGTCCCCGCGTGTCTCGGTGGCGCCCGCCCATCCGCCACACGCAAGAGTCAGAATCACCGGTGGCGCCCGCTGCTCTCTCGTCGAAAGTGGTTTGATGGTTCGGGGATCCCCGCGACGGCGCGCGAATCGCGCGGCAGCGTCGGCGCCGCGGACGGCTCCTCCGTTCGGAAGGCGCAGGCCGGCGCGCCCGGGCCCCGGGACGCCCGCGGCGTCCGCGGGGTGCCTGCCGCGGGAGGTGCACGCGTTCTGCGCAGACCCTCCCCATCCACCCCCCCCTCCCCGCGGACGCGAGGGGGGTGAGGAGCGTTGGCGTCACGGAGCCGGGCTGGCGGCCAAAAAAAGTGGCCCTCTACCTAAAGGGCGCAAGCCCGGGAAAATGCGCACTTTCGCGGTACAACCGGCCGGCGGAATCGCTGTAAGTTCTTGCCCGGACTCGAATAAAAAAATCTTGCGGAGGTCCGCGATTTCCCCCCGGGCAGGGCCGGCCGCGTGCGCACCTGGGCGTACATACCCCACCGTCCCTCAACCCCGCCCCCGGGGAGAGAAAAAACGGCCCTGGGACGCTGCCAGCCGTTCTCCCGTACCCACGCACCCGGGAGGGGGGAAGGAGTACGGAGAACGGGGGGAACGCCGCGCACGGCTCTGGAAGAGTGGGAACAAGGGCGGAAGAACAAGGGGGCGGGGCGGGACTGAGTGGCGAATCGAGGGCGGCATTTCCGATGATCGATGCGGGGAATTTCGGCGGGAGCGCGGCATGGTGGCGGTCACCCGGTTTTTCACGGTCCTGGGCATCACGGCGCTGACGGGCCTTGCGGGGTTCGCGGGGTACCGGTTCGTGCGGGCGGACATTGCCGCGAAGGTGTATCGCGACCGCCTGGCCGACATGGCCCGCGACTACGAGACGCTACGGGCGACGTACAACGAGGCGGTCAAGCGCACGGCGGTGACCGAGCTGGTCGTGAAGGACAAGAAGCTCAGCGTGCGGATCCGCGCGGCAGACGGCACCGACAAGGAGATCCCGACCACGCTCGACCCCTCGGGCGAGGTGTACGTGGACTTCGTGGTGCTCGACCAGCGGCTGTGGATCCGGCGGGTGTTCGACGACAAGACCCCGCCGTGGAAGGCGGTGGTGATCGACCCGGGCATCGAGGAGATCGACTGGGACGACCCGAGCGCGGCCCACGGCAAGGCGGTGTACCGGCGGCTGACGGAGGGGCGGTGGGTGGTGAGCGTGTCGGGTGACGGGGCGCTGGGGCTGGCGCGGGCGGAGGAGCGGCCGGCGCTCACGAGCAAGCCGGTGATCAAGGATTACAAGAGCGCGGAGGTCGAGGCGATGGCGGAGGCGGACAGGATCGGGGTGGGGGATGTGTGGGAGTGGGTGACGGGGAAGTAGTGCCGACGATGGCCTCCGCG
>CAZCPB010000015.1:0-30699 GCA_964500365.1 uncultured Phycisphaeraceae bacterium
CGGCGTCTGGCCTTCGTGACGTTGGCCCCCCTTCCGGGCGGCCGCGGCCGCGGGCCTTGATCCCGCTTGCGCGGGTCAAGGCCCGTTGAAGGTTGCGCGCCGGCGCGGGGTGCCGGCGGAGAGGTTGTCTCGGCTCATCCGGCTGCTTGGGCGGGACCGCTCCCGCCGGTGGTGCCTGCTCCGCCGCCATCGGGTGAGGCTCGCGCCTCGTCTGCCCGAGCGGAGCCGGCGGCCGGTCTGTTGCCGCGACGACCCTCCGTATAAGGGGTGGAAGCCCGGGGAGGTGCGCACTTGGGCGGATATGAAACGCGTGTTTGACGAGGGCGCGGGGCGCTCAAGTGGTTGTGCGAGAGGGGGTTAGAGGGGCGCGCGGATTTTCTTTTCCGGGGGCACGATTTCCCCCGGAGGTGGTACGGGGATTTGCGCACTTTGGCGGACATGTGCGGGGAGGGGAGAGGTGATGAAGGTGTCGGGGGTGATGGGTTTCGGTAGAGTGGTGCGGGAGATCTGCCATGGGTGGTGCCGGCCTGGTTGCTGCGTGCTTTGTTGTGGCGGTGGCTGGCGCGGCGGTTGAGCCGCCGGCGCCTTTGGGGGCGTGTCCTTCTCCCGCCCAGGTCGCGTGGCACCGGCTCGAGATGTACGGCTTCATCCACTTCACGACCAACACCTTCACCGACCGCGAGTGGGGCAACGGCGATGAGCCGGCGTCGGTCTTCAACCCTGCCGCGCTGGACTGCGCGCAGTGGGCCCGCGTTGCGAAGAGCGCCGGCATGAAGGGGCTGATCCTGACGGCCAAGCATCACGACGGATTCTGCCTGTGGCCGAGCCCGCTGACGGAGCACTCGGTGATAAACAGCCCGTGGCGCGAGGGGACCGGCGATGTCGTGCGGGAGTTCGTGGACGCCTGCCGCGCTCAGGGGTTGCTCGTCGGGCTGTATCTCTCGCCGTGGGACCGCCACCACGCGGAGTACGGGCGGCCGGCGTACATCGACTATTACCGCGCCCAGCTCCGGGAGCTGATCACGGGCTACGGCCCGCTCTTTGAAGTGTGGTTCGACGGCGCCAACGGCGGCAGCGGGTATTACGGCGGGGCGCGGGAGACGCGGAAGATCGACGGCGCGACCTACTACGGCTGGCCCGACACCAACGCGCTGGTCCTGTCGCTGAACCCGGACGCGATCATCTTCAGCGATGCCGGGCCCGGCTGCCGCTGGGTGGGCAACGAGGCGGGCTACTCCGATGAGGAATCGTGGCAGACCTTGAACGCCGCGGGGATGTACCCCGGCGTGTCGCACGATCACCTCGCGCGCGGTGACAGGAACGGCACGCACTGGGTGGGCGTCGAGGTCGATGTCTCGATCCGGCCCGGCTGGTTCTGGCACGAGAAGGAGAACGACAAGGTCAAGACGCCGGAGAAGCTGGTGGACATCTGGTACGACTCGGTCGGGCGCGGGGCGAACCTGCTGCTCAACATCCCGCCGGACCGGCGCGGGCTGATCCACGAGATCGATGCGAGGAACCTGGCCGAGTTCGGGCGGATCCTCCGCGAGACCTTCGCGACCGACCTGGCGAGGGGGAAGCCCGCGGCAGCGGATCAGGTGCGCGGCGGGAAAGCGGGGCGAGAGGGCGCGGGGGCTGAGCAGGACAATGCGGTGCAGCCCGCGGGGGTGGGACGTGGGCGGGTCGAGGCCGGGGGGGCGGAAGAAGGCCGCTTCGGCCCTGCCGCGGCGGTGGACGGCGACCCCGACACCTACTGGGCGACGGATGACGGGGTGACCTCCGGGACGCTGACGATCGACCTCGGGGGGCCGACGACGTTCGATGTGGTGCGGGTGTGCGAGTACATCCCGCTCGGGCAGCGCATCGAGCGGTTCCGGATCGAGGCCGACAGCGGGTCGGGGTGGGTGAAGGTGTGCGAGGGGACGACGGTTGGACCGCGCCGGGTGATCCGGACGGAGCGGACGACGGCGGAGCGGGTGCGGCTGGTGGTGGAGAGGGGGATGGGGTGTGTGGTGGTTTCGGAGGTTGGGGTGTATAGGCGGGTGGAGTGAGCGCGGCCGACTTTCCCCCTTTCTCCCGGCCCCCAATCCTGGCCTCAATCCCTCATCCGCAACACCCTCGCCCCCACCCTCAAGCTCAGCGGCTGCAAACGCTCGCCCCTCCAAGCGGCTCACCAGTGGCTTCCAGCGCTCGGCGGATAGCGGGATTCGGGGTGCTGTGATCGCCAGGCTGACTGAAGCCGGCGAGCGGGGAGCGACCGTCGAAGAGCTCTTGAGGTGCTGGCCGGGAAACGGTTCGGTCGGGAAGGTTGCCGAGTGCATGAGAATCCTCGCGGGAGACGAGTACGGTTACCTCATCGAAGCGGCTGATGACCGACGAACGCCCGGTGGTGTGACTTACAGACTTGGCAGCCCATAGAGCGGGCGCTTATCTATGCAAGCACGTTCGCTGCCAACCGTATAGGCCCTTCATCTAGGCGACTCGGTCACGCCGGGCGCGGGATCGACCCGGGCCACCCGCCGGAATTGGGGCCTGGAGGAGGCGTGCGGGAAGATTGCGGGCGGGAAGGGTGGGAGGACGACTAGCTAGTGAGACATGGACCCGCGGCACGGGTCCATGCCACGGATAGGAGGTCCCGGCTACCCACCGCAGCCATGAAGACTCAGGTACCCAACAAAATGAGCCAATTCCATGTGGGCATCGCCGCGGAAGCCTTTGCTGCCGCGTTGTTCGCCCGGTGTGGGTACGACGTGTCTGTTCAATACGGCGCCAATCAACCGGAGTACGACCTCACAGTGATTCGCGGCGAGCGCATGCTCAAGGTATCAGTGAAGGGAAGCCAGGACGGGGGATGGGGACTTACGCAGTCATACCTTGCGAAAGCCAATTACCAAGGCGCGATCGACCTCTGGCATGCGCGGCACAAGCCTCGCACGGTCATTTGTTTGGTCCAATTCTGTGAAGTGCCCATCATGGGTATGCCTCGTGTGTATCTCGCCACTCCCTCAGAGATCGCTGCCCACATGAAGGCGTCGGCGAAAGGACGCGGAGACACAATCCTGGAAGAGGAGAAGTGCTGGGGGCCACGCTCGCAGGCGGCAGGAACCATTGATCGGATTCCGACCGCTTGGCATTTCTCACCCGAGACCATCGAACGGCTCATGGCCACCGCTTAATCGCTGCCGCAACCCGGCCACCTGCCGTGCTCTGGGTAGGAGTCGGGATCCGCATCCCGTCGACGCTGCCGAAGGCTGCCGCGCCCACACCCGGCCACGGGGGCGCAAGCGGGTAAAAGTTCATGCGCTGGCTGATCCGGGCGGGGGCGCCGTGGCGGATGATGCGCAACGAGTTCCCGCCCTGGAGGCGGCGGGTGGCCGGGACTTCTCATCCGTGGCGGGCGGGTCGCCGGGAATTCCTGATCGTGGCACGGACCCGTGCCTCACGCATCAGGATCAGGTGCGGGGCCACAAACCCCACTCTTCATCCGTGCCGTCCGTCGGGTACGGCTTCCTTGCCATGCCCCATCATCGGGAGCTTCGGCAAAAGTGCATGACACCCTCTAGGCGCGCGAGTACACTATCCGCGCTAGGGGCGATGTATTCCGTATCGCATTTATTCCATGGAGCATGTTCGGATGGAAAACACCCTCGGTCAGAAGATCCGCAAGGCCCGTCAGAAAAAGCGGTGGACGCAAGCGCGCCTTGCCCATGAGATCGGAGTGCATCAGTCCCTGATCTCGAGACTGGAGCGTGGAGGAAGGGACATTCCGTCTAGCAAGATGCTGGTCCTGCTGGAGCGGCTCGGCCTTTCGGGGATTGAAACCAGACCCACCGTGTCAGGTCACGAAGTGCTTCGCTCGATCGACTCCGCTTGGAGTCAGTACAACCGCGCTCGCACGGCGTACGAGGCTTTGCTTGAGTCTGCCAAGGAAATGGCAGACCTGATTCGGAAGCATCGCATCGGCATCAGCGGGGACACGACGACGACAAAGCCATGGGATCGCGTATCGATCGAGCAGTTTGCCAAGCAGTCGCCGCCTCCAGCCGAAACACTTTCGAACTACAGACAGTTTCACCCGCGTCTCGTGCCTGATCCGCGTTACCTGCACGCCCTTTCCGAACTGACCAGCGCGGCGGCCAAGCTGAAGATGGAGGACCTTCTGACCCTGACCGCGATTGCGCGGAGGCTCGGACGCAGCCACGACGACTCGGAGCAACCCAATGCCTAACGACTTCGACCGCTGGGTATCAAGCGTAATGCGGCTCGTCTACCTGGTCACGATGCCCTTGGGCGTCTTGATCACAAGTCTCCTGGGCACTTGGGTGATAGTCGCTTCCAGCCACCCAGCGGGTGCAGTTCCAATGTACGCCGCATCGTTCTTCTGCGCGCGCATGACGCGATGGGTATTGCTGGGTGTTCTCCCCGCTGACGCCCAAAAGCGTCTTCAGCCTGAGAAAGAACCGGTCCTCGGCAAACTGGTCAAGTTGGTCGAGGCGTACCGATCGGGAAGAAGGTAACGCCTCGGCAGTACGATCCTCCACTACGCTCGGTGGTGAACCGTCCCCACGGGTCGGACACCCGCTCGATCAACCCTGGCAATCTGGGCTACCCGCCGCCGCGCGGAGAGCGGATAGGTAGGGTTCTTCACGCTCGCGCGGACGCCCCGGATCGACCCACCGAGATCGCAGGGCCGATCTCGGTGGCACGAGATCTTGGTGCCACCCGCCGAGGCCAACCCCGGCCACCCGCCTGCTACCCTAAAATGAAGATGGGGACGAAGCAGGCTTGGAGAGGAAGAGGGTCAGGAACCTATGAACACCACGACCGACGGCCTTGATGCGCTTCTGAAGAGCGCGGGATGGAGCCCGCAGAACGATGTACACCGCGATCGGATGCATGCGGCGTTCCGGTTCATCATGGAAAGGTTCGAACGCGGTTACGTGCACGGGCCTGCGGATTCGCTCGAGTACGGGCCGGGGCCGTGGGCATTCACGATCGGGGGCCGCACGCCGCGCTGGCTTTCGTGGCTGCAGGCGATCGACTTCGATGCTTACGTGGGGACATTGCCGATCGTGCCGGGGAACCTGCTGTTCAACTACCGCGCGCCGGGCGAGGGACCCGGCGGGAACTGGTACTGCGATGAGCGGACACCTTCCTCTCGCTTGGCGCTCAAGCCGAATCAGACGGCGAAGCATCGCTACGTAATCACCGGGTACGCGACCGCGCTGAAGAGCACGGCGGGGGACATCATGGTGGATTGGAACATGACGCCGCGGAACGGCGCCAAGCCGACGCTGAACGTGGACTATTGGTACAGGAAGGGCGGGGGGACGCAGTACTTGGTGCCGGGGGCGAAAGCGGTGCTGCGGCACGATGGGGAGGCACGGAACTGAGCGGCTGTCTGGCGGTTGAGGCGGGTGGCGTCGGGTCCTGGTTCGGTGTCGAGCGCGACGGTCGGCGGCGGGCGGCGTGCTAACTCAATAAGGATTCGCGCCATACGACAGCGAATCAGGTCACGGACCCGAGGCACGGGTCCGTGCCACGATCAGGAGGTTCCGGCCACCCGCCGCTCCCCCTGGTACCACGAGGGCGCGCCACACAAGCCATCCGCAACCGATTCGGAGTAGAGCAGGAAGATCATGTAGCGTGGCCCGCAGAGCGGGCGGGCCACGCCACCCGCCACCCGCCCGCCGTGATACTCACAGATTGCTCGGATCGGACTTCGCCTCGACCGTCGCAAGAGCCTTGGTACGCCATTTCCACCAGCGATAGCTGATCACTGCGACCCCGATTGTTGCTCCGTACGTCACCAGTTTCCGCACCACCTGTGTGGCGCGCCTTCCAGTGTCCGGAAGAACGTGGTCCAACACAATCGAAGCTACTAATAAGACGACCAAGGCGACCGCCCATGCCCTAAAGGTCAGCCAGCCTTTGCGGTCCCACCCCGCATTCAGACTACCGTATCCCGCACTAAATCCCGCCCAAATCGCGAGGGCAACCGTGAGGCCCGCGCTGGTTTGGCCGAACCAAGTCATCAACACGTCCGTTTCCTCGTCCCAACTCCCCTTTCCCGAGCCGTGGGTGATTGTTACTGGCTCGTCCAGAAACACTTCGCTGGCGACACCGACCGCGTCTCCCAACCGCTGCGTAGCGATCACGCCCGCAGCAAACGTCAGGAGACCGACTATCCAGCCAAGAGCTACTCGCGGCTTTGGCGTCATCACGGCCCCTCCTGCTGCTCGAGTTGGCTGCCGTCGCGGGCCAAGACCCGCACCCTATTGGCAACGTACGTCAGCGCCACGCATGTCGCTATGTTCGCAACACGCCACACTTCTCGATTCAGCGGAATGCGAACAATCGGATTGTACAGAATGGCGATCAACCAGCATGCCAGCGCAAGTTGCGCTCGGTCGCGACGCACCAAGGTCGCGCCCGCTGAGATCGCGGACAGACAGACGGCCCAGCGCAAGAACACGTAGTAGCCATAAGGCAGCGGCGCCACCCCGAGAATGCACAGAGCGGCCGCAATACCACAGGCAATCGACCCTGCTGGAAGTCGACCCATTCCACCATCATAACGCGTTGAGTGCCGTCAGCAGACCACCTTTCGCGTGCTCGCCCCCCACCGCTCGCTCAATCCCCGTATCCAACGCCGCCATGAACGTCTCGAGCGGGGAAAGGGATCGAGGGAAGAAGGGATCAAGTCAATCTCCAGTATCCAGCACCGCCATGAACGCCTCCTGGGGAATATTGACTGACCCGACGTTCTTCATCCGCTTCTTCCCCTCCTTCTGCTTCTCCAGCAGCTTCCTCTTCCTGCTCACATCCCCGCCGTAGCACTTGGCGAGAGGAAGGGACGGAGCGACGAGGGGACGAAGCGACGAAGTGGCCGGCATGATCAATCCCCCGTGTCCAGTACGGCCATGAACGCTTCCTGTGGAATGTTCACGCTGCCGACATTCTTCATGCGCTTCTTGCCCTCCTTCTGTTTTTCGAGCAGTTTGCGCTTGCGGCTGACGTCGCCACCATAACACTTGGCGAGAACGTCCTTCCTGTACGCCTTGATCGTCTCGCGGGCGATGATCTTGCCCCCGATCGCCGCCTGCAGGGGGATCTCGAACTGGTGGCGGGGGATCTGCTCGCGGAGGCGGGAGAGCAGGTGCCTCCCCCGGTGCTCGGCCTTTTCGCGATGGACGATGATGGCCAGGGCCTCGACGGGGTCGCCGTTGATGAGGATGTCGAGCTTGACGAGGTTGTCGGGGCGGTAGGAGATGACCTCGTAGTCCATGGTGCCGTAGCCCGAGGTCATGCCCTTCATCTTGTCGAAGAAGTCGTAGATGATCTCGGCCAGCGGGATCTCGAAGACGAGGATCTCGCGGCTCGCCGACACGTACGTCTGGGACTTGTAGATGCCGCGCCGGTCCAGGCACAGCTTCATGATGTCGCCGATGTACTCCTTGGGCAGCATGATCTCGACCTTGCAGATGGGCTCGCGGATCTCGTCGACCTGGCCCATGTTCGGCAGGTCGGCCGGGTTGTGCACCTCGAGGAGCTGCGCCCCGTCCGGGACGTTGGTGTGGAACTCGTTCCCGGGGTCGACGGGCCGCAGCGCCTGGCCGTTGGCGCCCGTGACCGTGTCGCGGGTCTTGACCGTGACGTGGTACGACACCGTCGGCGCGGTCTGGACGATCTGGACCTTGCCCTCGCGCTCCAGGCGCTCCTGGATGATGTCCATGTGGAGCAGGCCCAGGAACCCGCAGCGGAAGCCGAAGCCAAGGGCCTCGGAGTGCACCGGGGCGAAGGTGAAGCTCGAGTCGTTCAAGGAGAGCTTCTCGATCGCGTCGCGGAGGTCTTCGAAGTTGGTGGACTCGCCCTCTTCGGCGGTGGCGGGGTAGAAGTCGCAGAAGACCATCTGGCGCGGCGGCTGGTAGCCGGGCAGGGCTTCGGGGGCGGGGTTGTGCTCGAGCGTGATGGTGTCGCCGATGCGGACGTCCTTCAGCGAGCGGATTGCCGCGACCATGTAGCCGGTCTCGCCCGGGCCGACGCTGCCACCCGGGACGCGGTAGGGCTTGGGGTTCATCTTCCCGATCTCGGTGACCTGGAAGGAGCGGCCGATCCCCATCATGCGGATCTTGTCGCCGACCTTCATGGAGCCATCAAAGACGCGGAAGTAGACGATCACGCCGCGGTAGTCGTCGTAGACCGCATCGAAGATGAGGGCGCGGAGCTGGGGCATCACGGGCTTGCGGGGCGGGGGCAGCTTCTCGCAGATCGCGGCGAGCAGTTCGGGCAGGCCGATGCCGGTCTTGGCGGAGACCTGCAGGCAGTCCTCGGCGGTGAAGCCCAGGGTCTGCTCGATCTCGTCGGCGACCTCGAGGGTGCGGGCGCTGGGGAGGTCTATCTTGTTGATGACGGGGATGATGGTGAGGTTTTCGTTGATGGCGAGGTAGGCGTTGACGAGGGTCTGGGCCTGGACGCCCTGGGTGGCATCGACGACGAGGATGGCGCCCTCGCAGGCCTTGAGGGCGCGGCTGACTTCGTAGTTGAAGTCGACGTGGCCGGGCGTGTCGATGAAGTTGAGCATGTAGAGCGCGCCGTGGTCTTCGGCGGCCCCCTTGGCGATCTTGTGCTCGCCGGTCTCGTCTACCGGGGCTTCGTATTCGGTCTCGAGCTCGTCGGACTTGGTCCCGGGCTTGTGGCGGTGGAAGACGGTGACGGCGGAGGCCTTGATGGTGATGCCGCGTTCGCGCTCGATGTCCATCGAGTCCAGGATCTGCTCGCGGGCCTCGCGTGCGGAGACGGCGTTGGTGGCCTGGAGAAGGCGGTCGGCCAGCGTGCTCTTGCCGTGGTCGATGTGGGCGATGATCGAGAAGTTGCGGATCAGCTCGGGGAGGGTTGTCGGCGCGGGGTCGGGCATGGGTCGGGGAGTGTAGGGAGAAAGCGCAAAGCGCAAAGCGCAAAACGCAAAGCGCAAATCAGGAGGGGAGGGGATTCACCACTGAGGGCACTGAGCGGCACAGAGGGGAGGGGGGGAAAGCGCAAAGCGCAAAACGCAAAGCGCAAATCAGGAGGGGAGGGGATTCGCCGCGGAGGGCGCTGAGGGGGGGAAGGCGGAGGGGGAAGAACAGGAGAACAGGAGAACAGGAGAACAGGAGAGCAGGAGTGGTGGGCTTGGGGGCGGAGCGGCGCTTGGCGCGGCGGAGCCGATGATCGATTGCCGCTCAAGTTCCGCCGCGGGTCAACCGTTCGTGATTCCCTCGCGGCTTTCTCGCACGACGCCGGTGGCGGCGAGGAAGCCCCAGAGCATGAGGAGGGCGATCGCGGCGGCCGGGATGAACGCCGACTGCGTGTAGGGGCCGGTCCAGTCGGTCGCGACCGGGAGCATGAAGGTGACGGTCATGGTGAAGTAGGTGACGACGCTGGCGAGCAGGCCGCGTGTCGCCTGGACGACGGCCATGGCGGTGATGATGGTCAGCGCGGGGAGCCAGTCCTCGGCGCCGCTGGAGAGGGCGGGGAGCTGGATGAGGACGCCGACGAGGACGATGCAGGCGGCGCCGGCGATGCGGTTCTTGAAGAGGATCGTGCCGCGGACGAAGGCCAGGAGCGAGCCCGTGCCCCACATGATGCATCCGATGCCGCGGTCGATGACGGCGGAGGCGACGGTGGCGGGTCCGTGGAGGTGCATGAAGGTGGCGAAGCGCTGGTGGGGGGAGTCGGGGTCGATGCCGGCGCGGCGGAGGAGGACGAGGACGAGGATGGCGAGGACGCCCGAGGCCAGCGAACCGAAGACGACGCCGCTGAGCACCTCGCGCCCGACGAGCGGGTCGCCGAGCCTGGCGCGGAAGACGCGGGTCCAGCCGATGAGGGCGTGCGGGAGGGTTCGGCGGGCGCTGGGCTCGAGGGCGATGTAGAAGACCCAGAACATGACGGCCAGCCAGAGCGCGGGCGCGAAGCCGACGCCCTGGAAGAAGATGCTGTCGAAGCGCGGGAAGCGGTCGGCCTCGATGAGGAGGCTGGCGGTCGTGATGAGCAGGAGGAACGAGGCGGCGGCGGTGGCGGTGGCGCGGTCGCCGGAACCGTGCCTGAGGTTGCGGATGCACAGCAGGAGGCTGGCGCTGAAGATGAAGAGGAGCGCGGTGGCGGCGGCGGGCGCGGCGATCCTGATCCAGAAGGACTGGGGCGCGGCTTCGCGGGGGCCGAGCGTCGCGGGGGCCGGGTCGAAGGGGTAGGTGATGAGCCAGTAGACGAGCCTGCCGTCGGCGGCGCCGGCGGTGAAGCGGATGGTCTGGTCGGGGGCGAAGGGGTCGGGGCAGGACCAGCCGCGGACGACATCGGCGTTCACGGTGGGCCGGCGCTCCGGCGGCGCTTCGGACATCCGCGCGAGGTCGTAGCCGGCGAGGGTGAAGACGCGGGCCCAGTCGGGCTCGGGGGGTGGTGCCGCGGCGGGAGTCTCGGGCATCGCGCGGGCGGGGATCGAGAGGAAGTAGTCGAGCCGGCCGATGCCGTCGACGCGGACGACGGTTTCGCCGGGGTTGATGGGGAAGGGGCTGAGCCAATCCACGATGAGCGGTGAGCCGGCGGTGCCTTCGAGTGGCGCGGGCCCCTGGCGGAGCCAGAGGGCGTAGGGGCCTGGGCGGCGCTGCTCGAGTGCTTCCCACTTCGCTTCGACGTTCGGCGCGTCGGCGGCGGCGCGGATGAACGAGTCGCGGGTGAGCATGCCGGTCGCGGAGTGGGCTGTAGAGGAAGCCGGGGCGAGTTCGGCGGCGAGTTCGCGGGCACGGTCGGCGAGGACTTCGCGCGACTTGGCGGGCGCGACTCGGGCGAGCCGGCTCGAATGAGCGCTCAGCGCGACCATCGCGCCGAGGACGATGACCGCCGCGGCGCACCACGCGCCGGCGACGGCGGGGCGCAGGAGGCGCGAGCCGCCGGAAGCGGCGACGAGCTCGGGGCTGGGCGTTTCACCCGCGGCGATGGCGGCGGCGAGCGGGTCGCCCCCGGGGAGGCCGGCGAGGACGGCGACGGCGCTGGCGGGGCGGTTGGCGGGGTCGCGTTCGAGGCAGCGCATGATCGCGCGCTCGACGGCGGGGTCGAACTCGGCGATGTGCGAGGACGGGCGCGCGAGGTCGCGGGCGCGGTGGAACTCTCGGGCGTCGGCGAGGGTTGCGGCGGTGACGCCGGCTTTGCCGGTGAAGAGTTCGTAGAGGACAAGGCCGAGGGAGAAGATGTCGGAGCGGACGGTGGCGGGCTCGCCCGCGGCCTGCTCGGGGGCCATGTAAGCCGGTGTGCCGGCGAGGGGCGCGGCGAGGGCGGGGTCTTCGGTGGCCGGCGAGGCGATGCCGAAGTCCATGATTCGGGCCTTGCCGCGCGAGTCGAGCATGATGTTGGCGGGCTTGAGGTCGCGGTGCACGACGCCGACCTCGTGCGCGGCGGCGAGGGCGAGGCAGAGCTGGCGGGCGAGGTCGGTGGCCTTCTCGGTGGGGAGTCGGCCGATGCGGCGGAGGAGGCTCGCGAGGTCCTCGCCGTCGACGTACTCCATCGTGAGGAAGTAGACGGGGACGGCGGCGCCGGGGAGCGTGGCGGCGGCGATGTCGAAGACGCGGCAGACACCGGGGTGGCTGATCTGGCGCGCGAGGCGCACCTCGGCGCGGAGACGGTCGAGCCGCAGTGGGTCGGCGGCGAGGGAGGGGGGCAGGAACTTGAGCGCGACGGGCGTGTCGAGTTCGAGGTCGTCGGCGCGGTAGACCTCGCCCATGCCGCCCTTGCCCAGGGGCGAGACGATGCGGTAGCGCGAGGCGAGGATCGTGCCGGGGTCGAGGCGCGCGGACGCGGCGGGCGCGCCGGGCGGCGAGCCCGTTTCCGGCGAGGCGGGGGCCCGCTCGCGCGCGAGGTCGGTGGTGAGGTCGTGGTCGGAGGGCCGGGCGGTCACGCGCCGAGAGTCTACACGGCGCACGCGGTCGCGGGATCACGACGCGTATCGCGAGAGCTCGGCGAGGATCGTGTCGGTGCGCGGCGAGTGAAGGTCGGCGGCGAGGGAGCGTGCGAGGCGGTCCATGTCGGCGTCGGCGCGCCGGATGATGGAGCGGAGTTCGTGGGCGGCATCGGTGTCGGCCGAGCGGGCGGCGGCGCGGAGGTAGTCCTGCACGATGCGGAGGTCGCCGACATCGCCGAGGCGCTTCTGCATGGCGGCGAGGCGGCGGCGGAGTCGGGAGAGCGAGACGCCGGCGCGCTCCGCGGGCAGGAGCGGGCCGAGGATCTCGAGGGCGTAGCGGACTTCCTTCAGGCGCCGGCGGGCGCGGTGGAGGGAATCGGGGACGGTGAGGTCGGCGTCGAGGGACGAGCGGAAGCGGCTGACGGTCTTTGCCGCGGCACGGCGCGGGGCGGTGAGCGCGTCGGGCGAGCCGGGGGCGACACCGGCGGCGTCCACGAGCAGTTCGACGAGTTCGATGAGGGCGGCGCGCTTCTCGCGCGTGGTAGCCTTCTTGAGCGTTTCGACGGCGGCCTTGGCGCGGGCCTTGGCGACCTTGCGCAGGGCCTTGGCGGCGTCGGGGTAGCGCTCGATGCGGGGCGCGGCGAGATCGAGGACGAGGCCCGAGTCGCGTGCCGCGCCCGCGGCGGAGCGGACGGACTTGAGCGCGGCGGTGAGGCGTCGAGCAGCGGCGTCGGGCATCCGAGCGCGGAAGGTGAGGAGCACGGCGTCGAGGCGGCGGGCGGCGATGCGGAGGCGGCGCTGGCGCTTGGGGCTTTTCAGAAGCTTGGAGCGCTCATCGAGGGCACGCAGGAGTTCGTCGAGCGATCGCTCGGGATGCCAGTCCCCCTCCGGCCCCTTGGTTACGCCCGCCATGGCGGGATCGTTGGCCGGGTGGAGAGGCGGCGTCTTGCGGTTCAGGCCGCGACGCGGGGCCGGGCGCGGAGGAGTTCCGCGATCCGCCTGGCGCGGTAGGCGAAGATTCGATCGAGGTCCGGCCGGACGAGGGTCGCGTTCAGGACGCTCGCCAAGGGCCCCGCGGCGATTCGCGGCAGCAGGTAGCGGACGCGGTCGCGCACGATGGTGCGCTCGGGGCCGGAAGGATCGGCGGGGATTCGTTCGAACGAGTGCGTGTGGTGCCAGAGCCGGTAGGGGCCGGTGACCTGCGTGTCAACGAAGCGGACGGGGGGCTGGAAGTCCTCGATGAGGCTCCGCCAGCGGAGCGGGATGCCGCGGACGCTGAGGCGGTAGTCGATGACGGCCCCCACTTCCATTCTGACGGGGGCCGGGGTGATGATGCGGAAGCCGAGCCAGGGTGGGGTGATGGCCTCGAGGTTCTCGGGCCGCGCGAAGAAACCGAAGACCCGTTCGAGGGGGTACGGGAGCGTCTGCTCGGCTTCGAGGATGAAGGGCTCGGGTTCTTTGCTGGTCGGCATGGCAGGAGTGTTTCGCGTGAGCCGGGGCGTTGGAGTCATAACCCGCGGTGCGTTGCGAGCGGGGGCCGGAAGAACCTGCCCAGCCGTCAAGGCTGGAACGCGGCGTGTTCACGAAGGGCTGGCGGGCAGGCGGGGCGTTTGGCAGGGTAGAGGGCGGAGTCTCACCCTGAAGCACGGAGGTCTTCCCGAATGAACACCCAGAAGCTTGTCGCGCTGTCGGCGGCGGTCCTGGCGCTCGGTGGCGCGGCGTACACGGCGGAAGCGGCGGCCGGTCCGGTGAACACCGCGGCCAAGGCGCGCCTGGCGGCCGACGCGGCGAAGAAGGCGCAGGTCAAGAAGGCGGTGGGCGCGGGCAAGGCGGCGCCGGCGGGCGCGGCCTCGAAGGCGCTCCCCGCTTCGGCTTCGTTCAAGAAGATCGCGCCGGCGGCCAAGGCGGGCACGGCGAAGCCGGCGGCGAAAGTGGCGCCGATCAAGAGCACGGACAAGAAGAGCGCGGCCAAGCCGGTGGTGAAGGCGGCGGCGAAGAAGGCGAAATAGCGGGGCGGGCGGGCGAGCCAATTCCGCGCGGCGAACGTGGTCACGTGCCCTTGAGCTCTGCGCCCCAGTTGACGACGACGTGAAGCCGTCGCGGCTCAACCTCCCACGGCGCCGGCTCGACCATGAGGAACGAATCGCCGGGGAGCACGTCGAACTCGCCCCAGAGCGAAGTGGTGGCCACGCCCTCGGTGTCGAAGAGTTTGACGGGGGGCGAGGCGTGGGGATTCTCGCCGAGCTCGACCGTTGAAGACTGCATTGCGTCGCGCCGGTCGAGATAGAACACCCGCTTGCCGTCGCGCGACCACCTGGGGGTATAGCCGCCCTCGGTCGAGACCTGAACGCGCTTCCCGGACCCGGAGACGGCGCTGATGTAGACCTCGCGCCGTCCCGATTCGTCGGAGAGGTAGGCGATCCACCGACCATCGGGGGAATAGACCGGATCGCCCTCCGACGCCGGCGATTCGATGAGGGGCACGGACTTCGCGCCGGCCTCGAGTTTCACGGCATGGACGTCGAACCTGCGGTTCATGCCGGGCAATTCGACGTTGAGCAGCAAGGTCGTGCCGTCGGGAGAGCTCGAGTTCGGGAAGGCGTCGAGACCCGCCGGAATCTCGAACGGCGCCTGCGAGAGCGCGCCGTCGAGGCTCTTGTGCGCGACGATGGGCGGCGAACCCGGGACCACGTTGAAGAAATACAGCGACCTGCCGTCGGCCGACCACGCGGGAGACCAGCTCTCGCCGCGCGCGTTGACGAGGGAGAACGCGCGGCGGCGCAGGTCGTATGACCACAGCTCGACCTTGCGGCGCAGCGTGATCACCGCCACACGCTCGCCGTCGGGCGAGACCCGCATCCCCCCGACGATCGCCTCGGTGTTGTCCATGAGCGGCGCGCTCTTGCCGCTCTGATCCACGCTGACGAGCCTTCGGCCGGGGCCGGGCCGGCCGCCGGGGACGTACGCGAGCGTGCCGCTGACGGACACCGCCGCGTACGCGGAATCGGCCCAGCGGGTCACGCGCACGCCGTCGAGGGCCACACGGGGCTCGCCCCTGACGGCCCCGCTCTCGACGTCGATGGGAACGGCCATGAGCGTCGAGCCGCGGAGGAAGATGACCGTGTCGGGCGCAACGAAGCGGGCGTCGGTCGCGTTTCGAATCAACGGGCGGACGGATCCGTCGGACAGGGAAACCGCGACGACCGAGTAATCTTCGATCGTGTCGCCGTCCCAGACGCTGGCCAGGGCGTACGAAGCGCCCGGCACCCGCTCCACACGGTTGAAGCCCAGCACCAATTGATCGCCCGTCGCGGTTCGCACGTCGGGCCCGCACTTGGCCAGGAGCGTGGGCGTTCCGCCGCCCCCGTTGAGTCGCCACAGACCCCGTTCGGCCTTGGCCAGGAGTATCGTGCCGTCGTCGAGCCACGCGGCGGAACACGAACCTGACTCGCACAGCGAGACGCCGGTGCCGCCGGAGATCGGGGCCTTGACCAGCCTGCCGCCGACGAAGTAGGTGATCCACCGCCCGTCGGGGGAAAAACTCGGCGTGCTCGCGTTCTCTGTACCGGGGAGCTCGCGGGCCTCGAAGGAGGACACGTCGCGTGCAAAGAGGCGCTGCACGCCGTCCGCTTCCCCGGGAAACACGATGGTGTCGCCCGCGGGGCTGAGCGCGATCGCCGCAAAGCCCTCGGAGAATTCGGGCAGGGTGAAACCGGCGGGCGGATCGATCGTGTACCGGAGCACCGGCGCCGAGGGGGGCGGCACCGAGCTCCGCAGCGCGTAGCGCCCGATCACAGCACCAAGGGCCAGGATCAGCGCGCTCAGCGCCAGGAGCGCCGCGGCCCGACGACGCCCGCGCGGTCGCGGGGGCGCGGCGCTGTCGGGGGGCTCCCCGATCGCGCTCTCCAGTTCGAGCGCCGCATCGCCGATGTCGCGGAGACGGCGGGCCCGGTCCTTCTCGAGACAGCGGCTCAGCAGCGTCCTCACCCGTGCCGGCGTCCCGGAGGGAAGCGCGTCAAGCGGCGGGGCGCGGTGCAGCACCGCCGCGAGCGAATCGGTGATCGTCTCACCCGCGAACGGTTGCTCGCCGGTGAGCATTTCGTAGAGGACGCACCCGAACGCGAAAATATCCGACCGTTTGTCCACGACCTTGCCGCGGGCCTGCTCGGGGGACATGTATCCGGCGGTGCCCATGATGACGCCGGGGATGGTCGGGCTGTGCACCATCATCGGGCTGGTGACGGTGGGAGAGTCCGCGATCGCGCCGGCCCGCATGGACGAGGACGGCGCCGCGCCCACAGAACTCGCGAGCCCGAAGTCCAGGACCTTGGCGCGCCCGCTCTCGGCGAGCATGATGTTGCCGGGCTTCAGGTCGCGGTGGACGATTCCTTTCTCGTGCGCGGCTTCCAGCGCCTCGGCGATCTGCTCTGCGATCGGCAGGGCCTCGCCGAGCGGGACGGGACCTCGCTTGAGTCGAGCGGAGAGGGTCTCGCCCTCGATGTACTCGAGCACGAGGTATTGGCGCCCGTCGACCTGCTCCAGCCCGTAGATCGCCGCGATGCTGGGGTGATTGAGCGAGGCGAGGACCTTGGCCTCGCGTTGGAAGCGCGCGAGGCGCTCGGGGTCCGAAGCCACGTCGGCGGGGAGGGCCTTGATGGCGACCGGGCGGTCCAGTCGCGAGTCGGTGGCTAGGTACACCACGCCCATGCCGCCGCGGCCGAGTTCGGACTCAACGCGAAATGGGCCGATGTTCGCCGGGCGCATCGCCGGAGAGTGTACCGCAGACCGCCCGACACCCACGCACGGCGACGAGGGAGGAACCCGCCCCCGGCCTCGCCCGCAAAGGTGAAGCCGATGAAACCCGTGCAGGGGAGAGCTGCGCGGAAGGGAACTCGCATGGCGCGATCAGAGGAGCGCGTCGAGGGTCTCGATGAGACGGTCGACCTCGCCGGGCGAGTTGTAGTGGACGAGGCTGATGCGGACGGCGCCCTCGTCGGGGTGCAGCTTCATCTGCTCTATGAGGCGCTTGGAGTAGAAGTGCCCGTAGCGGAAGCCCAAGGCGCGGGCGTTCGCGGCCCGCGCGATCGCGGCGGAGCTCCTGCCTTCGCGGGTGAACGCGATCGTGGGGACACGGTTTTCGCCCGCGTCGGCGGTGCCGGCGATCGTGACACCGGGCTTGCGTGAGAGGTAGCCGAGGAGCCGCTCCTGGAGGGGGCGCTCGAGCGCGGCCATGCGGGCGAAGGCGCGTTCGATCACGGGGCGGCGTGGGGCGGAGATTCCGCCGGTGTCGGGCGGGGTTTCTCCCGCGAGGAAGCACAGGTAGTCCCAGAGCGCGTTGAAGGCCGCGGCGGCCTCGTGGCTCACGCCGCCGGGCTCGAACTTGTAGGGGATGTCGTCCTTCCCGATGAAATAGTGGTTCGGGCCCGTGAGTTCGGCGAAGGCGTCACGCCGGCCGTAGAGCGCGGCCATGTGCGGTCCGTAGACCTTGTAGAGCGAGAAGACGTACCAGTCGACGTTCGAGGCGCGGATGTCGATGGCGCGGTGGGGCGCGAAGGCGACGCCGTCGGCCACGACGCGGGCGCCGACGGCGTGGGCGAGGCGGCAGACCTCTCCGAGATCGACGATCTCGCCGAGGACGTTGGAGACGTGCGGGAAGGCGACCAGCGCGGTGCGCGGCGAGAGGAGCGGCGCGAGGGTCGAGGGGAGGATGCGCCACGCGCCGCCACCCTCGGGCGAGTGGTCCTGGGTCGCGGGCCACTCGCGGATGGTGAAGCCGCGCGAGGCCAGGCGCATCCAGGGGCCGATGTTGGCCTCGTGGCCGGCGGTGCAGACGACGATCTCGGTGCGGCCGGTGGGGAGTGTGCCCGCGGCGAGGGCGTCGGCGTAGGCGTTGGCGAGCATGATGCAGAGCACGGAGGACGATGGGCCAAGGGCGACTTCTCCGCTGCCGCGGCCGGGGGAAGCGTCGTGATCGTCGGCGGCGTTGACGAGGACCTTGGCGAACGCGTGGGCGCAGCGGACGGTGTCGGTGGCGCGGCGGGAGATGTCGTAGTCGGCGCCGAGCTGGACGTAGGAGCGGGTCATGTAGTCGCGCGTGGCGTCGATGACGCAACGCGGCAACTGCGCGCCGCCGGCGTTGTCGAGCAGCACGGTGGGCTGGTCGAGGCCGGGGAACTGGGCGCGGATCTCTGGGAGGGATGGGGGCATGGGGTGGGGAGGCGGAGAGGTGGGGAGGTGAAGAGCTGAGATGGTTTGTGGGCGATGGCTATTGCGCGGGCTTGGCGCGCGGCACATCGGGGCGCCAGTCGCTGACGATGATCAGGCGGGGCTCATCCGGAGGCTCCTCCTCGACGGCGATGAGGAATCGTTCGCGGGCCGGGTCATAGGCGAGGATCGCGGACTTCCTTTCGAGCGGGTGGTCGGCGAGCATCGGCTTGGGAGGGGAAACGTCGGGCTGGCCGTCCTTGATCGTGAGGGTCGCGGACCACATGTTCCGCGCCTGGTCCACCCAGTACACCTCGCCGGGTCCGAGCCAGCCGTACTCGTCGTTGACCATGGTCAAGGACACCTGCACTGAAACGGTGGGCGAGGGGTACGCGACCACGTGGAGCATGCCCGCCATGATCCCCGGCTTTGAGACTGTGAAAACGACCGCGTGGCCGTCGGGCGAGATGCGCGGCGTGCGTTCGCTGTCGGGCGTCGCCATGAAGACCTTCGGAGCCGCGTTGTCCTGGGCCAGGTCGAGCGTCATGAGATCGCCGACCTTGTCGCGGTTGTGCCACTGGCTGAAGAGCAGCGTGCGCCCGTCGGGGGTTGCCGAGCCGGCGTGGTACTCGAATCCCGGCTCGCCGACCAGTATGCGGGGCTGGCCGCCGCCGGAGATCGGCATGATCACGATGCCCCCGCGGGGGCCGATCCGGGTCAGGCTGAAGAGGTTCTGGGCGCCGGGGGCCCAGATCTGGTAGCCGCTGAACGCCTTGGGATCACCCACCGATGTGCGCGTGCCGCGCTCGAGGTCGAGGATCGCGGCGGTCGACTCGGCGTGATCTCCCACGATCGAGACCGCGGCCCGCCGGGCGTCCGGGGTGAGGCTCGCGCTCCGGACGGCCATGGGCTCGATGTTGATGGGCGTGCGCTCGCCCTTGCGGTCCATCCACGCCAGGCGCGACTTGTCGGCGCGGACGACGGGCTGGTAGACCAGCGTGCCCCGCGCAGAGATGCCGACGGCGATGAAACTGCGGAGGATGTTGTACTGCACTCCGGCGGCGATGGGCCGCGGGGCGCCCGTCAGTTCGAGGCGTTGCGCGTCGAACGGCTGGACCATCAGGTTCTCATCGCGCACGAACGCCAGCAGGCCGGGCTCGACGGGCACGGCCTCGGTTTCGCCCGCCATGACGAACTTCGATTGCCCGCTCGCGGGGTCGAACGCGTACACACCGTCGGTGGCGGCGTGCTGGTTGCAATACAGGAATCGCTGGCCGTCGGGCAGGAAGTGCGGGGTGCGGTGGGCCTCGTCGGGCGTGGCGGGCACGGTGATCGGCGTGGGTGTGCCGCCGGACTCGCTCACGATCGAGAGTCCGCCGACGGCGCCTGGGGCAAAGACGATCGTCCCTTTGGAGCCCCACGAGCCGCCGCGCCCGGTGGGGGCGTCGCAGAGCACGCGCACGATGCCGTCGGCCAGGTCGATGCGCTTGAGCTTCTGGTCGGCAAAGAAGGCGATGGACCTGCCGTCGGGGGACCAGAACGGGTAGCTGGCTCCCTCGGCGCCGGCGATGGTGCGGAGGTCCAGGCGCGCCACGTCGCGCAGGTACAACACCGATTTGGGCACGCCGTCGTTCGAGACGGCGGCGACGAGCACCTGCGTCCCGTCGGGCGAAACCGCGACCGGCCGATCGCTGGGGCGCGGCACCGCGCCCTTGGGCAGTGCGAGGCCGGCACGCACGATCTGGCCGACTTCTCGAGAACTGGAGGGCGCGGCGCGCCATGGTCTGAAGACCAGCGCGGTGACGATCACCGCGGCGGCCAGGAGAGACGCGGTGGCCAGCACACCCGGGGATCGCCACCACGGGTGGAGCGCGAGGGAGCTGCTGGCGCCTAGCGCGGCGGCGCCGTGGGGATCGGCGATGAGGTGTTCGATCTCGATGCGGGCGTCGCCGATGTCGCGCAGGCGGTTGTGGCGATCCTTGACGAGGCAGCGCTTGAGCAGGAGCGCCAGCGGGGTCGGCGTGCCAGGTGGCAGAAGGGAGAGGTCGAGCTCCTTGTGCAGCGTGGCGCCGAGGGAATCGGCGACGCTCTCCCCGCGGAACGGCTGCGCTCCCGCGAGCAATTCGTAGAGCACGCAGCCGAAGGAGAAGATGTCGGAGCGCTTGTCGACGGGCTTGCCGCGGGCCTGCTCGGGGGACATGTAGCCGGCGGTGCCCATGATGACGCCCGCGATCGTCGGGCTGTGGATGGGCATGGGGCTGGTGACGGTCGGCGAATCGGGGAGCCCTGCGCTCTTGCCCGATGAAGACGGCGAACCCTCGGCGGTGCGGGCGAGGCCGAAGTCGAGCACCTTGGCGTGCCCCTCGGCGTTCACCATCACGTTGCCGGGCTTCAGATCGCGATGGATGACGCCCTTCTCGTGCGCGGCTTCGAGGGCCTCGGCGATCTGGCGGGCGATAGGGAGGGCTTCGTCGAGCGGGATCGGGCCGCGCCTCAGGCGCTCGGCGAGGGTCTCGCCCTCGATGTACTCCAACACCAGGTAGCGATGGCCGTCGGCCTCCTCGAGACCGTAAATCGCGCCGATGTTGGGGTGATTGAGGGAGGCGAGGACTTTGGCCTCTCGCTGGAAGCGGGCGAGACGGTCCGGATCGCCGGCGAGATCAGCGGGCAGCGCCTTGACCGCCACGCGTCGGTCCAGGCGCGTGTCGTGGGCCAGGTACACCACTCCCATGCCGCCCCGACCGAGCTCGCGTTCGATCGAGTACCCACCGATTTTCGTTCCGCCGGTCAGCATCCGCGTGGGCCTCACTTCAGCGCCGGCATCTTGGCCCGGAGTTCTTCAAGGAAGTTCACGACGAGCCCGACGGACTTGGTGGTTTTCTCGCTCTCGCCCTGGAGCACCACCATCAGCCTGCCGTCGTTCGCGAAGACGACGCTCTTGGTCTTCAGATCCTTGATGCTGTAGAGCACGTTCGGCTCGGACGTCGAGAACGTCGGCTCGGTCTTCACCTGCACGCTCAAGACCTGGCTGTCGAGGTCGATGTAACGAATCTCGTTGCCGTCGGGGCTCCACCAGGCCAGGCCCCCGCCGGAGGTGGAGACAGGGACCCGCCCCCCGCCGGCGTCCGCGTCGCCATCGCCCGTGAATCTCTGGGCGTACAGCTCCCGGCGACCGGACTGGTTGGATCGGACAAGCACCCACTTTCCGTCGGGCGAGAAGCTCGCGAACTCCTCGCCCACCGTCGAATTCAGGTACGGCTTGGCGGCCCACGTCTTGGACGTGCCGTCCTGCTCCAGCAGAAAGCCGCGGGCCTTGTCTGTGGACAAGTCAACTTGACCGAACGCGAACTTCTTGCCGTCGGCCGACCAGCCCGCGGGAAAGAGAAGCGTCCGGCTGTCGGGGCTGGCGTACAGCTTGACCGGCTCCCCGGATCCATCGCTGCGGCGCTCCCAGATCGAGAACGCGTCCTCGCTGGCCAGGCCGTACGCGATCCGCTGCCCGTCCTTGCTCCAGACCATGCCGATCATGGCGCCCTGAACGGGGATCCGGGTGGACGTCCGTCGCGCCAGGTCCTGCACCCAGAACTCGGAGTTGAGCTCGGCCGTGCCGGCGTTGTCCATGTTCGAGACCACGCGCCCGCCGTCGGGAGAGACCACTATTTCTCCGTAGGACCGCATCATGCCCGGGATGGGCTGCGGCTGGCCCTTGTCGTCGATCCAGGCAAGTCGCCGGTCCAGAACCTCCGCCGGGCGGGTGGCGATCGCGAGCGTGCCGCTGGGCGCCATGCGAAATGTGTTGATCGGATTGCCGCTCCACACCGTCACGGGCTCGCCGACCGTGCTCAGCGTGGCGAGATCGAATCGAACGGCGACGAGGGTGTTCAGCGTGCTCCGCGTGGCGAGCAGATAGCCCGCCGCGCCCGTCGCGTCCGGCACGTACTGGGTCATCCCCGCGTCAGGGAACAGCACCGTCCGCTTCCCCGACGCGAGTTCGACCAATTCGGTACTGACCTTGAACTTCTGGCCCACGAGCGACCAGCGCGTGGCCAGGATGGACTTCCCGTCGACCAGGGGGCGGAAATCCGCCCAGCCTTCGATGCCCTTGGGGAGGTCCTCGCGGAGCACCTCGCGCGGCTCGCCCCCCGACGCCGACACGGTGTAGATCACCGGCTCGAAACTCGGCGAGAACGCGATTTCTCTGTCCGACGTCCAGCAAAGGACCGGGTACGCGCCCTGCACCGTCTCGCACACCGTTTCCGGCTTGCCCGATGGGCGCCCGTTCTCCAGGGCGACCTTCTTGAGGCTGAACCTGGTGCCGGCGCGGTCCTTGGCGCAGGAATAGACGATCCAGCGACCGTCGGGTGACAGGGCCGCATCACGGGCGCCCTCGGTGCTCTCGATGATCACGGTCTCGTCGCGGTCGAGGCGGCGGACCATCAGCAGCCCCTCGGGCTTGACGCTGTCGGGCGGGAGTTCCGGCGACGCCGTGTAGATCAGGAACTTGGCGTCGGGGGATATGCCCGTCAGCGCGTTGAACGCCGGCTTGTCCTGGACCGTGGTCGAGACGTGGAACGTCTGCGACGGCGCGGGCGGGACCGGGCGGTTGAGCACCCGGGCCAGCCCCCATCCGGCCGCGATTAACGTGGCGGCGGCCACGATGCCGGCCGGAAGCACCCAACGGCGCGTACGTGCGCCCGCGGAATCCGCGGCGGCGGCCCACTCGCGACCGGCGATGGCCCGCTCGAGTTCGAGCCGCGCGTCGCCGATGTCGTGCAGGCGTTGACGGCGGTCCTTGGCCAGGCAGTTGGCCAGGAGTTCACGGACCCGCGGCGGCGTGGTGGGTGGAAGCAGCGACCACGTCGGTTCGCGGTGCAGGATCGCCCCGATGGAATCGGTGACCGTTTCGCCCGAGAAGGGCTGGGCGCCCGTCAGCATCTCGTAGAGAACACAACCGAACGAGAATATGTCAGAGCGCTTGTCGACCGGCCTGCCACGCGCCTGCTCGGGGCTCATGTACCCCGCCGTGCCCATGATTACCCCGGGGATCGTCGGGCTGTGCACCGGCATGGGGCTGGTGACGGTCGGTGAGTTGGCCACCGACGCGTTGTACGACGACGAAGACGGCATGCCCTCGGCCGTTCGCGCCAGGCCGAAGTCGAGCACCTTGGCGTGCCCGTCGGCATCGATCATGATGTTGCCGGGCTTGAGGTCGCGGTGGATGATGCCCTTCTCGTGCGCGGATTCGAGAGCCTCGGCGATCTGCCGGGCGATGGGTAGGCACTCGTCGACCGCGATCGGGCCGCGCTTCAGGCGATCGGAAAGCGGCTCTCCGTCGATGAACTCCAGGACCAGGTACCGGCACCCCTCCACTTCTTCCAGACCATAAATACCGCCGATGTTGGGGTGATTCAGCGAGGCCAGCAGCTTGGCCTCGCGCTGGAAGCGCGCGAGGCGCTCGGCGTCGGCGCCGAGATCGGCGGGGAGCGCCTTGATCGCGACCCGGCGGTCAAGGCGGCTGTCGTGCGCGAGATACACCACGCCCATGCCGCCGCGCCCGAGTTCGCGGTCGATCGAGTACCCGGCAATCTGCGCTCCCTTGGTCAGCATCGTTGCTCCCGCGTGGTGTGAGACCTGTAGACTATCAGCAGGAGGTGCTCCGCATGGCGTCGCTCGTGGTCATCGAAGGTCCCGGCGAGGGCGCGCATTTCCCGCTGACCCTGCCGCTCGTCTCGGTCGGCCGTGACGACACGTGCACGTTCCAGGTCCTGGACCGGTACGTGTCCCGCAAGCACCTGCAGGTCCGGCTCGATCCCGCGTTGGGGCGGCACGTGGCCGGCGACTACCGCAGCGCCGCCGGGGTGATCGTGAACGACAAGCAGATCCTGCTCGACACCGCGCTGAACGACGGGGACAAGATCAAGATCGGGCAGACCACGCTCGTGTACCTCGTCGAGGACCACGCCGATGCCGCGGCCGCGGTCGCCGCGGCGAAATCCAAGAAGAAGGGCCAGTGGGCCGTCGACACGATCTCCCGAATCGACTAGGCCGGCTGGTCGTCGATCCGGCGTACCGGCGCGCCGTTCCGGCGGATGCGCAACTAGAGGTCACAATTTGTGACCTCAGGTTTTCCTTCGCGAAGCGTCGACGTTCGACGACGGACCCGCGGTCCGCCGCCACAACGCCCCCACTACAATCCGCCCCATGCCCTACGTCGTCCTCGCACGCCGGTACCGCTCCCAGGACTTCGACTCCGTCGTCGGCCAGGAGCCCATCGCCCGCACGCTCCAGAACGCCATCAAGACCAATCGCGTCGCGCACGCGTACCTCTTCTGCGGCACGCGCGGCGTGGGCAAGACCTCGATGGCCCGGATCTTCGCCAAGGCGCTCAACGGCGGGTCGAAGGAGGTGGACGCCCTCATCATGCAGGGGCAGGACACCGACACGATCGAGATCGACGCCGCGAGCAACACGGGCGTGGACAACGTGCGCGACCTGATCGCCAACGCCGCGTACCGGCCGATGCGGGGCAAGTACAAGGTCTACATCATCGACGAGGTCCACATGCTCTCGACGGCGGCGTTCAACGCGCTGCTCAAGACCATGGAGGAGCCGCCGGAGCACGTCAAGTTCATCCTGTGCACGACCGAGAGCCACAAGGTGCCGGCGACGATCCAGTCGCGGTGCCAGCGGTTCGATTTCCGGAACATCCCGAGCGCGAGCATCGGGGCGCACCTGAAGGACGTGCTGAAGCAGGAGAGCGTGAGCGCGGAGCCCGAGCTGGTGCACATGGTCGCGCGGCTCGGGAACGGCTCGATGCGCGATGCGCTCTCGCTGATGGACCGGCTGCTGGCCTCGGGGGAGAAAAAGCTGACGGTCAAGCTGCTCGAAGAGCTGCTCGGCATGCCGGGTCGCGAGCTGATCGGCGGGCTGATCGGGGCGGTGGCGGACGGCAGGCCGGCGCCGGCGCTCGAGGGGGCGGGCGAATTGCTGTCGCGCGGGATCTCGATCGACCAGGTGATCGAGTCGCTGCTGGACCGCTTCCGCGACCTCATGATCCTCGCGGCGTGCGGGGGCGAGACGGACCTGGTCGATCTGTCCGATGAGGCGAAGGGGACGGAGCGGGCGCTGGCGGCGAGGTTCGATGCCGCGGGGCTCGTGCACATGATCGCGCTGTGCGAGAACGTGCAGCGGGCGTGCAAGAGCAGCAGCGTGCCGCGGGCGCTGTTCGATGCGCTGATCGTGAGGCTCGCGCTGACGGAAAAGCTGGCGGACGTGACGGCGCTGGTGAGCGGCGGGGGCGGGGAGTGCGGCCGCAAAAAAACGCTGACGGCGGCGGAGCCGGCGCGGGAGATCCCCGCGGCTTCGTCGCCGGGCGACATCGCGCGGCTGATCGCCCGCGAGAACGCGGGTGAGAGCCCGGGCGCGCCCGAGCGCGGCGGCGGGGCGCGGCCGGAGGTCTGGGAGGAAGTCAAACGGCTCTCGGGCTCGACGCGCCGGCTCAAGGCGATCGTGGACGACATGCAGCTGCTGTCGCTGGCCGAGGCGACGGCGGTGGTGAAGTCGGGCACGCTCGCGGCGCTCGCGCGCTCGGCGAAGCGCGAGATCGAGGATGTGTTCCTGAAGGCCACGGGCCGGAAGATCACGCTCTCGTTCGAGGGCGGGGAGGCCCCGCGGGCGCCGCATCAGAGCGATGGGCCCGAGGAACGCGCGGTGGGCGCGCCCCCCGGCGCGCCGGCCCCCGGTCCGGACGCTCGCCAGCACCCGCTCGTGAAGCAGGCCGAGGAACTGCTCGGCGCCCGCGTGGTGCGGGTCGAGGCTCGCGGGGGCGGGGCGTGAGGAAGCATCACCACGGAGACACAGAGGCACAGAGAGGAAGGGAAACAGAAGGGCAGGATCAACGACTGTGGTCGGCCTGTCACGAGCGGGCCTGAGGAAGAAGAAGCATTCATCACAGAAACAGGAGGCACAGGGGGGAGAGAATGCGGGAAGAATTCCACTACATACGGATGGCCTCCGAATCAATCTGAACCAGCCCGTTGATCGCTCAGAACCCTCTTCTCTGTGCCTCGGTGTCTCTGTGGTGAACCCTCCGGAGTCTCTATGTTCGACAAGCTCAAGGCCATGGGCGCTCTGACGAGCCTCATGAAGAACCAGGACAAGATCAAGGAATCGATGAGCGCGGTGCGGGCGCACCTGGCCGAGACGCGGGTGCGCGGCCAGGCGGGGGCGGGCGCGGCGTGGGTCGTGATGACCGGCGAGCTGCGGGTGGTCGAGGTCGAGCTGAGCCCCGCGCTCGTGGCCGGCATGGCGGCCGACGAGAAGACGCGGGTGCTCGCGGGGTCGCTGATCGCCGAGGCGGTGAACGACGCGACGCGCCAGGCGCAGCTCAAGATCAAGGAAGCGATGGACAAGGAGTCGGAGAAGCTGGGGCTGGGCGAACTCGGTTCGGGCCTTGGCGGCATGCTCGGCGGTGCGTGAACCCGTGTCGAACGTCGTGAGGTCCATCCCACGCGTCGAATCCTGGCCGGCGCCCGCCGACGGACGGCTCGTCGTCACGTGCAGCGATCGCGCGCCGAAGCGCGATCTGAAGACCGCCGCGGCGGTGGAAGCCCGCTGGGCCGAACTCTGCGCCGACAACCCGAGGATGTTCAACGGCCCGCTGCTCTCGGTCGTGGGCGCCGACCTCGCGTCGGGCACCATCGAGTGCTCCCGCGACGACTTCAAGCACCTCGCGGTGCAGGACGCCGTCAAGACCGGCGTCGAGATCCTGGCGGTGAGCGGCGTGCTGATCGCGCACGACCGCTCGGGGCGCGAGCACGTGCTGCTCGGCAAGCGCGGCGGGCAGACGCGGGTGTACGGCGGGATGTGGGAGATTGGCCCGTCGGGCGGCATGCCCTGGCCCCGGGAGGGCGTCCGCGCGCTGACCCTCGAGGACTTCGCCTGTCACCTCGCCGAGGAGACGGCCGAAGAAGCGGGGCTGAGCATCGAGAACGCGCCGGTCGCGTGCGCCGGCTTCTGCCGCGATTTCGAGGCGTTCAGCCTGGACGTCATGATCCGCGTCGACCTGCCCCAGGCGCTCGAGACGATCTCTTCGCACGCGCGAGACTGGGAGTACGAAGACGTGCGATGGCTCGCGACCGACGAGGTCGCGGCGTTCGACCGAGAACACGCCGAGCAGATCATCGGGCCGACACGGGCGTTTTTCCGGACCCTCGGGTGGATCACCGCGTGAACGCCGCCCGGGCCCCGGCCGTTGGCCGTTCGCGTTGACCCTCGCTCACGACGCAAACACAACCGCCGGCTCAACCTTGATCACACGCCGGATGCTCAGCACGCTGCCGATCAGGATCGTGAGCAGCGTCGCCCCCAGCGACCCCACCATCAACTGCCACGGATAGATCGCCGAAAGCTCGCTCTGAATCTTCTTGCTCACGATCGTGAACGCGCCGGCAAGCCCGACGCCCACGCCGTAGCCGATCACCCCCACCACCACCGCCTGCAGCACGACCATGCCGACCAGTCGCGGCGTGCTCGCCCCGAGCGCCTTGAGCACGCCGAAGTGCCTGATGTGCTCGCTCGTGAACTGGTAGAAGACGGACGCCGACAGGAACAGCCCGACCAGGAAGCCCAGCAGGATCGTGATCCCGAAGTTCACGCCGATACCCGTCGCGACCATGATGAAGGAGACCGAGAGGTTCCTGAATTCCGAGGGGGTGTACGCGACCACGTCGCCGAGGGCGTTGATCCGGCGCTTGATGTCGCCGAGGTCGGCGCCGGGCTTGGCCTTGACGAGGATGTAGCTGATCTTCTGGCGCCCCGCGGGGCTGTACTTCACGGCGTTCTCGAAGGTCGTGTAGATGATGGCGTTGCTCTCGAAGCCGAGCCGGGCCTTGCAGAAGCCGACGATGACCGCGCGCTGGTCGTTGATCTTGACCGCCTCGCCGAGCGCGACCCCGCCGAGCTTCTCGCGCGAGCCCTCCTCGACCACGATCGCGTCGGGGATCCACAGGTCCTCGACCCGCCCCTCGACCATCTCCGGGGGACGTCCGACCAGCGTCGTCCGCGAGATCCCGATGATCTGGAGGCGCTTGAACTCCCCGCTGCGGAGCTCGGTCACCGAGTAGGCCGTGAAGAACGGCTCGGCCCACTCGACGCCCGCCACGCTCCTCACGCGGCTGAGCTTCTGGTCGGACAGCGCGCGGTACTCGGCCACCCACGTCGTGCCCGGGTCCATGACCCACAGGTCCGGCTGCGTCACGTTCTGCAGCGGCCCGGTCGCCTGCGTCAGCAGGCCCAGGAAGATCGCGCCCTGCTGGTTCATCAGAAGCGCGGCAAAGGCGAGGCTGAAGACCAGCGTCAGGTACTTGGTCCGGTCGCCGAAGAGGATCTGGAGCGCGATGCGGAACACGGCGGAGCGTAGGAGTCGAGACGGGATTCACCCCTGAGACACGGAGGCACAGAAAAAAGCGGCGAACCCGGTCGAGCCGGGAACCGCGGAATCCGACCATCGCGGACACCCAGCGTCGGGGTGCTCACGGCTCGCGCTCTCGCGAGAGAACAGCCGCGCATCAGGTTTCGTGCTTCTCTGTGCCTGTGAGTCTCCGCGGTGAATGTTCCTGTCTCAGGGAGTACCTCGCGATGCACCACAGCGCCGCGATCCCGTCGCGCCAGCCGATCTTCTTGCCTTCGGCCTTCGACCGGCCCGCGTAGGTCACCGGCACCTCGACCACCCGGGCCGATCGCCCGCCGTCCATCGTCATGCGGGCCAGCCGGGCGACGATCTCGGGCTCGACCCCGAACCGGTCTTCCTCGATGGTGAGGCGGGCGAGCACGTCGCGCGAGAACGCCTTGAGGCAGCACTCCATGTCCGTCAGGTTGAGGCCCGTCAGCCCGTTGCTCGCGGCCGTCAGCACGTGGTTGCTGAATCGGTGCAGCGCCGAGCGGGCCCGCGAGTCGCCGTCGAGGAACCTCGCGCCGATCACCGCGTCCGCCTCGCCCGAGACGATCGGCCGGATGAGCGGCGCGTGGTCGGCCGGGTCGTACTCGAGGTCGGCATCGTGGATCAGCGCGATGTCGCAGCCGGCGGCGAACGCGGCGTCGAGCCCCGTCCGCACCGCCGCGCCCTTGCCGCGGTTGCGCTCGTGGAACATCGCGACGATGGACGGAGCAGCGCCGAGCGTTCGGACAACCTCCCGCGTTCCATCGGTCGAACCGTCGTCGATCAGGAAGACAGTCCGCTCGGCTCCTGGGAGCGGCGTCCGTTCGAGGCGCGCCACCGCGCGCGCCAGATACTCCCGCTCGTTGAACACCGGGATGACGATGCCGACCCGCACGGGCTCACGGTACCCCGGCATCGCGCCCGGACGCGAGTTCGAGGACCTTTCTTTGCAGATTCGAAATACCGAGCCGGTCCGCGGGGGACTTCCAGGCGAACCCCGGGACCCCGGCCCCCGGTCCGCCCGCCGCGGCCGTCCAGACCCGCACGCGGACCACGCGGTGCGAGGTCGAGTGCACGAACCTGCCGACGACCCGCGCCGGCTCGATCTTGAACGCCGCGGCAAGCCTCCGCCCGGCCTCGGCACTTGACCACCCCGGCCCCGCGCGTTCGAGCGTCGGCACCTGCCACATCGATGCCCACATGCCGTCGGGGTCGCGCCGCTGCATCAAAACCCTGCCGCGTGCGTCGCGGACGACCGCCGCCTCGAGGCTCAACGTCCGTCGGGGACCGGCTCGCCTGGGAATGGGAATGAACGCGGCGGTGCCGTCGCGACCTGCCGCGCACGAGCGGGCCAGCGGGCACGAGCCGCACCGGGGTGAGCGCGCGGTGCAGACGACCGCGCCCAGTTCCATCAGGCCCTCGTTCAGCGCACCCGGCCGTTCCGCGGCACGGACCAGTTCACCCGCGCGTTCCCACGCCCAGGCCGCGGCCTCCGGGTCCGAAGCCGCCAGTTCCCTGCCGTGCACGCGCAGCAGAACCCGCGCCACGTTGCCATCGACGATCGGCTCGCGCGCCCCGAAGACGATCGACGCGACCGCCCCCGCGGTGTACCGCCCGATGCCGGGGAGTTCGCGCAGCGCCGCGGCATCGCGCGGCACGGCTCCGCCGTGGTCCCGCACGATCGCCCGGGCCGCGGCGTGGAGCAAGCGCGCCCGCCGGTAGTACCCCAGCCCGGACCACATCCCCAGCACCGTCTGCTCGGAAGCCCGGGCAAGGGTGGCCGCGGACGGGAAGCGCTCGATGAAGGGCCCGAACTTCTCGAGCACCCGCGCCACCTGGGTCTGCTGGAGCATGAACTCGCTGACCAGGGAGCGATAAGGGTCCCGAGGGTCGGTACGCCAGGGCAGCGGTCGGGCCGCCCCTTCGAACCAGCGCTCGACCGCGCGGGCCATGGGCCGGGCCTTCTCCGGCGGGGTGGGCCGTACACCGCCGCCGTCGCACCTTGGAAT
Organism: uncultured Phycisphaeraceae bacterium; assembly: GCA_964500365.1. Classification (GTDB taxonomy): domain Bacteria; phylum Planctomycetota; class Phycisphaerae; order Phycisphaerales; family UBA1924; genus CAZCPB01. The sequence goes on from CAZCPB010000015.1 coordinate 30,581, forward strand.
GGACGCCCCGGACCGGCGGCTCATTCCCCGGCCTCGCGCAGAACCCGCTCGACGGACGCCCGGATCGGCCCCCAGGCCTTATCCGGCGACTTGTTCACGGTGACCCAACCGTCGCTGAT
>CAZCPB010000016.1:0-5414 GCA_964500365.1 uncultured Phycisphaeraceae bacterium
ACGGGCTGCCCCGCTGGCACCACCCGCTTTTGAAGAAGGAGCGGTTCCTCAGTTCGAGCGACGACCGCTTCTTCATCTGCGTCGAGGCGAGGGACCCGAGGTTCGACCCCGAAGCGACCCGCCGGCTCTTCGAGTCGGCGGGGGCGTCCATGATCGATCTGGTCGAAGACGAGGACTGATGCACGAGCAGGGCGAGCACTGAGAGACGGCAGTTCGGTGAAGCGATGACAGAGGACCGCACCATCATGAGCACCAGAGCGGGACGGACGATCGGCGCGTGCGCGCTGGCGGGCCTGGCGGTGGCGGGCTTGACGGCCTGCCGCGGCGACCGATCGGACGAGCCGCCGCGCCAGTTTTTCCCCGACCTCGACGACCAGCCGAAGTGGAAGCCCCAGGAGGCCAGCGGGTTCTTCGCCGACGGGCGCACGATGCGCCTGCCGGTCGCGGGCACGGTCGCCTTCGGCAGCCTGGGGCTGGTCCCGGCGGGCGAGTGGGAGGGGTTCGTCGGGCGCGACCGGGCCGACACGCTGAAGGGCGACGACCGCTTCTACCTCGGTCGCGAGCCCGACGGGGCGTTCGTCGAGCGCATCCCCGTGCCCGTCACCCGCGCGATGATCGAGCGGGGCCAGAACCGCTACAACATCTACTGCGTGGTGTGTCACGGGTACTCCGGCGATGGCAAGGGAATGGTCGGGCGCCAGTGGTCGGCCCCCCTGCCCGACTACAACGACCCCAAGTACAAGGGCCCGGACCCCGCGGACCCCAAGAGCGAGCTCTGGAAGGACGGGCACCTCTTCGACGTCGCGCGCAACGGGAAGTACGACGCGGCGGGCAACCAGAAGATGCCGGGCTACGCGCACGCGCTCGACGAGCACGACGCGTGGGCCGTTGTCGCGTACATCCGCGCCCTGCAGGAGGCCAGGTCGGGCAGGGCCGCCGACATTCCCGAGGCTGAGCGCGGCACGCTCGAGCAGCAGCGGCAAGCGGCGCTGGAGGCGATCCTCGCGGAGGAGGCCCGCGCCGCTGAAGAAAAGGCCCGCCAGGACGCGGCCAAGGGCGCACCCGCGCCGGGAGGCAGGCCATGAGCACGCTCACCGCCCACGCCGGGGCTCACGACCACCCGGCGCACGACTACCCGCAGCTCCGCGGCGAGAACATCGCGCCGCCGCCGGCGGCCAAGCGCCTGGCCGGCGTATTCCTCGTCGTCGGCCTGGCGGGGCTGGCGGTCACGCTCGCGGGCGGGCTGGCCGGCGGGAGGACGCTGCACGCCCTGGCGGCGTACCACGTCGGCGCGACGATGGCCCTGTCGATCAGCCTCGGGGGCATGTTCCTCGTGATGGTGTTCCACCTGACGCAGGCCGGCTGGGCGTCGACCATCCGGCGGCAGTGCGAGAACCTGATGTCGCTGGTGCCGTGGTGCGCGCTGCTGGTCATCGCGGGGATCGTGGCCGACACGCTGGTGGGCAAGAGCGCGGACCGGCAGCTCTGGGCGTGGCTGCACGATTCGGCCGCGCAGAACGTGCTCCTCAAGGCCAAGTCCGGCTACCTGAACCCGGTGTTCTTCGTGGTCCGCGCCGCGCTCTACGTGATGCTCTGGACGTTTCTTTCGCGGTCGCTGCTCTCGCTCAGCGTGCGCCAGGACCGGGCCGCGGACCCGGCGTTGAACGCCAAGGCGCGCAAGTTGTCGGCGTGGGGGATCCTGACCTTTGCGCTCTCGGTGGCGTTCGCGTCCTTCGACTGGCTGATGTCGCTGGACTTCACGTTCTTCAGCACGATGTGGGGCGTCTACTTCTTCGCCGGCTCGGCGTACTCGGCGATCGCGGTCACGGTCCTGCTTCTCTCCTGGCTCCGCGGGCAGGGGCGGCTCGAGGGCGTGGTGACCCGCGAGCACTTCCACGACACGGGCAAGCTGCTGCTGGCTTTCACGGTCTTCTGGTCGTACATCGCCTTCAGCCAGTACATGCTCATCTGGTACGGCAACATCCCGGAGGAGACGGCCTTCTTCAACGCGAGGGTGGGTTCGCCGCTCACGCCCGAAGGGCCGTTCGTTCCCAACCCGTGGGTGTACGTGAGCGCCGCCCTGTGCGTGCTGCACTTTGCCCTGCCCTTCCCCATCCTGCTCTTCCGCGCGGTCAAGCAGCGCCGGGAACTGCTGAGCCTGATGGCCGTGCTCGCGCTGGTCGCGCACGCCGTCGATCTGTTCTGGATCGTCCGTCCGAACGTGTACCCCGGGAGCGAGACCGACCCGATCGGCGTCTCGGGGCTCTGGATCGACGCCGCGGGGCTGGCCGGGGCTCTCGGCGTGTTCGGATTCCTGCTCATGCGGAGGGTGTCGTCGGGGCCGCTCGTCGCGGTCCACGACGCGTGGATCGACGAGGGCATGCATCACAAGAATTACGTCTGACGAATACACCCGGGCGGTGCCGAGCCTCGCCCGCCGGTCAAAGGCCATGAAGCACGAAAGCCACCATCTCCCGGTCGAGCACGAGAGCCCCGACGCGTGGCACCGCCACTCCGCCGACGAGGGAACGCCCCAGGCCGAGCACGCGGCCATCGCGTCGCCCGTCGCGCTGTTCATCGGCTTCATCACGATCAGCGCCACCGTTGCCCTGACGGTGCTGATCCTGGTGGTGTTCTTCAACCAGTACAGCACCCGTTTCAAGGCCGAGCAGATCGAGACCACGGCGCTCTCCAAGTCGTTCAACGAGTACAAGGCCCGATGGGACGAGCAGGAGGCGCGGAGCTACGCCGTCTCCGACGCCAAGGCGGGCGCGTACCGGGTGCCGCTCGCGCGCGCCGTGGACCGCGTGCTGGAGCGCTACGGGAAGGAGAGGGAGTGAGCGCCGAATGATCGCCCGCCGCCTTAGTCCCTGTTGGCTGCTGGCGCCGTGGTTCGCCGCGGCGGTGTTCTGCGCCGTGCCCCGCGCGTCCGCGCAGGTCCTCCGCTCGGACGTGCCGCGCCAGGCCCAGGGACTGGAGGTCACCGAGCACCTCGGCGAGATCCTGCCCCTCGACACCGAGTTCGTGGACGACGCGACGAGGAAGGTCCGCCTGTACGAGTATTTCGGGCCCGCGGAGACCAAGCCGGCGATCGTCGCCATGGTGTACTACCGCTGCCCGGTCGTGTGCTCGGTGGTGATGTCCAAGATCGTGGAGAGCCTGAACCAGGTCGATTTCACCCCGGGCAGGGAGTTCCGCGTCCTGCTCTTCAGCGTCAAGGACGAGGAAACCGTGATCGACGCCGCCGGCGCCAAGGCGCGGTACCTGGAGGCGTATTCTCGGGCCGCGAACGCCCCCGAGGTCCGCGACGGGTGGCGTTTCCACGTGGGCACGCCCGACGAGACCCGCCGGCTGGCCGATGCCCTTGGCTTCTCATACAAGCGAGAAGCCAACGGCGAGTACGCGCACCCGGTGGCGATCTTCATCGCGACGCCGCAGGGCAAGATCTCGAGGTACCTGTACGGGTTCGATTACCGCCCCGAGACCGTCAAGATGGCGCTGCTCGAAGCGTCGAACGGCGCGATCGGCAAGACGATCGGCGAGCGGTTCATGCCCTTCTGCTACCGGTACGACCCCGCGGCGGGCACGTACACACTCCAGGCCTTCAAGCTGATGCGCATCGGCGGCGTCGTGACGATGGTCCTGGTCTTCGGGCTGGTCGTGGCGCTGCGCGTTCACGAGGGCGTGCGGCGGCGCCGCGCGGCAAGGGTGGCCGAGATTCACGCGCCGGCGGGCACGCCGCCCGACGGCGCCGCGGGGACCGAGACATGACCATGCGTGAGTTCGAGAACGCGGCGGGGCCGGTCCTCGGAGAGGGCGGTGTCCTCGACTGGTTTCACTCCATCTTCTTCGTGCCCAAGGACACGCCGGTCAAGGGCTCGGCCGACGGCGTTGCCGAGGTCGACTCGCTCTTCATGGGCATCTGGTGGCTGAGCGTCGTGTGCTTCGTGGTGCTCATGTTCCTGATGGTCTACTGGGCGATCAAGTACCGGCGGCGCCCGGGGCGGATCGCCCAGCCGAGCGCCTCGCACAACACCCCGCTCGAGATCGCCTGGACGGTCCTGCCCCTGGGGATCCTCGCGATCCTGTTCTTCAAGGGCTTCCACGGCTACATGCGCCTCGTCGTCGTCCCCGCGGGCGCGCTCGAACTCGACCTCACGGCTCAGAAGTGGGACTGGACGGTCACCTACCCGGGCGGCGAGAACAGCCCCGAAAAAATCAGGGTCGGCGACAAGGACGTGCCGGTCTTCGTCGTGCCGTGCAACACGCCCGTCAAGTTCCGCATGAAGTCGATCGACGTCATCCACAGCTTCTGGGTGCCCGACTTCCGCGGCAAGTTCGACGTGATCCCGAACCGCTACACCGTGTACTGGTTCCACGCCGACGAGCCCAAGGGCGGGCAGGTCTTCCCGCCCGGGTCGGCCGCCGCGGGGGAGGTCTACGAGGATCACTGGATCTTCTGCGCGGAGTACTGCGGGGACTCGCACTCGGAGATGACGGGCATCCTCCGCGTCGTCAAGCCCGAGACGTACGGCAAGATCATCGGGACCTGGGGCACGGCGGGGATGACGCCCGTGCAACTCGGAAAGCGAATCTGGACCACCAAGTGCTCCTCCTGCCACACGATCGACGGCAAGGCCAGCACCGGCCCGACGTGGTTCAACCTGTACGGTCACGAGGTGTCGTTCACCGACGGCAGCACGTTCACGACCGAGCAGATGGGAGACAGCGTCTTCTTCTCCAATTACGTGCGTGAGTCGATCCTCGAGCCGTCGAAGAAGATCGTCGCGGGCTTCGGAAACCAGATGGTCTCGTTCCAGGGGCTGATCAAGGAAGAAGAAATCGAGGGCGTGATCGCCTTCATCAAGAGCATCAGCGAGAAGGGAATCAAGGAGGGCGCCGGGGCCGACGCGCCGGCGGCGGAGAGCAAGCAGTAATCGCGACGCACGGGAAGCCCGGCGGCGCTCGTTCAGCGGGAGATGTGCCGATGACAACGCTCGACCACGGAAAGACCGGCCCGATCGGCGGTCACGGCGGGCATGACCACCACGAGGGGTCCTACCTCGTGCCGCAGGGAGGGTTCTGGGAGACGGTCTGGTCGTGGGCCACGACGGTCGATCACAAGAAGCTGGGCGTGATGTACCTCGCGGCGGTGCTGCTGCTGTTCTTCTTCGGCGGCGTGGCGGCGATCGCCGTGCGGCTCGAGCTGTGGAGCCCCGTTCGCACGACCATGGTGCAGAAGATGGACCCGGCGACCGGCGCGCCGATGGTGGACGCCAAGGGCGAGCCCGTGATGGAGGCCCGGGTCGACGGGCAGATGTTCAAGGACTGGACCAAGGCCGGCGGCGCGAGCAAGGAGGACAACAACCGGATCTACAACCGGATCTTCACCCTGCACGGCGCGATCATGGTGT
>CAZCPB010000016.1:5424-30482 GCA_964500365.1 uncultured Phycisphaeraceae bacterium
TGCCCGCGTCGCTGGGCAACTTCCTGCTGCCGATCATGCTGGGGGCCAAGGACGTCGCGTTCCCCAGGCTCAACCTCCTGAGCTACTGGATCTTCATCCTCGGCTCGATGTTCGCCATTCTCTCGATCATCATGGGCGGGGTGGACACGGGGTGGACGTTCTACACGCCTTATTCGACCACGACCGACGCCGACCAGATGAAGGTCGTGTACATGGTGCTGGCGGCGTTCATCCTTGGGTTCAGCTCGATCCTGACCGGGCTGAACTTCATCGTGACGGTGCACAAGCTCCGCGCCCCGGGCATGGGCTGGTTCGACATGCCGCTGTTCGTGTGGGCGATCTACTCGACGGCGATCCTGCAGGTGCTCGCGACGCCCGTCATCGGGATCACGCTGCTGCTCCTGATCTTTGAGCGTCTGTTCAACGTCGGGATCTTCGACCCGCGCCTCGGCGGCGACCCGGTCCTGTTCCAGCACTTCTTCTGGTTCTACAGCCACCCGGTGGTGTACGTGATGATCCTGCCCGGCATGGGAATCATCAACGAGATCATCCCGGTGCACGCGCACAAGAAGATCTTCGGGTACCGGGCCATGGCCTTCGCCAGCCTGGGCATCGCGGGCGTCTCGTTCCTGGTCTGGGGGCACCACATGTTCGCCTCGATGGGCGAGGTGGCCTCGACCGTGTTCTCGGCGCTCACGTTCCTGGTCGCGATCCCGACGGCCGTCAAGGTCTTCAACTGGATCGGCACGCTCTACAAGGGCTCGATCGCGTTCACGACTCCGATGCTGTACGCGTTCATCTTCCTCTTTCTCTTCACGATCGGCGGCCTGACCGGGCTGCCCCTGGCCACGCTCTCGACCGACCTGCACCTCACCGACAGCTACTTCGTCGTGGCCCACTTCCACTACGTCATGATGGGCGGCACGATCATCGCGCTGGTGGGCGGGCTGCACCACTGGTGGCCCAAGATGTTCGGCAAGATGTACAACGAGAACTGGGCCCGGTTCGGCGCCGTGCTGGTGTTCGTCGGGTTCAACATCACGTTCTTCACGCAGTTCTTCCTGGGCACGCAGGGCATGCCGCGCCGCTACGCGACGTACGTGACCGAGTTCCAGGACCTGCACCGGATCAGCACGATCGGGTCGCTGGTCCTGGCGGCCGGGTTCTTCGTGCACCTCTTCACGTTCCTGCACTCGCTGGTCGCCGGCAGGCCGGCGCCGGCCAATCCCTGGGGCGGCCTGACCTTGGAGTGGGAGGTCGAGAGCCCGCCGATCGAGCACAACTTCCACCACGAGCCCATCGTGCGTCACGGCCCGTACGACTTCGAGTCGACCGTGCCGCCCCACTGGGACCCCAAGGACTACCCCATCCCCGCCGGGGCCGGGGCGCACGCGAAGCACTGATCGAAGCAACCGATCGAAGCGGCGGCCGTCCCCGTCGGGCGCCGCCGGTGAAAGGCGCAGAGCATGGCGAGCATCCACGCAGACCCGCACGTGCCCGGGACGGTCCCCGACGACCGTCCGCTCTCCGAGCGCTACGTGCAGGCGCACCACTACCGCTCCAAGGAAGAGGAGTTCGACGCCTGCAAGCTGGGCATGTGGCTCTTCCTGACCACCGAAGTGCTGCTCTTCGGCGGGATCTTCTGCGCCTACGCCATCTTCCGCATGCTCTACCCCAAGGCCTTCCAGATCGGCTCGGGCTACCTCGACTGGCGGTGGGGCGGCATCAACACCGTGGTGCTCCTGATTTCGAGCTACACGATGGCGACCGCCATCCACCACGCCCAGCAGAACAACCAGAAGTGGCTGCGGATCAACCTGCTGGTCACCATGTTCCTCGGCCTGCTCTTCGTCCTGATCAAGTTCCTGCTCGAGTACATCCCCAAGTGGTCGGGATGGCAGTTCAACCCGTTCTTCACCGCGCACCCGGGCAAGGAAACGGCCCTGGGCGGGCTCTTCTACCACCTCGAGGGATACGGCGGCAAGCGCCCCGGCGTCTGGTTTGACTACCCATTCGCGGTCGATCCCCACGAGAACATGTGGTGGAGCATCTACTACAGCGGCACGGCGATCCACGCGGCGCACGTCATCATCGGCGCCTCGCTGATCTTCTGGGTCTACACCAAGGCCCGCAAGGGGTTCTACGGACCCAAGCACTACACCGGGGTCGAGGTCGTCGGCCTTTATTGGCACCTCGTCGACCTGATCTGGATCTTCCTGTTCCCGCTCCTGTACCTCATCCACTGACGCGTCCCCGGCTCCGCCGGCGTCAACGCCCGCCCGTTCACCCGGACCGACCATGACCAAGCACGAACTCACCCACGAGCACTTCGCCGAGAGCACCGACGAGCAGGTCGATCCCCACGGCTTTTCCAAGGGGCACGGCCACGGCCACGTCATCCTGTCGCTGTTCACGCTGCGGATGGTCCTGGCGGCGCTGCTGGCGTTCACCGCGCTCACGATCTTCTGCGCCCAGGGCGAAAAGCTGATCGAGGCCCTGACGGGCGTCGTGATGCCGCACTGGGTGAACGTGGTGGTCGCGATGAGCATCGCGACCGTCAAGAGCGTGATCGTCGCCGCGTACTTCATGCAGCTGAAGTACGACAACCCGATCAACACGGTGATCATGCTCTTCTGCCTGTTCGCCCTGGCGCTGTTCCTGGGCTTCACCACGCTCGACCTCGGCGCTCGCGACCGCATCTACGAGTTCAAGGCGGGCGAAATCCAGGCCGGCGGCCTCGGCGGCGTCGACCGCACGGAGACGCAGAACGGCGAGACCGTGAAGGTGGCGATCAGCGGCCCGCTCTACCAGTTCCCGGCGCAGCACCTCAAGGAAAAGCTGCGCAACCGGCTCGCCGCGACGTACAAAGACCCCGCGGAGCTGGACCGGGCGGTGGACGCCAAGTTTGAGGAGATCCGCGAGGAAGTCATGTCGCACGGCCACCCGCGCCATGGGCCGGCGCACCCCGCGGGGAGCACGCCCGATCAGTCACGCTCCAGGACCGGCCCCACCCCCGGCCTCTTCGACACGACCCCGCGCGCCGGGTCCTCGCACGGACCGGGCCCGCACTGACCCGCCAAGGAGGCCGGCCGGTGAGCCGCCGGACATTCGCCAGGATCGTCGCCGCCGCCGCCGGGATCACGATGGTGGTCAGCGCCGCGATGATGGCCTCGAGGGTGGCGGAGTTCCACCGCGAGAACCGCCGGAACGTTTACGCCTTCAAGGAAGTCGCCGCGCGCACCTTCACGTACGCGGGGCGCGACGTTGAAATCGCCGACGCGCCCGCCGGGCCCGGACCGCGCGTGGTGGTCCGCTACGGTGCCGAGGAACTCGAACTCTACACCACGATCCCCAGCGACTCCAGGCTCCCCGGCCTCGCGTCGCACCAGAACTGGCTCAGGGTGTTTCGCTTCGCGGAAGCGACGGGCACGACTCTCGACCGCCTGCGGGCGCAGATGGAATCGGGCGAAGTCCGCGACCGGCTCGTCCTCGTGACTCGATCGCTCCAGCCGGGAGCCGACCCCTCGAGCCGCGGCGAGGTGAACCAGAAGGCGTGGACCTTCGATTTCTACGAGTTCCTCCCGGACGGTGGTTTCGAGCACGAGCTCAAGCGATTCCCGAAGAAGCGGCGGGCCGACCTGCGGACGGGGACCGTGCCGCCCGCTCCCGAGGACGAACTCAAGGAAAACACCTGGCAGTTCCAGGCGGCACTCCTGGTGATGCCCCCGGCCCGCGGACCTTCGCCGCAGTTCACTAACGACGGCCTGCACGCCATGGGGTGGACCCTGCCGGCCACGAGCCTGTCGATGCTCACGCTGATCGCGGCGGTCGTTTTCGCCGCGCGGCCCCGGGGCTGGCGCGTCGGTGCGGGATCGCCCGGGTCGTGAGCCGGCGCGGGTCGCGGCGCATCGCTCGACCGAGCTACCCGCCGAACACCGAGTCGATCACGCCGCCCTGCATCCACAGCTTGACGTCGTTGAGGATCTTCGCCAGGAAGAGGTTGATCGCGATGATCGCCAGGAAGCTGGTCACGAACGAATCGGTCGTGGCCCGGCCCACGCCCTCCGCGCCGGGCTTGCAGTTAAAGCCCTTGTAGCACGCGATCAGGCCGATCGCGAGGCCGAAGAACAGGCTCTTGGTCAGGCCGTTGATGATGTCGAACCAGCCCACGAGCTGCTCGGTGTAGTGCCAGTACTGCCCCGGGTCGGCGTTGTAGTAGCGCGTGGTGATCAGCCAGCCGCCCAGGATGCCGCACAGGTTCGAGATGACCGTCAGCGGGGGGATCATCACCACGCAGGCGATGACCCGCGGGCAGACCAGAACGCGCACCGGGTCGGCCGCCATGGCACGCATGGCGTCGAGCTGCTCGGTCACACGCATCGACCCCAGCTCGGCCGTCAGCGCGCACCCCACCCGCCCGGCCAGCATCACCGCGGCCAGGACCGGCCCGATCTGCTTGATGAGCGAGACGTTGATCACCCCGCCGAGCCGACCCTCCTGCCCGATCGACGCGAACTGCAGGTACCCTTCGATCGCGAGGATCATGCCGATGAACGAGCCGGTCAGGGCCAGAACCGGGACCGACATGGTCCCGACAAAGTAGAGTTGCCGCCCAAAGCGGTCATGACGTGCCCACGCCCGGACCGCCCCGATGCCCAGGATGACCGCGCCGGCAAAGCGAGAGAATCGGCCGAAGGCCGCGAGACGCTCGGGCAGGAGCGTGAAGGCCCGCCAGACCGCGGCGCCGAGCGCTGCGACCGCTCGCAGGGCCGCCGGGTGGTTTGAAGCATGGGAATCGCTCATCGTGCCCGCCGCGAGGGATCAAAGCGTACCGCCGAGCCCGCGCAGGAAACGGCCCCGGGTCTCCCCGGGGCCGTGAGTAGGTCAGTCCAGCTCGCTGCGCAAATCGCCGTACATCGGCCCCGGCCCCCGCGGGAGTACGGAGAACGGACGCAGAGCCTCGGAGGCCGTTACTTGGTGATCTCGGGCTGGCGGGTCGGCGGGGCGCTCCGGTCCGGCGACGGCTGCTCGAGCCGCACATCACCCGCGGAAAGCGAGCCCGTCGCTCGGGTCAAGTAGATTTCCACGCGCCGGTTCGCGGGCGTGTTGCCGGTTCCGCTGTTGGGCACGATCGGGCGGAACTCGCCCCACCCGGCGGCCTGCATCTTCGCCCCGTCCACGCCCATGCCGATCAGTTCCTGACGCACGGCGATGGCGCGGTGGCAGGAAAGATGCATGTTGGTGGGGTGCAGCCGCTGCGTCTGGGCGCTGGGGCGCTGGCTGTCGGTGTGGCCGACCAGGTGAATCTCGTACGCCGACGCCGAGCTGCTGTTGAGGACGCGGGAAAGGGCCAGCAGGCTCGAGCGGGCGCTCTCCTTCACGACCGCCGAGCCCGAGTCGAACGTGAGGTCGGCGTTGAAGCGGAGCATGCCCCTGGCCTCGTCGTAACTGATGAGGTCGGGGAACTGCGCCGCCAGCTGCGCCAGGGCGTCGCTCGTGGCCGGGTCGAGCGGGCCAAAGGCCAGTTCGCCGAGCCGCCGGTTGAGCTCTTCGATCGACATCCCCGCGGCGTCGAGGGCGGCCCGGAGCTGCTTGTTCTGGGCCTCGAGTTCGCGCTGAGCGGCCTCGGCGCGGAGAAGCTGGTTCCGCATGAGGTCCGCCGCGGCGCGAGCCTCGTCGCGCTCGCGCTCCGCGAGCGTCTTGCCGTTCAGCGCGCCCCGGGCAGTCTCCGCGGTGCGGTCGTACTCCTCCTGGCTCACGCAGCCGACCAGGCCGAAGGTGGGCACGGCGATCAGCGCGCCGATCGCGGCCATCCGCCGCACAGAGGACCTGAGATTCCGGGCAAGGGCGGGACACATCATGGCGAGACTCCGTTCTACGCCGCGCTCCGCGGCGGGATGTGGCGGCAGTGTACCTCTCGGGCCGTCCCCACGCGCCGGGGCCGACGGGAATACACGAACTTTCTATCGACCCGAGGGCGTTGCGGGGAACAATCGCCGCATGCCTCTTCCCAGCCGGACGGCCGATGATGCCCCGGGCGGGCCGGACGCCAAGGCCGAGCGTCCGCACAGGCTGCTCCTGGTCGCCGCGGGCCTCGCGGATGGCGGGAGTGTCCGCGCGTTCCCCGGGGCCGTCCTGCTCGACGTCGACCCGTCGCCCCATCGGGGAGAGGGATTGCCCCCGGGGACGCGGCGAGCGGCAGCGACGGTGCTGGCCGCGGGGTCGCCGTCGGACGTCCGATCCCACCCACTCGCCGTTGGTTCAGAGCGTGCGGAGCTACCCAACTCGGTCCTGATCCCGGGGCTGGTCAACGCGCACACGCACCTCGACCTCACGCACGTCGGCCCCCGGCCCTTCGACCCATGCGGGGGGTTCATGGGATGGATCGACGATATTCGCCGGGCACGGGCCTCCGAGCCGGGGGAGATCGCGGCGTCCACGCGCGGGGGCATCGGACTCGCGCTGGCCGGCGGGACGGTCGCGGTCGGGGACATCGCCGGGGCCCCGCGCGCCGCTCCTTCCGTCGCGCCGTGGACCGCCCTGCGCGATTCGCCGCTGGCGGGCGTGTCGTTCCTGGAGTTCTTCGCGATCGGGACGGGCGAAGAGCGGGGAAGGCGGGCCGTCGCCGCGGCGCTCGACGCGGCGCCGACGAGCCCCCGGAGGTGTGCGCGGCTCGGCCTCCAGCCGCATGCGCCGAACACGGTTTCACCGGACGGATACGAATGGGCGAGCGAGCTGGGCCGCGACCGCGGCCTGCCGCTGGCGACGCACGCCGCGGAGACGGCCGAGGAACACGAGTTCATCGCCCGCGGCACGGGGCCTCAGCGGGAACTGCTCGAATCGCTGGGCCTCTGGGACGCGTGCGCAGCGGCGGCGGTGGGCCACGGCGCATCGCCTCTGAAGCATCTTCGCCCGGTGCTCGAGCGGTCTTGCTTCCTGCTCGCGCACGTGAACGGCGCGACGGACGAGGACCTCTCGATACTCGCCGACACGGGCCAGAGCGTTGCCTACTGCCCGCGCGCGGCGGCGTACTTTGGCAATTCCGTCAGGCTCGGGCCGCATCGCTACCGCGAGATGCTCGACCGGGGAATCAACGTGGCCCTGGGCACCGACTCGATCGTCAACCTGCCCCCCGGCGAAGGGCCGGGCGGGGTCGAACGCTTCAGCGTGCTCGACGAGATGCGCGAGCTGTACCGGCGCGACGGGACCGACGCCGGTGTGCTCCTGCGGATGGCGACCGTCGGCGGTGCGAGGGCGCTGGGACTGCATGATTCCGGGTTTCTCTTCGAGCCGGGCGCGGTCCTGGCGGGGCTGGTCTGTGTTGCGGCCGAGGGCCCGAGCGCGGGGGCCCCCCGGAATGCCGAGGCGATCTTCGCCGAGGGCGCCGTCGTGCGTCCGCTGATCGTGGGGAATTCACTCTGAATCCCGGTTCCGGCGGGCTGCACCTCCGTCCGCGGTTCTACCCTTCCCGCGCGGGAGGCGCCGGGGATTTCGGCGCGCCCGGGAGTCCTCGATGAGCGCCAAGTGGCACCGGAGCAGGGCGTGGGATGATCGGCATATTCCGGCCGCGCTCTGGCCGGTGAAGTCGCTCCTGCGCCTGTTCAGTTCGGTGTGGTTCGGGGTAGGGCTGCTCTGCTTCGTGGCGGTTTACGCGGTGCTCGCGAGCGTGCCGATCGGGTTGCTCGCAAAGCTGCCCACGGTCGTGGTGGTTGGCGCCACGCTGGTGGGGACGGCGGGCGCGCTGGCGGCGGTTCCGTCGTGGGCCCTGGGGAGGGCGATGAAGCGCCGCGGCCTGGGTCGCGCGGCGGTCTTTCCGGCCGTGCTGGGGCTCGGGCTGGCCATGGGTGTCGCGGGGGTGTGGCTCTGGGCGACGCTGGTCTGGCCCCACCTTCGCTACGACGCGCGCGGCGGTCACGGCCTCATGCTCTTCGCGGACTTCGTCGAACGCTACAAGGCGGTCACCCTGCGGCGACTTCCCGGGTTCGAGATGTCGGAACTGGAGTTCTACGCGTGGTGGCCCCTGCGAGTCGTGCTCCTGCTCTTTGTCACCAATATGGTCGTCGCCACCGTGCGGCGGATCGAGTTCACGTTCAAGAACATCGGCGTGCTCTCGGTGCACACCGGGATCGTCGCGATCGCGCTGGGAAGCGTGTACTACAGCGCGCTCAAGCTCGAGGGCGACACGGTTCTGCTCGCCGGACCGCCTGACCCGAGGGGCGAGCCCGCCCCCGGGCCGCCACAGGACCGATTCTTCGACAACACCCGGGTCGCGCTGTACGTGGGGGACGGCGTGGTCAGGGAGCAACGATTGCTCGCCGGCGTCCCGCGGTACAACGACTACGGGCTGGACGTCGTGGACGCTCCCCCGGGCACAAGGACCGCGTGGGAGGTGTCCAAGCGCAAAGCATCCGTCGAGGCCTCACGCCCGTTGGACGTCGGGGTACCGACGAACCCTTCTCGCGTCTCGGTCGACCCCGCCCTGCAGTTTCGCCTTGTCGGGTACGCCTCCTACGCCGAGCCCGCGCAGGATTGGGTGGAGGTCCGGCCGGGTGCGGACGGGTCTTCGCCGTCGGAGCCCCTCAACCCGCTCCGCTTTGTCTATCTCCTCGATCAGCGCGCCGAGAACGCGGTCGGACGCGAGCGCCCGGTTCTCGCGTACACGCTGCTGCCGCGGATCCCGGCCCGGCGTATCGCCGATTCGCAGATCGCCGTCGAGTACTCGATGGGGCCCCAGGCGGGGATGAGCGAGGAACGCTGGCGCGACCTGACCACGGCGGTGCCCGACAACACCACGGCGGCGCTGGTCGTCGAGGTGCCCGGGGCTCACGGCGGCCCGTTCCGATCGGTCTACGCGGTGCGAGAGGGCGCGCGAGTCGAGATCGGCGAAACCGGGTACGCCGTCGAGGTGCGTCAGCTCCTGCCCGAGCCGCCCTTCCCCATCATCACCCCGGGCTATCGCGACGCGTCGAGCAGCGTCGCGGTCGTGCGCGTGACCGCTCCCGACGGCACCGGATTCGACCGCTGGGTGTATCACCGCTTTCCCGAGATCGGCCAGGACATGCTCGACGAAAAGAACGAGCGCGGCATGCCCAGGCGGCGCGACGCGGACCCGGCCATCCGGATCTCCTTCATCGACGCGTCGCCGCTCGTTCAGGTGTACTTCGACGAGCCCGTGGGCGAGGGGCCCGTCCGCGCGGCGATCCGGCGGCGGGGCGGCGCCGTCGAGACGATCGCCGATGTGTCCGCGCAGGGCGGCGCCGTCGAGCTGGCACCGGGCGTGGCGCTCTCGCTCGGCGAGCGCTGGGCGCACGCCCGCGCGGTCGAGCGCCCCGAGCCGGTCCCGGCGGCGCGCCGCGACAAGTCGCTCGTGGGTACGCACGAGATGGCGATGCTCGCGGTTGAAGTGTCGATGGACTCGCCGGGCCGCGGAGGATGGAAGCGGCTGGCTTGGCTCCCCTTCACGAAGTACACGGGGATTGGCCAGGACGAGGAACGCTGGGTCGAACTGCCGGATGGCCGGCGCGTGTCGCTCATGTTCGGGCGCTACCAGCACCGGCTGCCCGGGTTCGCTCTGCAACTGCTCGATTTCCGGATGATCGCCTACGACCACCGCGGCGCGCCGCGGGACTATCAGTCGGTGCTGCGGGTGTCGCCCGTGAACGCGCCGGGTCTGCCCGGGGGCGGCCCCGACTTCGAGGCGTTCGACCACGTCGCGAAGCTGAACGAGCCGCTCACCGCGCCGTTCATGTGGTCCCCGGGGCGTTCGTGGGCCGGGAACTTCTTCGGAAGGTTGGCCAGCGGGCTCTCGCCACACCAGTTCAAGTTCAGCCAGGCCGGCTGGGACCAGGCCGGATGGATGCAGTCACAGCAGGAAACGGACCGGGGCCTGCGGGCGCGCCCCGTGGCCTCGTTCACGATCCTCGGCGTGGGGAACAACCCGGGAATCCACATCATCGCGGGAGGAGCGATCCTGATGGGTGCGGGCATCCCGTGGGCGTTCTACCTCAAGCCCTGGCTGGTCCGGCGTGAGAAGCGGAGAATCCAGCGGGAGGTCGCCGAGGGAACGTTCAGGAAGCCGGGCGCGGGGCCGTTGATCCCGACGTTGAACGGCTCGGCGGGCGCGCACGGCCACGAGCCGATCGAGAGCCGCGGGCAAGGAGCACATCGATGACTTCGGGGCGCATGATTCATCGGCTCGGCGCATGGGCGTGCGCGGCGGCGATTCTCGGCTGGGGCGGTGCGAACGCCGCGGCGCAGAACGCTCCCGCGGGCAACGCCCACCCCGAGGATCGGGCGCTCTCCATCGCAGAACTGTCGCTGGAGGATCCGTTCGGCGGTCCCTCACCACCGGGCGTCGCGCCGGCCGGCCCGCTCGAGAAGCACGCCTTCGCCGCGGCGGTCAACCTGGAGCCGCTGCGCGACCTCGCTGTCTCGCACAACGGGCGAGTGAAGATCCTGGACACGCTGGCCCGTGAAACGGTCTCGGCCCTCTGCGGGCGGGGAGACTTCACCGAGTGGGCGCCCTCGGAGCCCGGGAAGCGCGGCGCGAAACTGAGCTACGACCCGCTCTTTACGCTCTTCGACCTGATGATCGACCCGGCGTACTACTTCGACAAGCCCCTGATCTTCGTCAATTACTGGCCGCTGCGGAGCGAGTTCCTGGAGCGGACGTTCCCGACCGAAGAGATCGGCGCGGCGCAGAGCGAACAGAACGCCTTTGAATTCGACCGCTGGAAGCGGACGCAGCGCATCTCGCCGGTGATGCTCCAGGCGCACGGGCAGGCGATCTTCGCCCGGCACGGGGCCGAGCCGGCGTTCCTGTCCGCGTTCAGCGCCCTCGAGGACGCGTTCGTCCTGTGGCAGCAGTGCCGCGCCAACCTCCTCCTGATCTCGCCCGATTCGAGCGAGAAGCCGTGGCGGCACGTCTCGACGCTCCCGCCCGACCATCCCGCCCGGCGCGCCCTCGCGGACCTGGGCGCGGCGTGGCGCGCGCGCGACGCGGCGAGGGCGAACGCCGCCGCGGCGCAGGTCGCGGCCGAACTGCCGCGCGTCAACAGCGCGGTGTACCCGACTTGGGAGCGCCGGGCCGAAGCGGCGTACAACCGTGTGAACGCCTTTGAGTGGGGCTACTGGGCATACCTGCTGTCGCTGGTCTCGCTGCTGCTGGCGTTCGGGACCGGGCGAGCGTGGCTCAAGCACACCGGGGTGGTGCTCCTGCTGCTCGCGCTGGGCCTGCACACGTTCGGGTTCGTGAGCCGCTGCCTGATCGCCGAGCGGTTCGCGATCCAGAACCAGTTCGAGTCCATGACGGGGCTGAGCCTCTTCGCCGCGGCCGTCGGGGCGGGGATCATGGTCGTCAGGAAGCAGCCCATCTTCGGCGCCGCAGCGGCTGGTGTCGGGTTCCTCGTCTTGATCACCGCGACGCAGTCGGGCATCCCCGGCGCGGAGATCGGGCGCGAGGCGGCCATCCTGAATACGAGCGTCCTGCTCAAGTACCACGTGACGACGGTGCTGGTGAGCTACGGGCTGATCGCGCTCGGGCTGATCGTCAGCTTGTTTTATCTCGGAGCGCACTACTTCGGGCGGGCCGGGGCGAGCGTCGCCCTGGCGACCGCGGCGCTCGGCGAGGAAGCCGAGGACGCAGCGTTGGCCACGCCGCGGGCCCGGCTTCTGTCTGACCTCGACACCGCGCAGATGACGGTGCTGCAGCTGGCGTTCTGGACGCTCGGCGTGGGGATTCTTCTCGGCGCATGGTGGGCCGACCATTCCTGGGGCCGCTGGTGGGCGTTCGACCCGAAAGAGACGTGGGCGCTGGTCACGTGGATTGTCTATCTCATCGTCGTGCACGTGCGCCAGGTCACGGGCCAGAACAAGGGACTGTTCACCGCGTGGCTCAGCGTGGCGGGCTTTCTGGTGATGCTCTGGACGTACTTCGGAGTAAACCTGCTGCTGCCGGGGCTTCATGCGTACGCGTAGCCGCGAGGGCGTCCGAGCCGTCGCGCCGACCGACGGCGTCGGGGAGCGCCTTCCCAGGGAGTGGTTCGCGCGCGACGCGGCGACCGTGGCCCGCGAACTTCTCGGGAGGCGTCTGGTTCGGGCCGACGCCGGCGGCCAGAGAGTCTCGGGCCACATCGTCGAAACTGAGGCCTACCTCGGGGTTCCAGACCGCGCGTCGCACGCCCACGGGGGTCGGCGCACGGCCCGGAACGAGGCGATGTACGCCCGGGCGGGGACCGCGTACGTTTACTTCACGTACGGCATGCACTTCTGCGTCAACGTCGTGTGCGCGACCGAGGGCGACCCGCAGGCCGTCCTGATCCGGGCCCTCCGGCCGCACGAAGGACTGGACGCGATGCGGACGCGTCGCGGACGGGCGGGGGCGTCGGAAGTTCGCCTCTGCCGCGGGCCCGCGTGCGTCTGCCAGGCGCTGGCGATCGACCGTGCCTTGAACGGGCACGACCTGGCCAAAGACCGGGCGCTGTGGATCGAAGCGGGAAGTCCGATCCCCGCCTCGCGTGTGGGGCGAAGTCCCCGGGTCGGGGTGGAGTACGCGGGCGCATGGGCCGCCCGCCGGCTCCGATGGTTCGTGCGTGGCGATCCGCACGTGAGCGGTCCGCGTCGAACCGAGGCTTCAACGCGCGGGTGGTGGTCCGCGCGGAGATCACAGTCCTAGCATCAATTCTGCCGATAGTGTCGGGCGAGGCGTGATGCATCGGAGATTCGAGCGTGGCGGAGCAAACGATCGACTGGAAGAGGCTGAGAGACGTGGCGGGGCCGTACGCGCCTGAAGCCTTTGACTTCGTCCGGCTGGGGCTGGCGCACACGGCCCGGACGGTGCACGGCGAGGGCACCCTGCGCGATTCGACGCCGGACGATCGCCGCCACGTCACCGGGCAGCAGCTCTGCCTTGGGCTGCGCGACTTTGCGATCCAGCAGTACGGCATGCTCGCCCGGACGGTGCTGAATCGCTGGGGCGTTCGCCGCACCGACGACTTTGGCCGGATCGTTTTCGCGATGATCGATCTGCAGCTGATGCGCAAGGCCGAGCAGGATTCGCTCGAGGACTTCCGCGCCGTGTACGACTTCGGCGAGGCGTTCGGAACGCTCGAAGCGGAGGCGAGCGGGCCGGCGGCGCGCTGATCGCGGCCGATTCGTGTAGGCTGGCCGCATGGCCAAGTCGCAAAGCCAGGGATCGCCCGGCTCCGAACCGCCCGCGGCCTCGGCGGACTGGAAGCAACTCCACCTGTGGCAGATGCAGCCGGTGCGCGATGTTCTCGTGCTGGCCGCCGTGTTCGGCCTTCTCTACCTCGGGTACGTGCTCCGAGTCGTGACCGTACCCCTGCTCCTGGCGCTCGCGCTGGCGTACCTGTTCGAGCCGCTGGTGAGGTGGGCGACCAGGTCGGGCCGGTTTTCCCGCGGCGGCGTCGCGGTCGCGATCCTCGCGCTGGCGGGGGTGCTGATCGTCGTGCCGGTCACGGTCGGCGCGGGGTTCGCGGCCGTGCAAGGGGTCCGGTATGCACAGCGATTTGCCGCGAACCTGCATTCCCTGAGCGAATCGGTCGGGAATCCCGACGACGAGCACCTCCGCGCTCAACTCCCGAATGATTCGTGGCGCCGGATCCGAGACGCGATGGTGAAGGAGGTGCAGCCCCAGAGCGAAACCCCCGCGGGCGTCGAAACCGGGGAGGACCCCGCCGCCGCCAAGGACAGCGCACCGGCACGGCGCCGCCCGCTCACGGACACCGGGGCCGCGCTCAAATGGACGGTCGACTGGGTGCGCGATCACTCGGAGGCGATCGGGAAGCAGGCCATCCAGACCGGAGCGGGCGCGGTGGACGCGATCGTGCGCGGGGCCGCGGCGATCGGGGTGGGGGCGTTCGGGATGCTCCTGACCGCGTTCTTCTTTTATTTCTTCTGCACGGGGTACGGGCGTGTGCTGAACTTCTGGCGCGGGCTGATCCCCGAACGCCGGAAGGTCCGGGTGCTCGACCTGCTGCACCAGATGGATCTGGTGATCGCCGGCTTCATCCGCGGGAGGCTGATCATCGCCGCGATCATGTGCGTGTTTTTCTCGGTGGGCTTCCTGTTCATCGGTACGCCCGCGTCGCTCATCATCGGGATTGTCGTGGGCGTGCTCGTGATCGTGCCGTACGTGTCGGCCATCGGCGTGCCCATCGCGATCGTGCTGATGTGGCTCGACCCTTCGGACGGCGTGCGAGGGACGTGGTGGTGGATCGTCTTCGCCCCGATCGTCCTGTACGTCGTCGGGCAGGCGATCCTGGACTACGTCCTCACGCCCCTCATCCAGGGCAAGAGCATGAACATGGACATGGCCACGATCCTGTTCGTCTCGCTCGCGGGCGGCGTGCTCGCGGGGTTCTACGGGCTGCTGCTTGCGATCCCCGCCGCGGCGTGCCTGAAGATCCTGCTCAACGAGGTCTTCTGGCCCCGGTTCAGGAAATGGGCCGAAGGGCGTGCGCGAGATTTCCTGCCCATCGAGCCCGGGTAGGTCACTGGCCGCCGGAGGGCTTGGCGGACGCGGCGTCCAGCGCGGCGAGCGCCTTGGCGGGGTTCTTGCGGACCTTGCCGATGCAGCTCGAGCAGCACACCTTCACGAGCCGGTTGGCGACGACCACGTTCTTGGTGTCCGCCGGGTCGAGCGAGTCCCCCATCATTGGGCACTCGGTGAGCGGGTACGCTCCCGACTGCTTCTCGATCACCGCCTTATCGAGGGCGGCGATGTACGTCCGGGCGTCCTTCTCGATCGCCGCCTTCTCGCTCTCGTCGGCCAGGCGAACCAGCCGGTTGTTCCAGACGAAATCGACCGGCTTCTCCAGCTTCTTACCCGACACGACCGAGGTGTCGAGGGGGTAGTGGGGGAGTTGGTCCTTGATCATGGCGGCGTCGACCTTCGTCCATCCCGCGTTCTTGTCGCTCTCGAACTGGCTCGGGCAGCCGTTGCAGCAGAAGCGGGCCTCGCGCCCGTCGTAGATCTTGACCACAGGGTCGGCGAGTTTCTTTCCGCTGATGGGGCACGTGGCGAGGGTGTACGCATCCCCGGCGCGCGGATCGGTGCGGGCGGGCCGGGTCGCGGCCTTCTCCTGGGCGAGCGCGGCGGCGCCGAGGGCGCCGATAAACGTCACGGCGATCAGGGGAAGGCAGGTCCGGCGGATCATGGGTCGCTCCTGAGGGAATGGGAAGTTCCGGAGGCATGGATTGTTGGCGCTGTGCCCGGCCCCGGTCATCCGCCGGGGTGCCGTTCGGCGCGCCAGGCGAGATAGACGCCGGCGTGGATTTTCGAGTCGATCGCCGTCCCGGCCGCACGCCGCCCGTCAAGCCAGTCGTCGAGCGACTCGAGCGGAATCTCGTGGAGCGTGATGCGCTCGCTCCCGTCGCCCAGCGACCCGGACACCCGCCGGAGGCCGCGGGCCAGGAAGATCGTGACCAGTTCGCTGGTCAGCCCCGCGGACGTGGGAGTTTCCAAGAGCCTGGTCCATTGACGGGCGTCGTGGCCGGTCTCTTCGAGCAGTTCCCGGCGCGCGGCGCGCTCATCGGACTCGTCGGGAGCGCGTGGATCATCGCCGACGAGCCCCGCGGGCAGTTCGATCGCCGCGCGCCCCAACGGGACGCGGAACTGCTCGACGAGCAGGAGAGACCGGGCGTCGGTGATGGCCACGACCGCCACGACCCGGCCGCCGTGGGGGCGTTCGGCGAACTCCCACCCGTCGCGGTCCACGAGCCTCAGGAACCGACCGGCGGCGATGACTCGGTCGTGGGGCGGGGTCATGACGGTTCCTCGCGTGGAGCGCCGGCGGCGCGCGCCGGGGCATCGACGATGATCACGTGCACCTCGCGTGGGCCGTGCACGCCCGTGACGAGCACACCCTCGATGTCCGCCGTCTTGCTCGGGCCTGTCACCAGCGTCAGGCACGCCGGGAGCGGGACGGCGGCGGCGCCACAAGGCCAGAGATCGAGCATGTCCGGGACGATGGCCGACGCGGGCACCAACGCGATGTGGATCGGGGGCACGAGGTGCGCGGCGCGCCCGTGCAGATCGCTCGACAGCACCAGCGTGCCGCTCTCGGCGACCGCGCTCGTCACGTCCGTGATGCCGGCGTCGAGATCGAAGTAGCCGTCGAGGCGATCGTCGTCGACGGGCGCGTAGCGGTGGATATCGAGCGCCGATGCGGCCTCGTCCGCCGCGCGGGCGAGCGTGGGATCGGCGACGCGGACGGCGATGCGGCGCAAGTTCAGCCCAGCCAACAGGGCGCTGAGCACGCCGGCAAGCTCATGCCCGGAGCACCGGGCCACCCGCATTCCAGCCGTTCCCGCCCGTTCCGCGAACAGCGTGACCTGATCGAGCCCACGGGGCGCGAGGCGAACGAGTCGCTGGTCCACGGCTGGCGCCTCGGGCTCACCCGCCACGGACCGCGCGGGGTCCACGGCGTCCCGGATGCGCGCGAGGAATTCGACCCGGGACTCTCGCGCTGCGTCGGAATCGTCCGGAAAGGGGGTCATGGATTGCCGCCCCGCCGGCTCCACCATTCGCGGAACCCTTGGCGCGGCGGGACGGGAAAGTCGCGCTCGCTGGTCCAGCCGCGCAGGGGCCCGGGCCCTCGTTCGAGCCAGGTCTGGTCTGAGGCGCCACCCCTCGGCGCCGAGCGCCCGACGAGCCTCAGGAGGGTCCGGGCGCCGCGTCGTGCGAGCCGGAACGCGCGAGGCCGTTGCAGGAGCCACGCCCACGTGCGGTACAAGAGACGGTCGAGATACGCGAGGTTCCGACGCTCGACCAGGGCCCGCCTCAGCGCGATCAACTGACCCGGGATGTCGATCTTTACGGGGCACGCCTCGTAGCACGCGCCGCAGAGCGAACTGGCCCGCGGCAGGTCGGCGTAGTTCTCGAGCCCGCGGAGGCGCGGGGTCAGCACTGCCCCGATGGGGCCGGAATAGACCGCGCCGTAGGCGTGCCCGCCGCCGGCGTGCCGGTACACCGGGCAGGCGTTGAGGCAGGCGCCGCAGCGGATGCAGCGGAGGAGTTCGCGGGCGTCGGAGGCGAGGATGCCGGTGCGCCCGTTGTCGAGGAGGATGACGTGCACTTCGCGCGGGCCTTCCCGCTCGCCGGCGCGGCGTGGGCCGGTGATCAGCGTGGTATAGACCGTGAGGGGCTGCGCGGTCGCCGAGCGGGCGAGCAGCTTCAGGAAGACCGGCAGGTGCTCCATCCGGGGGATGACCTTCTCGATCCCCGCGAAGACCACGTGCACCGGCGGGCACGCCATCGCCAGGTCGGCGTTGCCTTCGTTGGTGCAGACGACGGCCGAGCCCGTCTCGGCGATCAGAAAGTTCGCGCCGCTGATGCCCAGGTCCGCCGAACGGAACTTGCGGCGCATGTGCTCGCGCGCGATCGCGGTGAGGCGGGCCGGGTCCAGGGTGTGCTCGGCGCCGAGCTCGCGGACGAACGCCCGCGCCACCGCAGCGCGGTCCTTGTGGATCATCGGCGTCACGATGTGGGAGGGAGCGTCGTGGTCGAGTTGAAGGATGAACTCGCCGAGGTCGGTCTCGAGCGTCTCGATCCCCGCACGCTCCAGGGCGTACAAGAGCCGGGTCTCCTCGGTCACCATGGACTTGGCCTTGACGCAGACGCGGCAGGCGTGCGCCGCGGCGATCGACAGGCACATGCGGTTAGCGCTCGCGGCGTCCGGCGCGACGTGCACCCGCGTCCCGGCCGCTTCGGCGCGCTCGATGAACCGTTCGAGATAGAAGTCGAGGTGGTCGAGCGCGTGCTGCTTCAGGCGCCCGGCGAGGTCGCGGACCTCGTCGTAGCGGTCTCCGAACGCTTCAAGGCATGCGGATTCGCGCCCGTGATCCTTGAGGCGCGCCGCGCCGTGAACGAACTGCTGAAGTTGAACGTCGCGCGTCGCTCGGGCGGCGGGAGCGCGCATGTCGTGCGGCAGCGACGGGAACAGCGGGCTTGCCGGCTCCCGGGTCCCGGCCTCGCGCGGGCTCATGTTCCGGCGCTCCGCTCAAGGAGCCCGAGGCCTTCGGCGAGGATCTCCGCCGTGGTGGTCGTGCGGACGGGGGTGCCGGCGCGCCGGCAGGCGCCGGAGATGTTCATGGCGCATCCACCGTCGTTGCAGACGAGCGTGTCGCACCCCGTCTCCTTGATGCTCCGCGCCTTGGCGTGGGCCATCGAGCCGGAGAGTCGCGAGAACGTCACGGCGAACGTGCCGCCGAAACCGCAGCACTGCTCGGCGTCGGGCAGGGCCCTGAGGGTCAGCCCGCGCACTCCGCCCAGAACCCGGCCCGTGCGGTCCGACGCGTGAAGGCCCCGCAAGTGACAGGAAGGGTGGTGCGTGGCAGTTCCTGGCCAGTGGGCGCCGAGGGAGGCTGGATCGACGCGGAGCACATCGGTGAGGAACTCCACGAATTCGTAGGTACGGGCGGGCACATCGAGTGCGCCGGGTGGGAGGCCCCCGGCGCCCGAAAGCAGGGGCGGGAAGCGCTCACGGATCATCGCCGCGCACGATCCGGACGGCGTCACGATCGCCTCGCAGGACGCGAACAGGCTCACGACGCGCCGCGCGATCGAACGGGCCTCGGGCTCGAAGCCGTTGTTCAGCATCGGCTGGCCGCAGCACGTCTGGCCCGCCGGGAACTCGACGCTGTGCCCGAGGTGTTCCAGGACCAGCACGGCGGCGATCCCGGCACGCGGCGTGAAGAGGTCGGTCAGGCAGGAAATGAAGAATCCGATCCTCATGACGTGGGGCGTTCGGGTCGGAGTTTACCGTTCGGCGCTCAGGGAGCGGATTCGACCGCGTGGCCTGCGCCGGCGAACTCGCTCCGCATCTCGGGCGAGATTGCCGCGTCGGTGACGATCACGTCCACCTCGGACAACGGGGCGAAGAACTCCACGGCCTTGCGGCCGAATTTCGTGCTGTCCGCGAGGAGGTAGACGGTTTCCGCCAGGTCGATCATCCGGCGCTTGATGCCCGCGTGCTCGTCGGCCGTGACGCTCAGCCCGCGCAGCAGGTCCACGCCCTGGCAGGAAATAAACGCCTTCTTGATGTGGAACCGGGCGAGCGTCTCCTCGGCGATCGGTCCGACATACGAGAGCGAAGGTCCGTCGAGAAGACCGCCGGTCGAGATCACGCGGACCTCCGGGCGCTCGGCGAGCGCGGTAGCGACGGCGATCGAGTTGGTCACCACCGTGAGCGGAATGTCGGGGAGCACCTTGGACATCTCACGGGCGGTCGAACTGGCATCAAGGGCGATCACGTCCCCGTGCGAAACGAATCGCACGGCATAGCGGGCGATGGATCGCTTCTGGGACAGGTTGACCGTGCCCCGGACGTCGAGAGGCAATTCGCGCCGGTCGTTGCCGATGGGCATCGCGCCGCCGTGGATGCGGATGAGCTTGCCCTCGGAACCCAGCTTCTCAAGGTCACGCCTGATCGTCTCGGGCGTAACGGCGAGTTCCTGCGCGAGCGTGGCGACGCGCACGCCGCCGACCTCGGCGACCCGATTGAGGATTTCGCGGTGCCGCTCTCGCGCGAGCAACTGGGTCTGCCTGTCCTCCATGTGATTCTCCGTTGCGACGCCGTTCCGTTCCAAACGAGCGTGCCCAAAACAGAACGACGATCGTGCGATCGTGCTTGATTGTGTCTGATTGTACCTGATATTGTGGATTCAACAAGATCAGCAAACCGGCCCCGGCGTGGGTGCACTGGCAGGAGATCGCCTCGTGAGCGGACCCGGCGAGTTTCGGCACGTGAATTTCCGTTGGGACGACAGCGCGGCGAGCGCGCTCGATCCGGTCGGGCTGTTGGTGTACCGATCGAACCTCCTGGGCTCGGACCAGCGGATCACCAACACCGGCGGGGGCAACACGTCGGCGAAGCTGGAGGAAATCGATCCGCTGACGGGCGAGCGGATACCTGTGCTGTGGGTCAAGGGTTCAGGGGGCGACCTCCGCACGGCGACGCGGTCGAACTTCGCCTCGGTCGAACTCGGCACGCTGCTCGGGCTCGAGCGGAACTGGCGGCGGGACGGGGCGCCCGGGCCCAAGACCCCGGCCGAGGACGCGATGGTCGCGCGGTACGCCCTGGCCGCGTTCAATCTCAATCCGTGCGCCCCGTCGATCGACACGCCCCTGCACGGGTTCGTGCCGGCGAAGCACGTGGATCACACACACCCGAATGCGGTGATCGCTGTCGCCGCTTCGGAGCGGGGCGAGCAACTGACGCGCGAGATCTACGGCGATGAGGTCGCGTGGCTGCCCTGGCAACGCCCGGGGTTCGATCTTGGCCTGCGGCTCCGGGATGCGTGCACGAAGAACCCGCGGCTCAAGGGGGCGATCCTGGGGCAGCACGGACTGATCAACTGGTCCGAGGACGGCAAGGCGTGCTACGAGCTCTCCCTCTCCCTGATCGAGAAGGCCGCGCGGTACATCGAATCGCGCGACAAGGGTGACGCGGCGTTCGGCGGGGCGCGGTGCGGCGCGATCCCCGACGACCGGCGCGCGGAGCTGCTCTTTGAAGTCCTGCCGTGGTTGCGCGGCAGGCTTTCCGAGTCCCGGCGTGTCTTCGCGACGGTGCAGGCGACACCGGAAGTGCTGCGGTTTGTGTGCAGCCGCGAGGCGGCGCGGCTCGCCGAGCTGGGCACGTCATGCCCGGATCACTTCCTGCGCACCAAGATCAAGCCCTTGCTGGTCGAGTGGTCGCCTGAATCGGGAGATTCCGCGACGCTGAAGGCGGCCCTCGAGCGCGGGCTGGAGGCCTACCGGCGCGACTACGCGGCGTACTACGAGCGGTGCAGGCGGCCGGATTCGCCGGCCATGCGCGACCCCAACCCGACGGTCGTGCTGATCCCGGGTGTCGGGATGATCGCCTTCGGCAAGACCAAGAGCGAATCCCGTGTCACGGCGGAGTTCTACACCTGCGCCGTCGAGGTGATGCGCGGCGCCGAGGCCATCGACCGGTACGTCTCGCTGCCGCAGCAGGAGGCGTTCGACATCGAATATTGGCTCCTCGAAGAGGCCAAGCTCAAGCGGATGCCGGCCGAGAAGGAGATGTCGCGGACCATTGCCGTGGTGGTGGGGGCGGGGAGCGGGATCGGGCGGACCGTCGCCGCCCGCCTCGCGCGCGAGGGGGCGCACGTGGTGTGCGCGGACCGCTCCGTCGAGGGCGCTCGCGAGACCGCGGACGGGCTGGCCAAGACCCACGGCGCGGGCATCGGCGTGGCGGGGACGGGGGTCTCGTCGTGCGGGCCGTCGGTCGCGCTTGGTGTGGACATCACGCGGCGTGAGCGTGTGCGCGAGCTGCTCCGGCAGACGGTGCTCGCCTATGGCGGCGTGGACACCGTGATCGTCACGGCGGGGCTGTATTCGTCGCCGGACGAGAAAGGGAACGTGCCGGACGAGAAGTGGCGCGAGTCGTTCGATGTCAACGTGACCGGTGCGTTCCTGGTCGCCGACGAGGCCCGGGCGCTGTGGCAGCGCCAGGGCCTCCGCGCGAGTCTCGTGCTCACCACGAGCGTGAACGGCGTGGTCGCCAAGCGCGGCAGCCTCGCGTACGACGCCAGCAAGGCCGCGGCGAACCACCTGACGCGCGAGCTGGCCATCGACCTGGCGCCGCTCGTGCGGGTCAACGCGGTGGCCCCCGCGACGGTGGTCGAGGGATCGTCGATGTTCCCGAGGGACCGGGTCATCGCATCTCTCGCCAAGTACAAGATCGGGTACTCGACGGAAGAGTCGACGGAAGCGTTGCGGGCCAAGCTGGCGGATTTCTACGCGCAGCGGACGCTGACACGCCAGCCTGTGACCACGGAAGACCAGGCCGAGGCGGTCTATTTCCTGGCCAGCGAGCGGAGCGCCAAAACAACGGGCCAGATCATCAGCGTCGATGGGGGTCTTGCCGAGGCGTTCCTGCGATAGGCCGCGCATGGGATCGGGTAGGATGCGGGCGTTGAATTCGGAGGCGGGCGTGCACAACGGGGTACTGGAGCAACTCGTCGATCTCTCGGCGCGCCTCGGCGACCCGGCGAAGGACCTGGTCATCCTCGCGGAGGGAAACACGTCGGCGCGGGCCGACGACGGCACGTTCTGGGTGAAGGCCAGCGGGGTGGAGTTGCGGAGCGCGGGGCCGGGGGGCTTTGTGCGGGTCTCCATGGCGCGCGTGCTCGAGATGCTCGACGCCGACCTCGACGACGACGACGTGATCGAGAGTTTGATCGCGGCGAAGATCGACCAACTGCCCGAGCCGCGCCCTTCGGTCGAAACGCTGATGCACGCGGTGTGCCTGAGTCTCGAGGGGGTGAGCTTCGTCGCGCACACGCACCCTGTCCACGTGAACTGCTTGGCGTGTTCGGCGCAGTTTGAGGAGGCATTCGGCGGCCGGATCTTCCCGGACGAGATCGTGATCTGCGGTCCGGCGACGGTGCTGGTGCCCTACGTCGATCCCGGGCTCGCGCTGGCACGCGAGGTCAGGCGGCGCGTCGAGGAGTATGCCGCCGCGCGCGGTCGCTCGCCGAAGATGATCGTGATGCGCAACCACGGGCTGGTGGCCCTCGGCGGCTCGCCGCGCGAGGTCGAGAACATCACGGCGATGGCCGTGAAATCGGCGAAAATCCGGATCGGGTCGCTCTCCGCGGGCGGGCCGAGGCTGCTGAGCGAAGCGGACGTGCGCCGGATCGACGGACGCAGCGACGAACACTACCGGCAGCGGATGCTGGGCGAACGGCGCGCGCCGGTCGAGTAGCGGCGGTGGATCATCGAACCCGGCGGACGACGGAGGCGGAGA
Organism: uncultured Phycisphaeraceae bacterium; assembly: GCA_964500365.1. GTDB lineage: Bacteria > Planctomycetota > Phycisphaerae > Phycisphaerales > UBA1924 > CAZCPB01. The sequence continues at coordinate 28,218 of CAZCPB010000016.1, forward strand.
TGCGAGGTTCAATACGACACGTGGCGGGCGCGGCGTTCCTGGCGTGGGGGAGCCTCGCGTGCGCGGCAGGGATCACGGACAGCGGGGGCGGCGCGCCGCCCGAAAAGATCGCCGTGATCCCCAAGGGCACCACCCACGTTTTCTGGAAGGCGGTCGAGCGCGGGGCCAGAGCCGCCGGAAAGGACCTCGGCGTCGAGGTCGTCTGGAAGGGACCGCTCCAGGAGAACGACCGCGCGGGGCAGATCCAGCTCGTACAGCAGTTCATCGCCGACAACGTCGCGGGGATCGTGCTCGCGCCGCTCGACGACCAGGCCCTCGCGCCCGCGGTGAAGCAGGCCAAGGATAAGAACATCCCCGTCGTGATCTTCGACTCGGCGCTCAAGGGCGCGCCGGGCAAGGACTTCGTCAGTTTCGTTGCGACCAACAGCACCGATGCGGGCAAGCTCGGCGGTATGCACCTGGCGAAACTGATGGGCGGGAAGGGATCGGCTGTTGTGCTGCGCTATCTCGTCGGCTCGGCGAGCACGACGCAGCGCGAAGGCGGAGCGATCGAAGCGCTCAAGAGTGCCGGCGTGAGCATCATCTCCGACAACCGCTTCGCCGGCGCGACCTCGGGCGAGGCCAAGACCGCCGCGCTGAACATGATGGACCAGGTGAAGGCCGCGCAGGGCGTGTTCTGCCCCAACGAGTCGAGCACGCTGGGGATGCTGCTCGCGCTCCGGCAGTCGGGGCTCGCGGGGAAGGTGAAGTTCGTCGGGTTCGACAGTTCGCCGCCGCTGGTCGAGGCGCTGCGGAAGGGCGAGATCGATGCCCTGGTCATGCAGAACCCTGAAAAAATGGGAAATCTCGCGGTGACCCTGCTCGCCAGGCACCTCAAGGGCGAGAAGGTCGAGCCGATCGTGGACACGGGCGCGGTCGTGGTCACCAGGGACAACCTCGACCAGCCGGAGATCGAGAAGCTGATCGAGTAAGCTCACGTCGTGAGTGCGACGGGCTCAGTCGGATCGGCACAGCGGCGCGCGGCGATGTGGCGCGCGCTGGGGCCCGTGCTGGGCCTCGTCGTGGTGTGGGTCTTCTTCGCGGCCCTGGTCGGCGAGCGGTTTACCTCCTGGCACAACCAGCAGCTCATGCTTCTGCAGACCGCCGTGGTCGGCACGGCCGCGGCGGGCGCCACGCTCATTCTGATGTCGCGCGGCCTCGACTTGTCGGTCGGTTCCACGATCGCGCTGGGAACGATGGTGATCGCGCTGGTGAGCAGGTCCGGTGGGTCGCCCGCGCTGGCGGCCGCCGCGGGCGTCGGGGCGGCGTTCCTGGTCGGCGGCGCGATCGGGTCGATGGTGGTCGGGCACTGGTCGCGCGGCGCGGCACTCGCGGTCGCGGTTGGCGCTGGGTGGTGGGCGTCGTCTCACACCGGTCCGTGGAGTGCGGCGGGCGTCGGGATTGGAGCGGGAGCTGCGGCCTTCGTGGCGGGAAAGTTCCTGCTCCCCAAGGTGGAACTCTCCCCGTTCATCGTGACGCTCGGCCTTTGGGGCGCGCTGCGCGGCGTGGCGAAGGGGCTTGGGGGAAACCAGCCCGTGTATCCGCAAGAACCGGACTGGCTCCTGGACCTGATGACCCCCGCGACGACGGGGGTCGGCTCCGTGCTGCCGCCGGGCGTGTGGGTGATGCTGGGGACCGCGATCGCGTTCGCCGCGATGATCCGCTGGACCGTGCTCGGCCGGCGCGCGGTCGCGATCGGGAGCAACGAGACCGCGGCACGCTACGCGGGCGTTCCGGTCGCGCGCGTGAAGGTATGGGTGTACACGCTCGGAGTCGGCGCCGCGGGGATGGCGTCGGTGCTGCAGTTCTCGTACCTCAGCATGGGCGACCCGACGACGGCGGGCGGTTACGAGCTGAAGATCATCGCCGCGGCGGTGATCGGCGGCGCGAGCCTTTCGGGCGGCGAGGGCAGCGTGTTCGGCGCGCTGGTGGGGGCGTTCCTCATGACGGTCGTGGACACCGGGTGCACGAAGCTCGAACTGGACAACTGGGTGCAGGAGGTGGTAACGGGGGGAATCATCGTGGGGGCGGTGGTGCTGGATCGGGTGAGAGCGCGCGGGATTCAGGCAGCCTGACCGCGCGGTCGCGTATGGACTGTGAACATGGGACCGCGATCCACGCAAACCAGACCGGTGACCGATATTCAATGGGCGTGCCCGAGCGCGCGGCGGTACGCGTCGCTCCTGGAGCAGGGAAGCGGCGTTACGACGTGGACGTACTGGCCCG